>JAGVYL010000024.1 GCA_018303285.1 Candidatus Woesearchaeota archaeon | reverse complement strand
AGCTTTACGAACAAAATCGACATCGATATGCAGTTTATCACAAAGACGGGCCAAGTCGTTCATGAAAGAAATTTTGGTAGCTAATGCAGCGTTGGCTGCATACTTGGCCATCTCTGCTTCTTCGGGGCTCATGAGCAAAGTGCGATCTCCGCTGAGCATCAAAGGACGATAAAGCTCTAACATGATGTCTCTTGCTTTTTCGGATCTGGTGCCAATTACCACTCGATCTGGTTTGAGGAAATCTTCTACTGCTCGGCCTTCAGCAAGAAACTCCGGATTAGAGACAACATCAAAAGAAGAAATAGTTTGACCGCGGATAGTTTCTTCTACCAGTTCGGCGGTACCTACAGGCACAGTACTTTTATCTACAATCACTTTGTATTCAGTGAGGCTTTTGCCGATTTCTTTGGCTACGTTAAAGACGGCAGTCAAATCTGCAGAGCCGTCTTCGGCTGAAGGAGTTCCGACACAGATAAAACTGACTAATGAATCTTGTATGGCTGCAGATAAATCCGATGTAAAATGAAGATTGCCGCGTTCTCTACCAGAACGGACTAGTTCTTCCAATCCCGGTTCGTAGAATGGTACTTTTCCTTGACTAAGCAAGTTGATTTTACCTGGATTATTATCTATGCAGGTTACCTGATGATCAAACTTAGCAAAACAAGCGCCGGTGACTAAACCAACATAACCTGTGCCGACAATAGCAATCTTTTGAGAATTCATTTTAGCCCCCCCAAGTTTTATAAGTTTGCAATATTCGGTTTATATCTGTCATAGCGCTCTTTTAAACTTTGTTAAACCAGAAGATAGACTATTGATGCCGGAGATTAAGGAACATATTTATAAGTTTAAGATTTTTTTAGTTTAAAATGGGCGCATATGAAGATTATATGAATTTTATGCGGAAGCTAAGAAGCGAATTGTTTTATCCCTTAGCCGAGCAGCTGAGGAAGCTCAGTATTACGGCTAATCAATTGACAGCGCTTTCTTTCCTATGTGGTTTAATCTCCGTTTATTTTCTTTTCCGTATCCATTGGCTGTTTATCCTTTTTGCTTTGCTGCATCTTTTCCTTGACGGTTTAGACGGAGTACTAGCGAGAATTACAGAAACAACAGTAAGGGGGAAATATCTTGATCAGATCAGCGACAGAGCAACCATCTGGTTAATTATGTTAAAATCATACTTTTATTTCGGAGATTATATCATACTGATTTTTACATTTTTATTGTTGGCTAAAGATTTAATTTATCTATTTTCTAAAATGAAATACCCCGCGTGGTTTTCACGCACTACTGTGATGAGTATTTATCTCTTCGGGCCGGTTATTTCTTGGGCTTATACCTTGGGAGGTTTAGTGGTGGGAGTAGTAGCGGTTTATAGTCTGCTGTTGCAGTTAGCGTATTTTTTAGAGACGAGAAAACATAATTTTTTTTAGATTTTATCTTTTCTGATGTTTATATAATATCCAATCCGGTTTATTAAAATATGCAAGAACGGAGTAACCAAAAAGATTACTAAATAATTTTGCCAATTTAAAATAATCATCGGCAGAGAGAAGATAACGGCTCCGGCAAGAAAATCTAATTGGTCAAAGGGAATCCAAGGTTTGCCTGGCGGGATGTTAGTTCGGCGCTTGAAGAAACTTTTGATGAGATCTCCAGTAATCGCTCCGAAACCAAGAAGAAATCCGAGAAGTAAAGAAGTGGAAGAATAATCGATGAGAGAAATTTGTTTGATTGAAGAGTAAACAAATAGTTCTCTTTGGATAAAAAAAACAATAATTCCTGCTAAAGAGGCATAAATTAAACCGCCCCAAGTCTTATGGCTGCCGAATATCGGTTTGCCATGCCACTTTTTATTGTTGTCAATGGGCCGAGCAAGAAACTTAATTTTAGGAGAGATAATCCGGCTGAATACTTCGGCAGACATGTTGGCCAGATAAGCTGGAAGCATGAAGTAAAGGCTGGAGATGATTAAGATGAGCACGGACATGGAAGAAAGCATTTTCTTTTAGTTTTTATGGTTTTCGTTTCCTTTTGGATAAAATATAGAGACTATATGCTGAAGTATTATATAGTTATATTGTTGCGAATTGCGTGGGGGTTGAGAAAATGGCAGATGGAGATGTGATTGATTTCATTCCGTACAAACGGCTTGGAAAAAGATATGGGAAACTTTTAGGAGATGCATGTCGGGATTATGTTCTAGAAGGAGAAATAAAAAAGTTATTTGACTTGGAAGAAAAAAGAATAATCTCTACTAAAGAGCTGAGAGAGATGTGCGGAGATTCTGTCGGGCGAAGAGTTAATGGGGGAGTAAGCGGAAGTTATGTAACTGAACTGGAATACTTGATAGACAAACATGAAGAAACACAGAAACGGAGATTGACTACACTTGGCGAGGAAGAGGAAGATTTGATATTTTTGGGAGCGAGATACGGCCAGCCTTTGCCAGACTATGCGATTCATTAAATCTTTGCTTTTTCCAGAGCCCAGTCTCTTCGCTTCTTTTCTAGATAGCGGTAAGCAGTAGAATGTTTAGAGCCGGAAAGAATTAATTCTAAAGCTCTTCTCGCTTCGGTCACTCTTTCTACCGGACCAATAATCGCAATAGTCTTGCCGTAGACAGAAATGTTCACTTCGGCCAGATGCTCTAATTCTTGACGGGATTTACCTTCAGTACCAATTACTCTACCACGTAATCTTAAAAGAGCATTTTTATTATCGCCAGTATAATGGCGAAGATCAATCACTTCCATAGTATAGTCTGTTTTTACTAAATTAAGAGCAGCCAGGGGGTTGAAGCCTCGACCGACAGCTCTAACTACTTCTTTAGCTAAGTAAACAGAAAAACTATCGTCTCCGAGGATATGAACATCTCCATCTGCACTGATTTGAATCTTAGAATTAGTTTGAGCTTCCAACTGTTTTTTAGTAGCTCCTTCTTTACCGACTACTGCTCCAACTCGATCTTTAGGGATGCGCAGTTCGTAGGAAAATTCTTCCCGTACTTTTTCTTTTGGCTCGTCTTCAATCATTTTAAGGAGAAAACAGGGATTAGTTTTAAGTTTTGGGGTGATTTGATGATTTTGATGAGTAGTTACATCTATCTTTTAAAAATTTCTTTCTTTACGGCTTCTTCATCAATTTTCACCCCTAGTTTGCGGAAGAAAGTGAAAAGGGCATGGAGATCTCGTTCCCATAATTCGTTGTATCGGGGATTTCTTTCTTGAGTGGTATGGGAAAGATCGATGAAAACCGGTTTTTCTTGGAAGTTTAAGAGATTGAATGCAGACAGATCTCCATGAACCATGCCGATGGCCCGCAATTTTTTTAGTTGCTTGACTGTCTGCTGCCAAAAATCTTCAGGATCTTCGGGCATGTGGTCTTTTACTTTTCTGGCAGCTTCTTGTTTCTCGCCGATGAATTTTTCTACTAAAACATTGTTCTGAAAAGCTAAAGCGTGAGGGACAGTTAAGCCGGCTTCTTCGGCCAGTAAAAGGTTGCTGTACTCTCTTCGGCACCAAGCAAAGATAATTTTCCGGCGATTATTTTCCAAGCCCATAAAGCGAGGGTCATAGCGAATATATTCATACATGCGGCGGAAATCGCATGTTTGCAAGCGGTATATTTTAACGATGACTAACTTTTTTCCTTTTTCCGCGGTAAAGACATTGCTTTCTTTGCCTGTAGAGAGGGGGCTTTGCAGCTGATTGAAATGATTGTGGCTGGAAAGCTCAAAAAGAGTGCGATTAGTAAACTGATCAAAGACATGCTGACGAGTCCTGAATTCTTCTCGGTCGGGGCGCATAAATGAAGTAAATAGAGTTTATTAATATAAGTTGTGGGAGAATTGTATGGAATAAGTTTTTCGTTTTATTTAATTTTGATTAGTCCTCTTTAGTAATAACACTAAAAAAGTTTATAAATGGTTACTTATTGTTTCAGAAACATGGGCAAAGATATTTATTCAATAACTGCAAAGCATTTAGTTCGTATACTTTCAGATCCAAAGTTTAAGAGAAATGTTCAAGAGTTAGGAGATTTAGAATGTCCAAACGAAAAATCATTTGCTATTCTTCAGATGATAAATAGCTCGGAGTATATTGTTGGTGATGTGGAAGAGGGGTCTGATGACTGTTCTCATGGTGAAGGGCCATCAGCATTCGATTTCGGATTGGAATATGGAGACGGTCAAGATTCGTACTTTTTATTTGCTTTGCATTCTCATCCTACTGGAAACGTGACTCCTTCAATTATAGACGAAAGCGGAGGAGATCTCTTGGCATTGTCAAATATGAGGGAGAATTATGCTATGTATGGCGGTTTAGCCGTTAGGCCAATCGAAGGAGTGGTGGGCAGCGTTGATGGAAAAACGATTCATATTCTTCTGATTCAAGAAAAGACAAAGACTCCCCTTGCTGTTCCTTTCTTAAGGGATTATGAAGACCTGGATTGGAGGTATGATGCAAAACCAGAAGAAATCGCACGGATATTGGAGGAAACAAAAGGATACAATGCTATTCCGATAACTATGCACAACAAACGACTGCTTTTTTCTGATGGTTTGATTGATAAGTTAAAAAAATTTGAATTTTCCCCGACTTTAACAACCCCCACAGAAGAATGATTCTATTCAGTCATCTCTTTAATCGTTCTGCATTAATCATAGAAAGTAATCTCTCCGTCTCGGCTGATGCCTTTCTTCAGCTTCACCGGCCGCCAATCGCTGACTACCAGCTCGGCCTCTAGCCATTGGGCCAGTTCTTCAGCATTGCCAATAGTAGCGGATAAGCCGATGATGCGCGGTTTGATAGTAGAACGTAGAAGAGTGAGAAGCACTTCTAGATTAGGGCCGCGTTCAGCATCATTGAGAAGATGTATTTCATCGACGATAACTAAGCCGATCTCTTTGGTCCAATGAGCGTGATGACGGATTAAAGAATCAAGTTGTTCTACAGTGAGTATTATAATATTATACTTATGCAGATATTCTGAAGCAGAGTCTAAATCGCCCATGCTTAATGCCACTTCATAGCCGGCAGGAGCAAAAATTTCTTTGAATTCGCGGGCTTTCTCGCTGGCTAAAGCTTTGAGGGGAACGAGATAAACTATCTTCTGCTTTTTATTCTGCAATTTATTACGTTCTAAGAATTGGGCTGCGGCCATGACGGCGATTAAAGTCTTGCCAGATGCAGTAGGAGCAGAGACAAGAAGGTTCGTTTGATTGAAAAGGCCTTTATCTAAAGAGGCTTTTTGAACAGGATTAAGAGATTTGATATGCTTATTAGCAAAGTGAGCAGCTAGGAAATCTGGTAATGGAGCATTAAACATATACTTAGATTAAGGCGGTTACATATATTTCTTTGCTTTTGATTAGAATACTGGAACATAATTCTAGGTCTTAAGTTTTTATATTTCATTATATTCGGTTATAATAGATTAAAGTTCTATAATATTTTCTCTATTGAAAAGAAATTATAAAGAATAAATCAGTCTTTTTTAATCTTAATAACTTTTTTTAAGAGTTTTAATTAGCAAAACGTAAAAATATTAAATTAAACAATAAACGCAGTCAAAATATTGCTATGTTTCACTAAGGTTTGCTTTCCCCTTTGCGAAAGGTTTATAAACCGTCTGGATTTCATCAGTTGAAATCAAGTTAGTTTTAAACACAAAAAGAGGGTTAAAAAAAGATTTTTACCCGAAAAAAAGCACATGGAGGTGTGTTAGAAAATGGAAGTAAAAAAGATGGTAAAGAGAATGGCGGCAATTGGTGCCAGTTCTGTAATGGTAGGAGCTACCTTAATGGGCGCAATGGCTGCAGACTTGAAGGATTATCCCTCAATGTTCGTTACGAACGGGGCCTTCAATGGTGTATTTATAGTTGGTGATAATGCCAACGCGGCAGACACTTTGGCCACTATTGATATAAGCAATAATATGTGGTATAATAAAGCAAGTACGAGTACAGCTACTACTGCTATTGGAGATGCATGGAAAGTAGCTACTTCTGCTAAGTTTTTAGAAATGACAAACAGCAATTCTTCATATAGTACTGTTTCTGGAGAATCGTTTAGTGCTATCACTAGTTATATTGGTAGCTCAGAACTGAAGGCTTTGGCAGCGGGTAAGTTTAGTACTGGGGAAAGTGAATATCCATATAATCAGTACCTGTATTTTTCGGATGTTTCTAGTCCAGCTCAAACCGGCATTGTTAAGTACGCTATGGACGACGATGACAAGACCGCTGATTTCTTGTATTTCAAGAATGGTAATGTAATGTTCCGGTACAAATTAGAGTTTACTTCTCAGGCAAGCAGCGATATTGTGGATAGTACTGGTGCTGCGTCTACCACTGGAACAATTTTGCAGGATTATGAAAATAAGAAGATAACTATGTTTGGCAAAGAATACACCATCGTATTAGCAAGACGCCATTCTTCTGGCAGGACCGCCAGTGTTCGTTTGATGATGATGGGCGGAGCAGAAAGTTCCACCATCTTAGAAAGCGAAGAAAAAACTATCGCTGTAAAAGGAAAGGACTACAAAGTAAAACTGAACTATGTAGATGGTACCTACGCTAAATTTGATGTCAACGGAGAATTGACTGATAAATTACAAGTAGGAGACACTAAGAAATTAAAAGATGGTACAGAAATCGGTGTATCTGAAGTTCTTTACCAGTCTTATGCTGGTGGTGTCCATTCAGCTACTTTCTTTTTGGGTGCAGACAAACTTGAATTGAAAGATGAGCTTATTACCGACGCTCTTTCAGATACTGAATTGATTTTGGGTACAGAATCTGTTGATGGCGCTAATGTGGTTATTACTGGTACGGATAATAACGTAACAACCAAACTTAGTACCATTGAGGTAAATAGTACGGCTCAAGATGATTATTTTGTTCCGGCTAATGGGAAATTGAGTACTGTTATTACCGCCGCAGGAGAAGATGTAGGAAGTATCTTCACTAATAATTGGGACATTGAATACCAAGGAATGACAAAGGAAGATAGTCATGACGTTAAGGTTGATACTAGCGGTGATCGAAACTACAATGTAATCTGGTATGATGGAGATAATAAAAAAGTAACCATGCCAGTTGCATACTCTGATGCCATATACAATTTGTCTATGGGTGATGAAGCAGCTGCGGCTAAAGAGTTAGTTTTGCTTGAGAACTCTGCTGGATCTAGCTTCCATAATCTCAGTAAGAATGACTTTTTTGTTGTTACTGGTGGAACCAGTAGTAATGATGCAGTAACTACTGTCGCAGGGACCAAGTCTTACTTGTTGCAATATAAGGGAGCAGACGCAGTAACTAAAACTAGCCCGAAAATTAAGTTTAAGGTTGCAGCTGAAGGAGGAGATACGTTGGAATATGCATTGGAAACAGGCACTACCGTAACTAAAGCAACTATCAAGCTTGGGGGTTATAGTTTTATTGTTCGAAACTTGACCACCATGGCTTCAGATGATGCTGAGATAGATGTGGATATGAATGGAGACGGAGATGTAACTGAGACAACCCCCATTGCAATAAAAGATTATTATGGAGCAAGAATCCAAGTTGCTTCGTACTTAAATGATACTTGGGCAAATGTAACTCAGCCGGATCAGATTAACGTAACTGTTGATTGGCCAGATGGAAATGATTGGGATACCGAATCCCCTACGCCTCTTATTTGGGTGATTACCTCGGCTACTGGTCCCAAAGTTTCAGGAACTATTGCTGGAGCATTTAGTCAAGTACAACCTAGTGGAGAAACTAGTATTGGATATGGATATACCACCATGGGCGGTAAGATTACTTATAATCAGCCGACTAGTAGCCCGTATGCAGTAACTATCAGTACTCCAAAGAAACAGCAATTACCACAAGTATTTGTTACTGCCAAAGGCTCTGAGTTTTCTACCACTGCTGGTGGAGAATCTACTTTGGTAAGCATTCCGGTAACTGCCAGTAAGTTGGCTAGTGAAGTAGCAGATGTTAAGGCTCAGAACGCTATCGTAGTAGGCGGACCTTGTGCTAATGCAGCTGCGGCTACCTTATTAGGAAATCCGGCAGATTGTGCTGAGGGCTTCACTCCTGGAAAAGCAAAGATAAAGCTTTTCGAGAATGGAGATAAGGTTGCTTTGTTAGTAGCAGGTTATGCAGCGGATGATACCCGAGCAGCTGGTAAAGCCTTAGCAGCTTATAAGGTCAATAAGTTCACTGGCAAAGAAGCTGAGATTGAACGAACTGGCTCTGTGAGCGAGTATAAGGTCGTAGCAGCCACTGCGGCAGTAGTAGCAACAACCACCCCGTAAGGTGGTATTTTTTATTTTTCTTTCTTTTTCGTTTTTAAATCTTAATTTTTAGAGTATACCATTGGAAGGTTATCTGATTCTGATCACGGTGTTTTAGATTAGTTTTTAATTCCCACTAACGCGTCAGTCTCCTCAAGAATTCTTTTTTCAAAAGTAGTTTTAGTTTCGCCTTCTGCTTTTTCTGTGCTGGCCGCATGCAAAAGATTACGAATTAGTCGCAATTCCCCTTCTTTGTCTAAAAAGTCTGTTTTCACTTGTTGAAGATGTTCTTGGATAATCCGTTCTTCAGTTTCTTCGGAGGTAGAAGCAGACAGACCAAAGATTTCTTCCATCTCTTCTGATTGCAGACCAGAAGTGTTCTTTAATAGATGATAAGCGCCTCTCTGCTGGGATAGTTCGACTAACGATTTAAAGTTGATGTCATTTACTTTGCCAGAGATAAGATGACCGCTCAAGCGGAGCGTAATCAGTTTGTTATTTAAATCATGATTTTCTAATTGTTGTTTAATCTGTTCTTCAACTTGGACTGGAGTTTGATGTTTGCTTTCAATTTTAATGTTTAAATGTTCTACTGATTGAAGAGGAATCCAAGTAAATTTGGAGGTTTTTGTCTCCTCAGTATTAACTTCAATGATGTAAAAACCGCCGCTGCCACATTCTTCTAATTCAGAAAAATTGTTTGGAAAAAGAGGGCCCGGATAAACAATTTGGTTGTAGTCTGGCAGTTGTTCTTCAATTCTTAGGTGAAGATGGCCGCCGGCGTAATAATCAAATCCTTTGGGCAGGAAGGAAATCGGCTGGCTTTCTGATTTCTCCTGAGATTTTGGCTTGAGTTCTGTTAAAGTGGTATGGAAGAGGAAAATCTTGTATTGTAATGGAGAGATTTCTTTTTGTAAGTATGTATAATCAAGATTTTCATAGTAAGTACGATCAAGCATTCCCTTTTTGCCAAGTATGCCTGTTATGCCCGTGCCAGTTTTTTGGTCGATAGTGAGCTTAAGCTGAAGCAGGCCATCGATTACTTTCCCTTTGCAGATATTAGTTAATAAGCCGGCGTTTTCTAGGACATCGATCATAGTTTTGCCGCTGGGAGAAAAGTCATGAGAGCCGGGAATGGCATAAACTGGAATCTGGTTGTCTTGTAATTCCTTTAATTTTTTAGTGACTAGTTTAAGTTTGTCGATGGGGGGAAGGGCAGTATTAAATAAATCGCCGGCAAAAAGAATGAAGTCTACTTTTTCTTTGATACAAAGGTCAATTGCTTCGATAAAAGCTTTGCTGGAAAGATCTCCCATCTTCGGTTCTCTCCAGGAGCCGATGTGCAAATCAGCGAGATGGGCAAATTTCATGGTTTTTAATTGATAAGGAAATTAATAAAGATATTGGTTGTAAAATATGACTTTTTCGTTCACTAAAGAATTTTTTTTCCTGGCAGAGAGTATAAACTTTTTTAAAGGGGAAGGATTTCACAGAGCGAGATGAAAATACTATTCCTTCAGCCACAGCCTTGCATCCGGGCTTTGAAGTACGGACGCGGATTAAAGAAGATGTATCCCGGGGTAGAAATAATCTTTGCTTACTTAGGAAAAACTCTCAATGAATTTTACGGAGAAGGAAATGAGATTTTTAATGGGTGGTGGAAGCTGAAAAAAGGAAAAGTAGAGGAAAACTTGGAGCAGATTTTGAAATCAGAATCGGTAGATTTAATCCATAGCCACAACGCTCCGGATTATTTGACGTTGACCGCTCTAAAAATAAAGGAGAGTTTAGGGATTGCAGCACCCCTAATCCATGATGTGCACGACTTAATATCTACGAGAATCACTCCCTACGGGAATAGGGCGCGGGATACTCTTCTAACGGAGGAGGAGGCAGCGTTAAGAAAGAGTGACGGCATTATTTTTGTTTCCTCCGTCATGAAGGAAATGGCGGAGGAGAGATATGATTTAACGGCTCCTTCTGTAGTCTTTCCGAATTATATTCCAAAAGATTTGATTCCCTGCCAATTACAAGAAAAACTTTCGCGCAGAGATGGGAAAATCCATTTGGTATATGAGGGTACAGTGGACAGCGGAACAAACTCGCATTATGATTTAGTAAATATTTTCCGGCAAATTGCGAAGCAAGGCATTTTTGTTCATCTCTATGTTTCTAAAGAACAACATCCGATTTACAAAAATCTTTCGAGGGAATCTTCGTTTATTCATTATCACGGAAAATTGTCTCCCACCAATCTGTTGGAAGAGATTACTCAATATGATTTTGGCTGGGCGGGGTTTAATGGGGCCAAGAATCAGGAACATTTAGACACAGCGCTTCCTAACAAAGCGATAGAATATGTCAGCGCAGGGTTACCAGTAATTTCTTTTGGCCATCTTTCCCTTAAAAGATTTATTGAACAGTATGGGGTGGGGATTATCTGTAAAGAAATAAATAATCTTAAACATCTGTTGGCGAGTGAAGAAGCAAAGAAAGCGAAAGAAGAGGTGATGAGGAGAAGGTTTGATTTTACTCTCGAAAAAAATATTTCTTGCCTCTGGGATTTTTATCAAAGTTTTTTAAGGGAAACCGACCCCGTTGTTACCTCAAAGAAAATTTTCCAAAAAGAAGAATTATCTCTCATTACAGTTTAATACATCCCCTCTAGAATCTCATCACTATTCTCAGTGACATGGCGGATGACCTCATCGTCAGAAGCATCGGGATTGCTGGATTTGTATTCTACGGCTTTAGTGGCGGCTGCGATGATAGCTAATTTTACTCTCATATTCATCGGATCTTTTTGCGCCATTTTACATATAAAAGCATTAAACACTTATATTTAAATCTTGTGATGATGGAAAAGATAGGTGCAAGGAGGGGAATATTTAGTTGGGAAATTTCTATGTGTTGATGTAACCACTTTAGGATAACAAACCAAGCGAAAAGCTTATAAATAATGGGCAATACTAAGAGAATATGGACATTCCCAAAGAGGCTTTTGTTTTAGCGGATTATTATACCCGCAGGGCTTTAGAAGTGAATAGGATTGAAGGAGAGATCAGTTCTGCAGAAGCGAGTATTGAGAAAATGTACGATATTTTAGGAATGCCGTTTGAAAGAGCAGGATATACTTCTTCAGTACCAAATCCCGTCTCTTTGGAAGAGTTATTGAGTGACGAAGAAAGTTTACGAAGCAGAATAAGTCAAATTAATGATGCGTATGATAATGCAGTAAAAACTAGAGAGCGGCAGCAAAAAGTTTTGGCTGAAGCAGAAAGTAAAGTCAAAGAAGTGGCTAGATTAGACGGATTGACTCATCTTTATCGAAAAGATGTTTTTTTGGCTCTTTTGGATAAAGAGATTCAAAGGAAAAATTCCCCCCATCGCAGAACGGAAGATGCAGAAGGAATCTTAGGTTTGATTATTATGGATATTGATAATTTTAAGCTGTACAATGATTCTTATGGATATACACAAGGAGATGCAGCTATTCGTTCTGTAGCAGAAGTAGTCAATCATCAAGTGCGAGGAGAAAATGATCTTATTGCCCGCACTAAAGGTTATTATGGAGAAGGTGGGCGTTTTGGGGGAGAAGAACTGATGGTTTTCGTTCATTGTCATACTGCTGAAGATTTAGGAAGTATTGCAGAACGTTTGAGACAGGCTGTGTATAGTAATGGTTTGGATACTTCAGCTAAGCTAGACAAATCCGGTAATGCTTATGAAGCATATTATCATGGCGTTGACGGTCGGAAAGCGGAAAAAGTCTCTGTGAGCGTGGGCTGCGCAGTTTATAATGTCGGAGAGAGTAAACAGTTGATTAAAGCGGCCAACCAAGCATTGAAAAAGGCTAAATTAACGAGAAATTGTACTGTTTGTGATTGGAGTTCTTAAATTTGTAAACGGGGGGGGAAATATGAAACCTAATCAGCAGGAATTGATGGATAAGTTAGAGATTGATGCCGGATTAAGAGAGACGATTTCTCAGCTGTGGGAGCATGATTACGAAACTTTTGACAGTTGCGAGGGGCACGGCCGGCATCCAGCGTATATAGTTCTTAGTAAAGGAGACGGCTGGTTCGAACAGAATGCCGAAAGTTATGGTCTGGAGAGATGTATTAATGAAATCAATTGTTCTGGATGCGAAGGAAGAGTATCTCATCCTGAGCGGCCAGCAGAAAAGAAATGTTGTAAGATTTGCGGGTCAGGTATCAATGAGTTTACTGTCTATCGAGGCACGGGACGGAGCATTCTATCTTTCTAATCTGTATACTCTAATATACAAACATTTATATATAAGCCTGAAAATTTTAACTACTCTAGAATAAAAAACCATATTTATGGGGGTATCGTCACTGATGTGCCGGAACCTCCCAATACATTTGGAGGTAGAAAAAATGGAATTCAAGAAGTTGTTTTTGTATGTGTTTATGATTTTGGCTGTTTCGGCCTTTGCCGCAGCTGCTCTGCCGACAGAGATTGCTCTGGGCAGCAACAGTCAGGTAAGAAGCGACAAGGTCACTGCAGTGGTTCTTACGCCGACAATCCTTTCTGTTGTCTTGGCGGATGTGCCTGGTGCCGTTATCGGTCAACCGGTAGCATTAGCTTTAGAAGGAGTAGCTACTAAGTATACTGCAAGTTTATCTGCAGCAAGCATCATTTTTGCTGATGCAGCAACTCCAGTAGACGTAAAGTTAACCGTCACAGTACCTAAGGATCAGGATTCAGAGAAATCTAAAGTTGGTACTTTGAAGTTAACTGCAGGTACAACTAGCACTCAGCTTCCGATTAATATGGAAACCGAGTCCAAGCTTTCATTCAAGGGTGTTGAAGCGGATATAGCCGGTGAAACTGACGGAGATGTCGGTGAAGGAGACAAAGTCAGCAAGAAGGCTCTTTTATTAGACGAGGTAACTTTCTCTATAGAGATGGAAAACATTTTCCCTAACGAGAACAAGGAAGGAGATATGAGCGATGTAGAGATTACCGCTACTATCGAAGGCCTTGACGATGGAGACGATGTAGAAGAATCCAGCGATAACTTTGATTTGGGAACAGAAGACGAGGAAACTCAAGATATTGTCTTCACTATTCCTAGAGCAGCAGATGACCAAATCTATGATGTTACTTTGGTAGCTGAAGGAGAAGACGAAAATGGAGCTACTCATAAAGCAGTGCGAAACTTCCAATTGGAAGTAAAGAAGGATAAAGACGATGTCCGTATCAATAAGGCAGAAGTTTCTCCCAGCACTGTTGCTTGTGATGAAACATTCACTTTGAGTGTGGATGTTTCCAATTATGGCAGCAATAAAGCAGAAGATGTTTATGTTAATATCTTTAATAAAGATTTAGGCATTGATATCAAGGAAGAAGGCATGACTTTGGACAAGAGCGTAACCAAGAAGACCAATAAGTTCACCAAGACTTATGAACTGATGGTCAAGACACCTTCTGACAGCAACAAGAAAGTGGCTCAAGGCAAATATCCCATAACAGTTTACTCTTTTGTAGACAGCGACAAGAAAACCGATGAGGAATTCGCTTATGTAACTGTCTCTGCTGACTGCAAGAAAGCAGAAGAGAAGAAACAGGAACCGGTAGTGGAAGTAATAAAGACCACAACTAATGTTTCTGCCAATAATTCAGATAAAGACAGCGAAGAAGTGGACAAGGAAGTAACCGAAATATTGGATACTATCGAAGAGCCTGGCTTTGAATTTGGAGGAGTAAGCAGCAAAGGACTTTTGATCGGCGGAGGCATCCTCGTATTAGTGATGCTGATTGTCATCATCGCCTTGGCGGCTAAAGCAACTTCAAAATGAAGTTAGGAAACTTTTTATTTTTTATTTTTTTTATTTTTTTAGTGTTTTTATTAGTGCCAACTGTTTCTGCTCAAATCTTTATCAATGAGGTTTTCCCTTCTCAAAACGTGATTGAGCTGTATAATTCCGGCAGTACGGAAGCCAGCCTTGCTGGATGGAGCATTCTCACTTCAATGATGTACGAACCGAAAACGCTTTCCGGTACTATCGGACCAAAGGGGTATCTTTTGATAAATCTTGCTGGGACAAAAGGATTGGACTCGTCCGAAGAAGAGATCAATCTGTTTAAGTCTACCAGCGAAACAGAGGATTTTTTGAGTTACACGTGGGATGATTATATTCCTTACAACGGGGAAGGATTGAATCCCACGCATTCATATGGGAGATATCCAGACGGCAAAGCCGGAGCCAAGGGAGTGGAATTCAGCTTCCTTTCCCCTGGAAAAAGCAATTATAATCTGAATATTTTTGGAGAGACGCAGATTCCGTTTGGAGATATCAAAGCGGAATTTCCAGTAGATCTCTCTGCAATTGTACAAGACAATTATATTCCGGGCTATTCTTTAATCTCCCCGTCATTTGATCTGAAGGTAAATGGTCAAGGAATTAAAAAAGACCCTACTAGTCAAGAAATAGTTTCTGAACAGACATATAAATTTAAATTAGATCTTCCCGCCAAATATTTTAAGAAAGGAGATACTGTAGAATGGAAGTTTTCTGTGGTAGACGAGTCCGGCAAAGAAACTGCAGGAAAAACTACTAGTTTTAAGGTAATCAATAACCCGCCAGTAAAAATAAAAGATATTCCTTCTCAAATAACAGATGAAGGGATTAGTACAATAATCAATTTTGATGCTTATTTTTCTGATGCGGATGGAGATTCTATGTCTTTTGAGGTTCTCTCTGCCGAATCCAATGGGCATCTTTCATTTATCAAAGAAGGATTAAAAATGACAATTATTCCGGTAAAAGATTGGAACGGGAAAGAATCGATTAAAGTTTCTGTTACTGACGGTGAAGCCACGGTGGAAAGCAATTGGTTTGATGTGGTTGTCAACAGTGTTAATGATGCTCCCGTAGCTGTCAGTCAAGAAGTAAGTACTATAGAAGATACCCCCTTAGAAATTACTCTTAAGGGAGAAGATATAGATACAACCATATTAAACTATAAAATTTTGAATGCTCCTAAAAAAGGAACTATCTCCGGTTTAGGGCAAATTGTAACTTATACTCCAAATCCCGAAACTAGCGGAGTAGATACTTTTACGTTTTTAGTCAATGATGGGATGTATGATTCTGCCCCGGCTATGGTGACAGTTAATGTTGCTGCAGCAGCTGATGCGCCTAAATTTAATCTTGATTCGTTCAAGGTAGAGATGTATGAAGACGGTTTGAAAGTAGTCGGTTTGAATAGCTATTTAACTGATGCGGATACCCCACTTAACGATTTGACATTCACTTACAACGGCCAAGAGCCGGAATTGAACTTTAAACTTGACGAAGCAAAGAACGAGCTGTATATCACTCTCCTGGTTAAAGACTGGTTTGGAGAAAAGAAAGTTTTCCTAACTGTTTTTGACGTGGGCGGGGCATTGAGCGATACCGCAGAGATGACTCTTAAGGTCAATCAGCTGAAAGATGATGCTCCTACAATTACTTTGTTTTATCCGCTTTATGATGTTGCGATAGGAGAGGATAAAACTCAAGAATTTAAATTAGAGTTGAATGATCCCGATAGCATTGCTCCTAAATTCGAATGGTATGTTGATGGAAAGAAACAGAGCGATGTTGACAATACTTTTGTGTTTGATGCCAAGAAATATTCTGTCACTGAGCATAAAATTAAAGGGAAGGTTGTCGGCTATGCCTTGGAGAAAGAATGGAAAGTGAAGCTGGTAGATAAGCCTGTCTTTGACAAATTCAATGGAGCAACTACTGATTTATCCAAGCTTAATCAAGCTCAGCTGAAATCAGTTAATCTAGCATTAGAGAAACTGGGATACGGGAAAATAGTCTTTGATACTCCAGTAGATTTAACTGAGATTTTGGATTTGAACAATGTGGTGGAATTGGGCAGTAATCTGGTAGCGGTGGATAAATTAAATGCTCCAGCATTGAATGTACCGGCAACAGTTACTCTATACAAAGTGAAATTTAATAATCCGGTAGTTTTGTCTTATGACGGATTTACTACTGATGTTTCTTTAGTCAATGCTCTGTGCAGCGATTGTCAGGTAATCAGCAAGGGGGCGGATAGCATTACCTTTAAGACAAAGCATTTTTCAAGCATGAAACTGGGAGAGAGCACTTCTTTACAATTAAACGTGCCTTCAGCAGTCTCTTTTGAAGAAGGAGAAAGAGGAGCAACTGTTGCCGCACAATTTGATTTAGCTAATGCGGGAACAAGTGTGTTATCTAATCTAAAAATTAGCAGCACTGCAGCTAGTCAGTATGGAGCAGTTTTTTCTCTTGATGGTGTAACCTACAGCAATACTGTTACTTTGAATAGTTTGAGTGTGGGAATGATCAAACCTATCTTTGTCAAGGCAACTGTGCCGGCAAATATTGATTCCGGCTGGCAGGATATTGGAGACATTTTGATTGTTGATACTACTCTAAGCAAAACTATCAGCGGATTCTATTTGAAAGCTAAAGATTATCTTACTATTAATGAAATCAAAGTCAACGGTAAAACCGATGGAGAATTAGTGCCTGGAGAGATTAATGAAATTAAAGTGGTAGTAGAAAATGTGTTAGGAGACGGAGATCTGGAGAATATTGATATAACTGCTACTTTATTAGACGTAAACAAAGAAGACTTGGATGAAGAAGAAAGCTCTTTTGATTTAAAATCAGGATCAAGCAAAAAAGTCTCTTTTGAATTTGAATTGCCGTATAATCTGGAAGAAGGCAGCTATGAACTGGAAATCGAAGCAGTAGGAGAGACAAAAGAAGGGGCGGAGATTGAGATGACCAGAACTTTTGAGATAGATGTCAAGAGGGAAGGACACCAGATAACTGTTAATGCAATAAAATCCTTACCGGTTAAAGTTGATTTTTGTGATGATAAAACGGTGTTGATTGAAGCAGAATTGGTTAATATAGGCAATACTGCAGAAAAAGATTTAACTTTGAAACTGCAAAGCGGAGGAAAAGTTTTGGGTGAGAAAACAGGTCTAGTCTTGGAAAAGTACACTGGTAAAGCTTCTCAAACAGCTATCTTTGAAATAGAAACTTCTAAACTGAAAGAAGGAAAAAATATCCTCACTTTAGAACTGTTTAACAGCAAGAATAATTTTGATGCAAAAGAGTTTATTCTAGAGACAGAGAATTGCGTGGTTCAGGAGAACGTGCAAGAAAAGAAAATAGAAGTGAAAGAGAACATTCTGCCGGCCGCTTCTGATGCTGGTTCGAAAAGCAAACAGAAGATTACCGGGAGCACAGTTCTTGCAGTGAGAAATACACAAGAATATTTAGTTTTAGTCTTACTAGGAATTGTAGTCTTGGGAGGAATAATCCTTTTATTGCTCGGATTGTACGTCTTTAGAAGGAAGTAAATCCTTCATCAGCCAGGCCACCTCTACTGCTTCACCGACAACAGTGACAAATTTTCTTTTTGGGCCGAACTGTTTAATCAAATCTTCTAGTAAAGGCCGCAGAGGAGAAGATTCTGGAACCGTCTTCTTTTCATTGATACTTTCGAATGGACAGCTGTCTTTTAAGCGAATGTATTGGGAGTTAAAGTTTATTTCTACTCCCTGGGGGCCGAGATATGTGATATACCCACCAAATTTTTTGTCGATTTGCTGATGTAGGGAATATTTTTCCCAAAGGTAATTGATTAAGGGAACCGGATTTTCAAGGATGCCCGTATGAAAGTAAATTTCCATACTTTTTTGAAACAGCATCTATTAAAAAGGTTTTCTATTTTTTGAGATAGGTATAGAAACAATTAAAAAGACAATGATAGTTTATTGTCTATGCAAATCAGTTTTTTTGAAGAGTTTCCTACAGCAAAGAATTTAAGTAAACTGAGCCTGATTAATTGGCCGATTAAACTGTACGTGGGAGCGAATAGTGTGGCTGAGTTTAATCAGATAAGATTTACTCTAAAGAATAAATATGTCAAAGAAGTGATATACTGGCCGCTTTTGAAGAAAAAAGAAGGTTATTGGATCTCTCCGTTTTCCTCCCGTTCAGCTTTGCAGAGAACCTTTAGAGAACTGAATGAAAAAAAAGTTTTCGTGATGTTGGATTTGGAATTGCCTACTACCCGTAACCCGTGGCTTTATTTAACTGAGGGATTAAACTTTTTCAGAAATAGAAACCTGATTAAGAACTTTATTGAAAATTATGCTGGTCAAGTCTATTTGGCGGAGTATTATCCCCGGGGAAAATTAATGGGGGAGATTTTGGAATTCTTTGGATTACATTATCGAAATAAAAAATTAAACATAATAAAAATGATTTATCATTCGATGCATAAATTTAATGAAGAGTTTATCTTTGATGAAATGAAACACGGAAGGAAAGAGCGTGGTGAAAGATTCTTAGCAGCATACGGGACAATAGCTAACGGAATACAAAGAAACGAGCCAATTCTTTCTTTGAAGCAGTTGAAGAAAGATTTAGAACTAGCTGATTCAGCGGGAATCAAAGAAGTGATTATTTATCGTTTGGGCGGTCTGAACAGAAGTTATGCTAATCTCTTGAAGCAGTTTAAGCAGTCAAAAAAATAAGCTAGCGTATCCAACTACTCGAGACGTATTTCCACTGGCTTCGGCCGAAGTAGTGTAATGCAGCAGCTTTGGCTGCCAGCGGTTAAGCCGGCAAAGTTCCATTGCTACGGCCAAAGGAAATCTTCCGCAGGCATTCAAATTGGCTTGATTAAGGTTGATTATTGATTTGATAGTTTGCTTGTCTTCTTTTTCTGCGGCATTTTGGGATAAATAATGGCTGAGATCAGTACTGATGACGATAAAGTAATCTGTAAACCTTTCTTTTATTAGTTTGGCAAAAGATTTTATTTCGCTTTCTGTTAATTCTCCCACTACCGCCGGAGCAATTTGAAAGTTTTGGAAAAGATGTTGAAGAAAAGGCAGCTGCACTTCTAGACAGTGCTCTTTAAGATGGGCTTTATTCTGGTAGGAGATAAACGGAGACGTGATCTGGTTTTCAATTGTTGAGTCTATTTTTCCTAAAGGGGTTTCCCATGCTTCATAATCTGCAAAGGAAATGCCGGATAAAGGAATAGTGTGATTGGGGCCGAGCAAGAGAATCTTTTTTGGCTTGATTTCTTTCGCTTTCCGTCTCGC
>JAGVYL010000023.1 GCA_018303285.1 Candidatus Woesearchaeota archaeon | reverse complement strand
CTAAAACGCTTAACTCTCGGTCTCGGAAGATAGAACTAGGAAGAGTAATGCTATCACTAACCTCTTTTTTCTTCATTATTCCTCTACTTACAGTGTAAGTATTTAAAAACTTTTCTCTTTAAATGTATTTTACTTACACTGTAAGTATTTAAAAACCTTTCGTCTATCTAGTCCGATGTAGTTTTTTTTACCAAGATTATCACCTTCCAGAATTATTCTCCTTCAAACTCTACTAAATTGAACACAGAATAACTGCTTAACTTTTCTCTACCTTTAAGCTCAGGTAAATCTATCACAAATCCTAGCCCAGCTACTTTCCCCCCAAGTTTTTCCACTAACTGACAAGCCGCAGAAGCAGTTCCCCCCGTTGCAAGTAAATCGTCAATAATTAATACACTATCTCCAGAACTGACCGCATCTTTATGCATTTCAATTGTATCCCTGCCGTATTCCAAGGCATATTCCTGAGAAACAGTTTCTGCCGGCAATTTTCCTTTTTTACGAATCAGAACAAACGGTAAATTCAACTTATGCGCAAGAGCTGCTCCAAAGATAAATCCCCGAGATTCTATTCCTGCAATTTTATCAATTTTCTGGTTTTGATAATGCTCAGCAAACAGCATAATCACTTCATCAAATGCAACGGGATCTTTAATCAACGTAGTAATGTCTCTAAACATAATTCCTGGCTTGGGCCAATGAGGGACAGTCCGGATCTTCTCCTTGATTCTCTCCCGCACGTTTTTTTGTATATCTCTTTTATCATCAATCTTTTCAATGCTTTTAACTAGCAGTTGAGTAACCTTTTCTGCATTCTTATGAAAAATATCAAGAATCTGCTCCCAAGTGACTGTTTCTTCTCCTTCTTTCCAGCAGTCATAGTCTGTAGACATAGCCACTGCAGCATACGGAATCTTCATCTCCTTTGCCAAGATTGCTTCTGGAGCAATCGACATATTAATGACATCCGCCCCCCAGTTTTGAAACATTTTCGATTCAGCTTTAGTGGAAAAGCGCGGACCTTCGATGGTGATTACGGTTCCTCGCGCATGGTTCTTTAAATTCAATTCATTAGCTGTCTCCACCAAAATTTTTCGTAATTTCTCATCAAACGGCATAGCCATTGGCGTATGCACCGGCCCATTCTCAAAACTTTCATGAAAAGTTATGGAACGATGACGAGTGAAATCAATAAACTGGTCTAAAATGACTAAATCGCCTCGACCGATCTCCTCCCGCAGAGAACCGCAAGCAGTAGTAGCTAAAATATGCGTGCATCCTTCTTCTTTTAAAGCCCAAATGTTCGCTCGATAATTGACTTGAGTAGGAGGAAACTGGTGCTCTCGGCCGTGTCTGGCAAGCAAGACTACTTCTCGGCCGTTAATTTTTCCTATTTTCAACGGAGAAGACGGCCGCCCAAAAGGCGTTTCTACTTCTTTATCTACCGCATCTTGGAGAATCTGAGGATTATCTAATCCGGAGCCGCCGATGATACCCATCTTAATCATCCCTAAACCAGTAGAAAACTTATTTATATGCTTTTATAGTAACTGATATAGATATACGCAAATAGTCAGTTACTATATTCCAAAAGACATAATCTATTGTATAAAAACCTATGTCTTTTGATATAGGAAGAGAAGAATACTATTATAAGAAGAAATCAAGTACCTGTCAATGCGGTTTAAGCCGAAACCTTTTTATTCACTGAGAGTAATCTTCTTAAAAAAGAGGAACTATGAAACCATTACTCCGTAGTTTGTTAATTATCAGTATGTTAACAGTAATAGTTATGCTTTTTTCTCCTTTTGCCTCTGCGGAAATTTTCTTCGATCCATTAGCTACCAAAGAATATAATCTAGGAGATCCGTTCAGTCTTTCTGGTTATGTCTCTTCAGAAACAGAAGTGGCCGGCATCCTCAAAGTCTCTCTAAAATGTACCTTGAGTGAAGAAGATTTAGCTATCCAGATTTATAATTTCAAGCCAAAAGAAAAGATATACTTCAATGAGAAAGCAGCATATCTAAAATCTAATCCCGACAAATGTAAACTAGTAGTTTCTCTTAATGACCTTAATCAGGAGATAGAAAGTAAGCAGTCAGATGAAATAACTTTTACCAAGCTGCTTAAGGGGACAGTTTCTTTAAGCAAGAATAAAGTCAAGCTGGGAGACAAGCTGAATATCAACGGAGAGATTCTTACTCTTTCTAGCAAAAAGATTGAAGGAACAGCTAAGATTACTCTCCAGCAGGGAGATACTAAATATCTTGCGGTTTCATCCAATATCGTCTCTGGTATGTTTACTTATATCTTCGAGCCGAACTATGTTCCCACTGGAGAATATGACCTGAGTGTCAAAGCCGGTGATAATTTCGGCAATGAGCTGCAATTTGCTAGCTATCCTTTGAAGATTGATTCTCAAATAATCCTTTATGCTAGCCTGGACAAAAAAGAAGCGATTCAAGGAGAAAAAGTCTCTCTGAAAGGAGAACTGGAAGGTATTCTTGCTGGTACAAAAGCCGAGGTAAAGATCATACTAGAAAATGCCTCTCAGTCTTATACTCTGTCTACAGAAAAAAGTTTTTCTCAGTTGATCGAAACGGGTTCTCTCCCTGCAGGCAGTTATAAGATTACCGTGTCGGTTAAAGATGCATATGGCAATACTGGAGAGACTACTCTCAATCTGTTTGTATCTTCTTCACCCCAAAGCATTGTCACTTCCCTTAACCAAATCTCTTTCAAACCGCAGGAAACTTTGGAGATGAAGGCTTATGCCACGGATCTTTCCGGAAAAAGACTTGCCGGCAGCATTAATATCCAGATGATTTCTGAATCAGAAGGAAAGTTAATGGACAAAACTATCAGCAACGGAAGTTTAGTTTTTGTTTTTCCTTCATCCACTAAACCCTCTAAGATTACCCTGCGCTCTTTCTTTACTGCTTCAGACGGCAAAGAGGTGCAGAAGAGTGATGAAATAAAGATGGAAGAATGGAAGAAAATCGAAACTGCCCTTTCTGGCAGCATATTACTTATCAAGAACGCCGGTAATGTTCGCTTTAATGAAGAATTGGGCGTGCAGATTCTGGGCGGCAAGACATACAATATAGATAAAAAAATAAATCTTTTGCCAGGAGAATCTATTGAATTAGATTTGGCAGACTATCTGCCCACCAGCAATTATTCTGTCTTTGTCCCATTAGAGCAGAAAGGATATGGTAATGTTTCCGTGCTGGACAATCGCCCCGTTTATAGAAAATCGATAGAAGAGATTCTTGACGATATGGTATCAGGAATCAAAACGATCCGGTATATCATGATCTCTCTTCTTGCGTTAGTGGCTGTTCTCGCTTTAGCCATGTACTTTTTCAATCAACGCAACCGCCGTTATCTTTGGGGCCTGAGGAATAAGCTCAAGAAGAATGAAGAATATTTCGGTCAGAAAATCACTGAAGTAGAAAAAGAAAATGATTTTGTACGCAAGGAAAATGATTTGGTGCGCAGGGAAGCTCACCTGCATAAAAGAATCGCTAATGAACTTGGCAAATCTCTGCAGGAAGAAAAAAAAGAAAAGCAGAAATTTAAAACCATCTTGGAAAAATCTATCGGACCAGAGATTGCTAAGGAGCTGATCAGCAAAGACAGCAGCAGCCATTATGGAGCAAAACAGGAGATTACGGTTTTATTCTCCGATATCCGCGGTTTTACAGCCCTAGCCGAGAAAACTGATATGTGGTCGGTGCAGACTCTGCTCAATAAATATTTTGAGCATATGGCCAGAGCCATCGGCAAGCATAAGGGAGTAATCAATAAGTATATCGGAGATGCCATCTTTGCCATTTTCAATGCTCCAGTCAAGATTGAAAATCATCTTCTGGCAGCCATTGCCGCTGCTTTGGAAATGCAGAAAGAGCTTCATCTTTTCAACGAGAAGCTGAGTACGGAAGGAGTCAAGCCCATCCACATGGGTATTGGGATTAACTCTGGAGAAGCCATCATCGGCAGTTTGGGCTCATCTTCTAGATTGGAGTATACTGCCATTGGAGATACTGTCAATCTGGCATCACGCTTGGAAGGAGAGGCCAAAGACGGCCAGATACTCATCATCGAATTTATCTATCAAAAAATCAAAGACAAAGTCAAGGCCGAGTACGTCGGTATCTTCCATCTCAAGAACATGGAGAAGGCGGTGAGAGTTTATAACGTGGTTGGATTGAAATAATTTAAGGATATTTTTCATAATTTATTTAAAGCAATATCCATCATGACCATATAGCATGGTCGATTCATCAATAATTGATATCTTTTTAAGAGGGGTAGACAATCGGCTGGAAAAAGCGATTGATGAAATACTCACTATTAAAACTTTGTTTGGATCAAGAAGTGATCCTAATAACCCGAAACTTAATGATAGAACCTCTGATGTTCTAAGTGCAATCTGTCCTTGCATTACAGATTTAAAAAAGATGTATTGCCATGATATATCCATACTCCACGAGGCAGGAAACGCTCTAGCAGAACGCGGTTTCGCTTACAAACCGCTCGATTGGGAAGTTTTGTTCAACTCATCTTATGATAGACTTATTGATAAACAGGTTAAGAGGTATCACCAAAAATCTTAAGATTATTTCTTTTAGAATCATTAACTTTTCTTGGATCA
The DNA here is from genome assembly GCA_018303285.1 of Candidatus Woesearchaeota archaeon. GTDB lineage: Archaea > Nanobdellota > Nanobdellia > Woesearchaeales > GW2011-AR9 > JAGVYL01. The sequence goes on along the minus strand of JAGVYL010000023.1, from coordinate 25,511 downwards.
TAATAAAAAAATAAAAAAAGATTATCCGTTAATACTCTCCTCCTGAATATTTTTTCCAGTGTCATTCGCATACCATGCGGGGTAAGAGCTTCTGCCATACCCTTCTTTTTGTAGTACTTTTACAGCATTAATCCAAGGTTTACTTCCTCCACTGAACTCCACACCACTTCCTAGGTCTCGACAATCATACATCACGACAGTAGTGCCGTTAACATTAAACGCTACTCGTTCATCTCCACTGAAACTGCTTTTTTTCAGGAAATTATCAAAAGTAGCTGCTACCGGGCCAGCATGATGACTCATGTCAGTAACTATTACTACCGCTTTGACTCCACATTGGCTGGCATACAGAGCAACAGCATATCCTAATGCCGCTTCTTCCGTTGTTTTAGAACCATTAATCGGGGGATTTCGGCTAGTACCATAACCATAGGAGAACATCATATCACTTAAGACAATATCATAAGGAGTTCCTGCCTCCGCGCGTTCATTAAGTTTTTTAATAGCATGACTGTAATCCCTTGCTATATCCACTTTGTGACCAGCTGCTTCTACTTCAACAACGCTTTCCAAATGCTTCTCTTTGTCCTCTACCAGCAAAATACTCAATCGTGAAGGCACCGGTGTTACGATACTGGTTTGAAGTTCACGCTTTACATATTCTTCTTTTGATTGTTTTAACTCAAGCCTATATTTAGTTCGCATTTCCTCTAAACGTTTATCTATACTCTCAATTCTTTTAGCATACTCTCCTTCTCGTTTTTTTCCTTCGGTTTCCATCTGTGCTTCCACTTTTCTTAGTTTAGCTTCGTTTTCTGCATTGGTTCTAGTTAACTTCTGTTCAGTTTCTGCCACAGTTTCTGCCAATTTGGCTTCCAACTCCCCTATCCTTTTTTCACCGAACAAATCAAATAAATCCATTTTAATCACCTTTGTTTATTTTTATGCTATTACACTTAACTCACTATTCTCACTATTACACTTAACTATTTATCAGTAAGAACAAGATAACTATATAAACTTAGTCCCCCCACGAGGGGGATACCAACGTTAGAAAGCGAATGCGTTTTGAAATTAAAGAAAGTTTTGAAATTAAAGAAAAAGAGTAAACGAATAAGTAATCCCCCGAAATAACCCGGCAAAAACACTCATTTTTTCTTACAAATCAAAAGCGCCGTATTCATCTCTAAGAATTCTTTTCTTACACTAAAACCAGCTCTCTTTAACCAGTTAATCTGATCTTCAATCGGGGCTAAATCATTAAGATACATATGGTGATATGCCCATTCAGATAAAGTTTTCTGATCAGCTGATTTCTCTACAAGATGGTGGAAGTGTAACGCATTATTTAATACTGCCTGATGTTTATTCTGATAGGTAACCAAATCGCCAAAGATAAAAACGCCATTTTTATTTAGTAGGGAGTAAATCTTCTTAAAGAGATTTATCTTTCCCGAATTAGTTTGATGATGTAATCCAATCACTGAAACAACGATGTCGTATCTTTTACCAAAGTTTATTTTTGAATAATCACCAAAAATATAAGTCACGTTTCTTTTACCCAATCGATTTTTAGCGTGGTTTAACATCTTTTTTGAAAAATCTACTGCATCAATCTCCGAAGGGGGTAACAAATCCTGAATAATCTTAGAGGTAATTCCGGTGCCTACCCCTAAATCTAAAACACTATACTTTTTGTTCTTGTCAAAGTTTTTTGAGATAAAACTTATTATTTTTTTGTGAATCTCCCGATGAAAAGGAATAGAATTAACAATGTCTTGGTCATACTTCTGAAAGCTATATTTGTTGTAGTTTAATTGCGAAGCTTTAACATTTGTAGTTTTGGTATCTTTACCCATGCGTCCACCCTCCAGAGAGCTTATTGTATTTGTAACTCCTCACAAAGTAGCTTGGGCTTTTTTTTATCATGCTTTTTATGGCTTCGACTAGGCGGTTAACGTCATCAATATTATTTATTATGCTAAAACTGGCTCTAACAACGCCAGGCATACAAGCGGTTTGGCCTTTCTCGATATTACCCACTATCTCCAATTCGTGTTTTTTATCGATACTTTTCAGTTTTCTCAATAATTGATAAACACAAAAAGAGCCTGCTCTGGTGCCTATCCCATACTCTTTGCTTAATATTTCTGCAGTAAGCCTATAATCAAAGCCGTTGATGTCAAATAAAATCATACTGGGATTATTCTTGGGATCAGAATAGATTTTAAGTTCTTTAATCTTCTGCAACTCCACGAAAGCGTATTTGATAAGTTCGTGTTCATACTTAGCAATCTTACTTATACCTATATTTTCTAATTCTTTTGCAGCTTCAGCTATAGATATCATCCCAATAGCATTAGGTGTTCCGGGGTCGTGAGTAAGTACGGTATCATACTTCTTGACTTTGTAATCCGAAGTAATATAAGCTAAATTCCCTCCTCCAATCTGATATGGCTCCATACTGTCAAAAAAGCTCTTTAATCCAACTAAGCAGCCGGCGCCATAAGGAGCATACATTTTATGTCCTGAGAAAGCAATAAAGTCTAGATGTTCTGGATTTTTGATTGCACCCATGTTAATTTTTTCGTGCTGTAATAGCTGGCATGCGTCAACCAATATGTATGCGCCATATTTATGAGCCATTTTAGCTAGCTTATAGAGATCAGGTTTATATCCCGTGACATTAGATGCGCCAACAACTGTCAATAATTTAATTCTCTCTTCTCCTTTCTCATTTTTATGTGCCTCAAAGATATCAGCCAATTTATTATAATCGATTTGATTGGCATCCGTTGTTCGATAGATTATGGTCTTATTATATTTTAACCACGGCAGCAAATTAGAAGAATGTTCAATATCTGAAACCAGAACTTTCCCTTCCACAAAATGCATCAGTTCTGCTGCTTGATTTATAGCTTCGGTAGTGTTTTTAGTTAAGATAACATAATAATTTTCATCTGCTCCCACAAACTCCCTGATGGTATCCCTAGCTAAATCATACTTTTCCGTAGCAATCTCTGACTTCTGTCCTGCACCTCGATGCACGCTGCCGTACTCGTCCAAGAAGGAACTAATCGCTTCTTTAACCTTCTTAAAAGGAGAAGTTGTAGCCGCATTGTCAAGATTGACATATCTTACTTTTGTTCCGTTAATAAGTTTTACTTTAAAATTCAGGCATTCTTTAGTAAACCTAGGTCTAATCTCAGCTTTCCAAAATTTTATCAAACCTCTTTTATCTGTCATCTTATTCCCATAAGGAGAACGTATTTATTAATAAGATTAGTGGTTTCTTGTAATTTAATTCTAACCCCCCCTACGGGGGACACCACAACGAAAGTTTAATAAAGAAAGCTGGATTATCTGTCTAGAAGATGAACGAAATCACTCTGGAAAAGTTGGGATTGACCAAAGGAGAGGTTAAAGTCTACTTGGCCCTAAATAAGCTAGGGGAAGCTTCCATTGGTCCCATCGTGAAAGACAGCAAAGTATCTAAATCTAAGATATATGATATTCTACAGAGACTAGCCGATAAAGGATTAGTTGGTCACATTGTAAAAGAACAGAAACGATATTATTTGGCCAATGATCCTACTGCGGTAGTGGACTTTGTGGAGAAAAAAGAAAACGAATTGAAAACCCTCAAAGGGGAAGTGCAGCAGCTTGTTCCGGAGCTGAAGCTATTAAGATCTTTGTCTGGAGAAAAAAGAACAGCAGAGGTATATGAAGGATTTAAAGGATTAAGAAACATCCGCGAACAGCTTCTGGCAGAATTAAAGTCGGGAGATACGTTAATGGTTCTTGGCGCTCCTAAGATTGCTAACGAGAAATGGGAAAGCTGGTTCCTTAATTTTCATAAGCGCAGAATTGAACGGAAAATAAAGTTAGAAATCATTTATAACTCGGATGCGTTAAAGTATGGTGAAATAAGAAAGAAGATGGAATTAACCAAAGTTCGTTATCTTCCCAATAATTTGGTGAGCCCTAATTGGGTAGATGTATTTCCGACAGCCGTATTATTTGTAGCGATATTAGATACTCCGATTGCTTTCTTAATCAGAAACAAAGAATTAGCGGAAAGCTTCGCTTCGTACTTCAAAATAATGTGGAATAATTCAAAAAACCAAGAATTAATCTATTCAGAAAAAGAAAGTTCGCTATCGCTAACTAAAAAATAATTTTACGGCAATTAATCAAATCCTTTTTCTCTGCCCAGCCTCGTCTGGCCGTAGTCAAGGCGTACTTCAAAAAATGCAGCTGCCCGGGACTATGGGCATCGGCCCCTAACACAAGTTTGCATCCCGCTTCAATCGCTTCTCTAACAAGTGTATCTTTCAAATCTAGTCGATTAGGCATACCATTGACTTCCAAAATAGAATTCGTCTTTTTGGCTGTCGCAAACACTTTTCTCCAATTTACTGCATACGGCTCTCGCTGATAGATCAATCTTCCAGACGGATGAGCCAAAATACTGCCGGGATTTTCTTCCAACGCTTTGCAAATCCGTTTGGTCATATCTTCCTTTGGCATCTTAAATGCAGAGTGGACAGAGAGGATGCGGAAATCTAATCCTTTCAAAGCTTTCGCTTCAATAGCCAGTGAGCCGTCTTTATTGATGTCAATCTCTGCTCCCTGCAATACATTAATCCGTCCATCTAGTTTTTTATTCACTTTCTTAATTTCTTCTTTCTGCTTCTTCAGCCGTTTGCTGTCCAACGGATGAACAATGCCGATTGTACCCACATGATCAGAAATGCCAAGATACTTCCAGCCAAGCTTCTCTGCCGCCAAAGCCATCTCTTCTATAGACGAAGAGCCATCACTCCAGTTAGTGTGAGTATGAAGATTTCCTAAAACATCTTTCATCTCTGCAAGTTTTGGCAGTTTTCCTTTTCTAGCCAGTTCTATTTCTCTGACCCGCCACTAATTTTTTTCCTTTAAGTTTAAACAAGCCATATTCACTTAAAGTGTATCCTTTGCTCAATGCTAATTTTCTCATTTCGATATTATGCTCTTTGCTACCGGTGAAATGTATTAAAGCAGAACCAAACGCCTCTGGTTTAAGCACTCGAATATCTATCTGAAAATTATTAGACAAGCGAATAGCAGATTTAGTCATTCCTTTGGCCAAAATTTCTTTGACGTTTGGCATTTTTACAAAACAGTCCATCACTTTAGCCGGCTGATGAGACAACGCTAAGATATCCAAATCGCCGATAGTTTCTTTGCCTCGACGGAAAGAGCCGGCTGGTTCTATTCTAATTATTGGACAATTTTTTTTAAGATAAGAGATAATTTCTTCAGTCAAAGGATAAGCCATGCCCCAAAGCATCCTATTCGGCCGACTCTTCACCAGCTCGACTCCCTGCAAAAGATTTTTTTCAGTAGTCTCCCCTAATGTAGGAATCTTGCAAAGTTTATGCTCGCTAATGGCTTTTTCTAATTCCTTCAGATTTTTAATTTTCAGTTTTTGATAAAGCAATTTGATCTTTTTCGGCCCTAAACCAGGCACTTGCATCAGCTCGTCAATATCCATCGGCACTTTTTTCTTTAGCTCAGCCAAAGCCTTCAATCTGCCTGTCTGTAGTAGTTCAGTAATCTTCTCGGCAATGCCTTTACCAACTCCGGTAATTTCTTCCAGTGCCTTTTCTCCGCCGTGCAAATAAATTTCCGAAACCTCTTCTTGCATGCTTTCGATGGCCATGGCCGCTCGTTGATAAGCCCGCGGTTTAAACGGAACATCAAGAATTTCCAGCAGCTCGGCCATCTGATAAAGCACTTGAGCGATTTCTTGATTGTTCATACATCGAAGAAATATTTTGGAGTTTTTATGTGTATGGGTTGGAAAAACAAATTATTTGTTCATAAATACCACCCCGCGTAGTGATTAGATTGTTATAAAACAGATGATCTAAACTATTTATGAACTTTAAAATTCCCACATATTTAACCATCTCTAGTCCTTTTGGGCGGTTGGGAATTTTATTTTTCCGCAAACCATATAAACCTTCAGCTTTTTCTTTTCATTATTATGGATAAAAAGAAGGTGTATGAAGAGATATTGTATACTGCTAAAACTATTGCTAAAGAAAAAGAAGGGGCGTTGTTTGTTATTGCTGATGAGAGCAAGCTGAAAGGACTGCACGAGCCCTTGTATCCTCAAGTCTTAGGCAAGCCCGGCCTGCATCATCACGGGATGGATAAAGTTTTAGAAAAGCTGGCGGTTTTGGACGGAGCCACCTTGCTCACTCCTGACGGCCGTCTCCTGGCCTATGGCAGCCGATTAAAAAAATCTATTCCTCTTCCAGGTTATGGCACCAAGCATGCGGCAGCAGTAGGCATTACCACTCATCTTAAAGACAGCACTGCCATTTTAGTGAGCGAAGAAAGTCATTGGATTAAAGTTTTCAAGAAAGGCCAGATGGTCCTGCAGATGGATGCAGAAGAGAATCCTAAATCCCTAAATGATAAGATTGTTTCTTTCCTCAGCGAAGGCGATACCGCCTTATTGACGGCTGCCGGAGTCTCGGCCGCAGTCTTGGGTGCAGCTGCCTTTGTGCCGGTTACAGTCGTAGGAGGAACTTACTTGGCTATCAAGACGGCCACTGGAATGATTAAGAAGAATTGGAACCAAATAAACTTTCTGAAGAAGTATTAAATAAATTTAGTAAACATCGACACCGTTGATCGCGGATGCTTCAAAAAGATAAATTAAGAATATCTGAATTTTAGCACTCCATCAATAAAATCATACGCGGCAGTTTCTCTTCCGTTATATGTATCAGGATTTCTTTGTTTCTTCCTGATTTCCCATGCCTCGTCTCGTAAACTCAATAAAGTATCTTTTTTACAATTAGATAATCTTCTAAATAAATCATAAAATCTTTCGGCCAGTTCTTCCCCGACTAGTTTTTCACCATAAGAAAGACGAGGAGTATGATTGGCTAAGTCTCCAAATAAGTTTGGATCAGCGTTTCTGATGAACTCAGCAGATTCAATTACTTCCTCGAACAATTTTTTGGTTGTTTCATCTAATTTTTTCATGCATATCTCTTGATGTATCTTCTTTATAAGGTTTTAGCTTGTCTAAACCAGCAGTTTAGCAATCTCTTCTCCGAACTGCCGGCTGGCCTTCGGCCCATTGGCCGTGACAATCTTTCCATCAACTACCACTTCTGTCTGCTTGAACTTGGCTCGTTTCATCACCAGATGACCTTCCTGTGAAGGAAAGGCAGTAGCTCGTTTCCCTTCCAGCAAACCGGTATTAGCTAAAATAGACGGAGCAATGCAGATAGCGGCCACTACTTTATTTTCCTTGTAAAACTTTCTTGCCAATTCATGGCATTTTTTATCCTCAAAATAGATTTCTGCTCCCGGCCCACCCACAAAAATAATTCCATCAAAATTTTTGCTGTCCGCTTTGGATAAATCAATATCTACTTTTACAAAGACATTGCTGGGGTTTAAAGCCCCGCGCTTTAGCGCGCAATGTCGTGTTCCAAAACTCGCCGATATAGGCGAGTTTTGTTACTTCTTTGCCGAACTTGCTGCCGGCCCATTCTACGTTCTTTGAAGCAGTAGTGGCTTTGATGCCGTGGCTTTCCAGCACTTGCTTTGTTTCAAAGAATTCTTCATCTCGGAAATCTTTAGGAGCTACAACCATCAAGATAATTTTAGGGGGCATTAAAAAAGAAAACGCCGTTACTATTTTATATTTTGTGTTTTTCTTTTCTGGTATGCCTACTCCGTTTCAAGAAAAAGTCTACCTTTTAACAAAAGAAATCCCCCGCGGCAAAGTGACAACTTACAAACTTTTGGCGGAATCTCTCAATACCAAAGCTTACCGCGCAGTCGGCCAAGCCCTTAAGCACAACCCTTACGCTCCGGTTGTGCCCTGCCATAGGGTAATCAACTCGGACGGCTCATTGGGCGGTTTTGCCTTCGGCCGGAAAAGAAAAATGGAGCTATTAAAAAAAGAAGGAATACTAATTAAGAAGAATAAAATAAATCTTTTTCATTACCAATTTAGTTTTAAATAATCATAAATTTAATAAATAGATACCGCATTTACTAATAGATGAGGCATTTATTTTTTGTGGGATTACTTTTAATGGTACTCCTTTTGGTTATTAGTTGTACTTCTTCTGTTCAAAAAGAAGTTCCGGCCACTAAACAAGAAGACGCTTGTGGTATATATCCTTTAGGTACAGGAGAAGCAAATAAATGCTATCACGATGCGGGAATAGCCGCAAAAAATCCCTCCCTCTGTGATAAAATCGAACACCCTCCACTTGAAACAGAATGTTTTTATTGGATAGGTGTTGGAATAAATGATTCTGACTCTTGCACTAAGATTCCTAATCCCTTCTGGAAAGAGGAATGTCTTCTGAAAGTTGGTCTAGCCACAAAAGAAATTTCTGTATGTGATCTTTTACAAACCTCTTCCGCTAAAGAAAATTGTTTGTTTAATATCGGAAAAGATAAGAAGGATATTAATATCTGTGATAAACTTTCTTCTCCATCAAACTGGCGTTGTTACACGGAAATTGCAGTAGCTAAGAAGGATCCGCCCCTATGTGGACAGATATCAAGTGAAGTGTTCAAGGATGCTTGTTATAATAAATTCACTGAATCTAAACAGAGTTAATCTTATCCGTCTTATTTTCCTTTAAATAACCAGAATCAGCCCGGTTAAAACCAAAATTGCCCCCACCACTATCGCTCCCCAGGCAATCTGCTCTCCCCGGCTCAAAGCCATAAACTTAGCCGGCAATTCAGCAAAGAAATCCGTTATTTGATTAAAATCAAATTTCATCTTTCCTCCATTAAAGTTCAATTCCTTTTTTAATAGCTTCCGAAACTAGAGTAATCTGTTTGCTTAATCTATTAAATTCTTCGGGAGTGTAGCATAGGAAATCCGCAGGATATCCTACATCCCAATAATCATACATCTTTGCTCCTCTCTTAAAAAAATCCCATAGCTTAAATCGTGGGCTTACAATAATCAAATCAACATCGCTATCTTTTTTTGCTGTTCCATCTGCCCTGCTCCCGAAAAGAATCATTCTCTCGATAGGCATATCTTTACTGACTCTTTGTTTAAAGTTTTTCAGTTTTTCTTTTAAAGGTTTTCTCCCACCCATTGCAATGCCTCGCGAGACACGTCTAAAAAATAGCCGGCCTTTTCCTTTAAATTTAACTCTTTTTTTACATCAGGGTATCTAGAGTAGATATATGCTAAAGTTAATTCTTTAATCCCTGCCAATAAGTGAGCTGGTATTCCTATCTCTCTGCTTAATTCTACCAAATCATGAATTTTTCTTAATCGTTCTTTTTTCTCTATCAAAAATGCTTTAAATGCTTTCTCTACCGCTTGCTGGCAAAGAAACGAAGCAGTCTTGTATCTCTCTCCTTCAAAATTAAATTGGGCATCGTCAAAATCTTCCTGTGCTTGTTTCCACCATGCTTCAGTCTCTTTACGCATAATCTCTTTAAGAATATCGAGAAATATTTAAAACTATCTAAGCCGCAACCTTTTCTTCTTTCTTTTCAGGCACTACAAAAGGTACTTTGCCTTCCTTGATTACTTTCAGATTTACCTGCACTGTTTTAGGATTAATCTTCTCTCCGCAAACCGTGAACCGTTTATGTTCTCCCTTGCGATAAACGCCTTTACGGTCCTTGCCGGAAAAACCAGTACTTTTGGTATCCAATATTTTCTGTCTGGCTAACTTTACTCCTTTTCTGCCAGGAAAGCCAGCATTATCAGATAACCCCGTAATCAAGAACTCATAGCCTTCAAATCCCAGCTCCTCACCGGAAACTGTTTGGCCGATGCATTTATCCATCAGCACTTCGGCCGCACTGTCTTTAGCTTCTGCCTTATAGCTATGCTTGGTCTTAGGATTGCCAATGACAAGTTTTAATTCAGCCATATTCTTGGAAATTCAAAGGTTATTTATAAATTTAACCCACCAGTACTTTCTTCGGCCCCGGATAGAAGCCCATTTGGCTCATCTGTTTATATTGGTCTTCGGTTAGGCCAAGAGAGTAAACCTTAAACCCAGTATTCTTTTCAATATCTTCTCCAATCCGCTTAACTGCATCAGCATCAAACCCAGAACCAATCACCAAGACATTGGCTCCATCCTGCCGCACCTCTCCTTGGACAATCACCTGCCGTACCCCAGTAACATTTTTTATCTTTTCTCCAAAAATCTGCAAAGGGTCAACTCGTTCTCCCAACAGATTAAATAACACCGCGGTCCGTTCATTCTTTACCATACTGTAAAGTTTAGCAGTTTTTATCTCTCTCTTTTGCACCAAACCTAAAGAAACCAGCTGCTCCAAAACTCGAAAGGTAGTAGTCACCGGCACTTCTGATTTTCTGGACAGCTCTCGTAGATACCATTCTTCTTTAGAATTTACCAATACCTTAAGTACTGCAATCTTGTTGCTATCAAAAAGCTCTTCCACCACCCCGAGCATAAACTACAGAAAAACAAAGACCTTAATAAATGTTTCGTTTTTGGAACACTGTTCCAAAGTAAAAACTCTGTTTCAAAAATGGTCAAACATAACCAATAAATATAAATAGGTCATTTACTTTTCTTCCCTCATGTCAGATATCCTTGAGGTGATTCGAAGCAGACGCACTATCAGAAAATTTTCTCCTAAATCTGTTGAATGGGACAAAATTTCTCAAGTATTAGATGCAGGTCGTCACGCTCCTTCTGCAGGTAACCTTCAAGATTGGAAATTTATAGTCATATTAGAAGAAGAGCTGAAAATGCAGCTGGCTGAGGCCTCTTTACAGCAGTATTTTATGGTTCAAGCCCCTCTTTTTATCGTCATCTGCAGCGAACCAGAAAAAATCATCCGTTATTATGGAGCAAGAGGAGAAAAATTATATTCCGTACAGAATAATGCTGCCTGTGTGCAGAATATGCTTCTTGCTGCCCATGCGTTAGGTTTAGGCACTTGCTGGATTGGCGCTTTTGATGAGGACGAAGTACGAAGAGTATTAAATATTCCCGCTGATGCTCGGCCTCAGGCGATCATTTGTTTAGGTTATCCTGGAGAATCTCCTAAACAGCCGCCAAAATATCCTCTAGAAACCTTAGTCTTTTTTAATAGTTGGAAAAATAAGATTCGCGATCCGACAGCATATTTGCAGAATTATTCAGATGTCTTGCGCAAAAAAACACAAGTGGCGGTTAAACAGATTAAGACATTTATAGACGAGAAAATAAAACGTAAAGAGCCGGAAGAAGGACCTTAATTTTTAATTTTTCTTTAACTTATTAATCAGAAACTATAGTTTACAAAATAGAAATGTTTATATATTTCTTATAAATAACTAACTCCGGGTTTATGGGTTAGTTCTTGTACGGGTTAGTTATAAGCAGAGGATATTACCGTTGCTTAATGGGTCTTAATATTGAACATTGGGTTTAGTTCTAAAAGCAGGTAACGCAAAACTTATATTTAAAGATTTGTGTCCTGTAAAATATTTTTCAATAGAAAAAAAGTAAAAACAAAGGGGTGGAAAAGATGGATGGCAGCGAAGTTTTGGATTTGGTCAAGCCACTAAATATCAAAGTAGTAGGCACTGGTGGCTCGGGGAATAATATTGTCAGCTGGTTATATCAGAAGGGAATCAAAGGCGCAGAAGTCATTGCCTGCAATACTGACCATCAACAGCTTAATGTTACTAAAGCAGATAAGAAGTTCATCATCGGACGAAATGTCACCCGCGGCTTGGGCTGCGGAGGCTTTCCAGAAAAAGGAGTAGAAAGCGCTAAGGAAAGTATCGCAGAGATTCGCGCTTCTGTAAAAGATGCAGATATGGTTTTCGTCTGCGCTGGTATGGGAGGCGGAACAGGAACAGGCTCAGCTCCGGTCGTAGCTACTGCAGCTAAAGATATGGGGGCGATTGTCATTGACAACAATCGATTAGTGCACTTAGCCGGCAACCTGCCTATCCAGCAGGCTTTCGCCATTGCCAACGAATTAATTTCTACAGTAATAAAAGGGATTGTGGAAACCATCGCCCTGCCTTCTTTAGTCAATCTTGATTACGCAGACGTCAAGGCAATAATGCAAAATGGGGGGGTGGCCGCCATCGGTGTTGGCGTGTCTGATACTGGCAACCGGGTTGAAGAGGCTGTCAAAGGAGCTCTTAGCAACCCCTTGCTGGATATCAACTATCAAGGAGCTACTGGAGCTTTGATTCATGTTACCGGAGGGCCGGACATGACCTTAGACGAAGTAGCCCAGATCGGAGAGTTGGTAACAGAATCTTTGGATGAAGATGCCAATGTTATCTGGGGGGCAAGGATTGCTGATGATCACAAAGGAAAAATCAGTGTCATGACCATTATCACTGGAGTCCAATCACCCCAGCTTTTGGGCAAGGCCATGCCTACCTTTGCGGCCAAGAAGCAGCAGGCCCAACATGCAGCCATTGAACTCGGTCTGGTGGCCGTGGCCTAAAGCTAACGCCGGCTTATGGCCGGCAAAGCACTTCAAAACTCACGCTGAAGAAAATCTTGCTTTCCCACTTCTTCTACCACCCCGGGAGGCAAGATTTTTTTCTTTTTTTAATAATGACGGAAACTTATTTAAACAATGAATTCCACCATTCTTTGAATGGTGATTGACTCTGGCCAATCATAATTAGTTAGGTGAAATTCAGTGTGCTCAAGAACCGGCATGATGCAATGCATCATGCCACCGGTCTTTGACCGGTGGTTCTTGACAATTCAATTCTTTTCCCAAGAAGTGTTTTAATCTAAAAATAGTAAAAGATTTATAAATAAGTTCATGTTTATCAATCTGTATGGCTGAAAAACCAAGCTTTGAAGATTATCTTGCTGTTCCAATGTTCGAAGAGTTTCATAAGAAAAATTTCTTGCTACTTGAAGGCAAAGAGCACGGCTCTTATTCATATCCAGATTTGCTGGTAGCAAAAACTCTCAGCCACCACGGCAAAAACTGGTATCAAAGCCATGAAGCACTGCATCAAGAAGGAATGTCTATGCCAACTCTCCGCCAGTTTGTCGATTTCCTTAATCTCTTAAAGTCCGGCAAAGCTTTTGACGGCAAGGGACAGCAAGTTTCTTCAGGCGAACTGGAAGCAATTCTCAAAGAAATCACTGAGCAGAGAAATCTCTACCGAGCAGAGTGGCTGGATGCAGATTTCAAAGTCATAAACAACGTCTCGCATATCAACTATGCCCATCAGACAATTAACGGAAAATTACAGCCAAAGTACAGCGAGCCTTTGCAAGGCTGGTTGATGGAAGATAAACAAATCGATTTAGAAGATTATCTAAAACGAGCCACTTTTCAGGGATTGCCTCCAGTCGATGTCAAATCAGGCAGGGTATATTACTGGAAGCTATTGAGCGATAATAATTCTGTGGCGGGGTTCTGGGCGGTTGCCGATAGGGTCGACCTCGGCTGCCGGAGGAATCCGCAGTACTCGGATACTGCCATCGGGGTACGTCGGGCGCAGGCAAAAATTTGAACTTATTTTAGAAATGTTTTTAAATAATTAACACTTGTTAACAAAAGTTAACATCTGTTAACTAAAAAAATGAATGTAGATAAAAAGGAAAAACTCCTGCAGTTTTTTTATACTAACCCCACTAAAGAGATTCATCTGCGCGGCTTGGCCAGGCAGCTCCATCTTTCTGCTCCTTGGATTTTAAAACTAAGCAAAATATTGGTTGATAGAAACCTGATCGCTGTTTGGAAAGATAAAGAAAAAAATCTTACTCTATTCAAGGCAAACCGCGATAATTCGGAATTTACCTTCGCCAAGCGTTTAAATAATCTTTACAGATTAAAAACAAGCAGCATTCTCTCTTATTTGGAAGAGCAGTACGGCCATCCCGAGGCAATAATCCTTTTTGGCTCTTATGCTAAAGGAGAAGATTGGGAAGAAAGCGATATAGATTTAGCAGTTGTCACTTCCCGGCACCTTAAATTGGATTTGTCTTTTTTTGAAAAATATTTAAACCGCAAAATCAACCTCTTAGAGCTGGAAAAAGAAAAAATTGAAAACGGCTTCTGGTCTACCTTGGCAAACGGGATAATTCTTTCGGGTTATCTGGAGATTCCTCTATGAAAAGCTTTCAAGAATTTTTAACGGAAGAAAAAGTGCTAAAACAGAGTCGGGATTTGGCTGAAGCTCGGTCTTTGATGCAGCAGGCGTGGGATAGGTCCAATGATTTATCTTCTCTGCCAGTGGACATTTCCAATGCTCAATTCCGTTTTGAAAGCGCATATGAATGTTTACGAGAAGCTTTGCAGTCTTTCTTATCTTTTGAAGGATATAAAGCTTATTCGCATGAAGCTATCGTAATTTTTTCTCTTGAAAAAAAAATTCTTTCTGAAGCACAGGCAGTTAAGATAGACCGTTACAGAACCATTCGTAATGATATAAATTACCGTGGTAAAAAAATAACTTTAGAAGAAGCCACGGAAATCCTTCATCTTGTGAAATCTCTTCTTCCATTGTTAAGAAAGATACTGGAAGAAAAATTATCTAAAAAATGACCCTCTACTTAATCGGCCTCGGCCTTTCCGATGAGAAAGACATCACTTTGAACGGCCAGGAGGCTCTTCAGCAGTGTACAGAAGTCTATCTGGAAGGATACACTTCCATTCTGCAGGCTACTAAAGAAAAGCTGGAAAAACAGTACAAAAAGAAGATAATGGTGGTCGGCCGAGAATTCGTAGAAAATCACTCTGATAAACTGCTGCAGAAAGCCAAAAAAGAAAATATCGCATTGTTGATAGTGGGCGATCCCTTGGCTGCCACTACTCATTATGACCTATTCTTAGAAGCAAGAAAACAGCAGATTTCTGTCAAAGTCATCCATAATGCCACCATTCTCTCAGCCATAGCCCTCACCGGCCTGCAGCTATACAAATTCGGCAAAACAGCATCTATTCCTTTTCCCAGAAAAGAAGTCTCTTTGGAAGCTCCGTATCTAATCTTGAACGAGAATCAAAGCATCAATGCCCACACATTATTCTTATTAGACTTGATTCCGGAAGAAAACAGATTTTTGACTATTCCTCAAGCCATTCAAGTTATGTTAGATATTGAATCGAAAAAAAAGAATAAGATCTTTACGAAAAAGACTCTCTGTTTGGGCTGTGCCAGATTAGGCAGTAAAAATTTCTCCATCAAAGCCGGAACTGCAGAAGAGCTGCTTGCGCAGGACTTCGGTCAGTCACCCTATTGTTTAATTGTACCTTCAAAAAAACTCCATTTTTTAGAAGAGGAAGCGATAGAAAGCTGGACGGTTAATTGACTAGCCTCGGTTTAAATCCTTCTTCTTCAGCTGCCATTAAAATCTGTTTTTTCTCATCCAATTTTACTTCTTCCAGATTGAGGATGCTTCGTTTCAAAGAAACTTCTTTTAGTTCATACCGAAGAGAGCCGTCTTCTGAAACCAGTATCTGTACATATTTCTTCTGGACAGGATAAAGTGCTTTATTTTCTTTGTCTAATATGTATTCATCTCGCCAGCAACCCGGATGGATAATCACTGTTCCCCCATTATCCTCTACACTTTGTTTGTGCACATGTCCTAACACATAAATATGTCCTTTCTTTAAAGATCTCTTTTTCTTCTTGAAACTAGGAAGAACTTCATCAATATCCCAATGTGATTCTTTCACTCGGTGATAAAATTCCTGAAACAGATTTTTCGGGAAAGCATGGGTCGGGTCAAAAAAATAACGCAGGGGATAATAAAAAATGCTTTTTAAAAAATATACAGTGGTGCTGAAGGTGATCTTCCGCATAAGGCTTTTGTGCAGTTGAAACAAAAGCGGCCGGGGAGTAATCCGCTCCAGAAAAGGATGTTCTTCTTTCATTTTCATGAACTGACTGATCAAAGCTAAGGGAACAAAGGGTATATTAAGAATCTCTTTCCCTTTGTATCTAAGGAATAATTTTCGGAAATTAATTCTAGTAAGAAAATCATACTGTTGGCCGTGCTCGGCATAAACGCCTTTAAAGCGATAATGCAACTTAAGAAAACGCACTCGTTTTTTATTCCCCAATAGAGAGCGGATCTTTTCCCGTACTTTTCTGTACACCAGATCCATATCGTGGTTGCCCGCCGTGAAATACAGGCGATGGAAAGGAATATTAATAAATTCTTTCATCGCCAGGAAAACCTCTTTATGAGCAAGATAAACTAAGTTTAGCTTGGACAGAGAAACTTTTTCAGTGATATGTCTTGGATAAATTAGGCTTCCTTTTTCTTGATAAGGGCATTTCTGAAAATCAAAAGTGTCTCCATTAAAGACCAAATCTACCGGATGCGGCCGCTTGCTTAACTCCAAAATTAAATCTGAAAGGGCATTATCGCTGATAAAATCATCAGTCAAGTTGCCCGCTCCCATCTCTACATCGCCGAGAATAATAATCTCTTTTTGCAGCATAAATCGAACAAAAGAACTCCCCTTTTTAACGTTTTCTTCAATTAATAGTTCTTCCGAATCTTAATATGATTTCCCGGCATAAACAACTTCCTTGGCAGCTTTCCCGCAGAATAAGCACTTTCCTTCAGCTTTTTCTTTCTTATCTGCTCTGGTTCCCCTAACACCTGCTTGAAGCTCTTTTTCAACAAATGCCGCACATTTTTCTCCGTCTTTTTCAACAGAGCAGAATGAGAATCTTGCAATCTTCTTGTTGTCAAGAGCTTTCTTAATATCTTCTTCAGACTTACAGCTAACAATTATATTATCAAACATTTTATCAGCGTTATCTAAAAGTCTCTTATCAAATTCTTTACCCAGCTTTTTTATGTTTTCTTCGATATTATCCAGTTTAATCTTTATTCTCTCCCTCTTATCTCTGATAAATAGAGTAGCTTCTTTAGCATCGATTTCTCTTTCTCCAATCTCAATTCTGAATGGAACGCCTTTCATTTCCCAATAAAAGAATTTTTCACCAGGTCTTTTGTTGCGTATATCTAACTGAGATTTGATTCCGTAATTAAAAAGAGTATTATTCAGTTTGGTAGCAAACTCCAAAACTTTCTTCTCATTATTTACACTGAATATTGGCACGATTACTACCTGTCTTGGAGAAATCTTAAACGGAAAGACTAAACCAGAATCATCGCCATGTATCGCAATCACCGAAGCTAAGATTCGAGAGATTGCCGGCCCATAACAAGTTTGCCAAACAAAATCTTCTTTCCCTGCATCGTCTGCAAATCTGATATCAAATGCTTTTGAAAAATGCTGTCCTAATAAATGAGTTGATGGCTGCTGGATTATCTTGCCATCGGGCATTATCGAATCACTTCCAATTGTATACTCCGCGCCAGGAAACTTATCCCACTGGGGCCGTTTCAATGGTAAGAAGGGCACACCAAACACCTTATGCATTACCGAGTCAGTCATCCGGATATCTTCTTGGACCTGTTCCTCGGCTTCTTTTTTTGTTGCAAAAGCATCATGTGATTCAAGCCAATAAAACTCTCTTCCCCTAATCAACGGCCTTGTTGCTTTAGTCTCGTATCTGAATACATTTGCTCGTTGATATAATCTTAAAGGCAGATCTCTCCAGCTTCGTATCCATAGATTGTACATCTGATAGAATGCGGTTTCTGAAGTTGGTCTTAAAGCAAGTTTTTCTTCTCCAACCTCTTGCAGCCAAAACACCTGGGGAGTGAATCCTTCCACATGTCCAGACTCTTTCTTAAAATTAGCTTCAGGAATAACTGTAGGAAATATGACTGGCATATGTCCTGTTCTTTGAAGTGCTTGTTCATATAGTTGATACATGTTTTCAATTGCCAACGCTCCCCACTCTCTTATTACTACAAAGCCTTTGACGTTATATCTAATATCGGCAATATTTGCTTTTTCTACAATCTCAGAATACCAATCCGAAAAATTATTTTCTTTAGAAATATTAAAAGTAACTTTTTTCTCTTCACTAGTTTTTGTCTGTTCAGTAGAACTTATGTTTCTGTCTACCTTGTTCATCACAATACTCCTCTCTTCTGTGCCTTCTTTTTTCTTGATTATGGGCAGAGGAGTTCCTTTTTTATCAGCCATAGAAACAAGCTAATATCGATACTTTAAAAAGATTTATATTTAATCTCTGGTTTTGGCAGATAAAGTGGCAAAAAGTTTTGCCTCCGTAGCTTAGTAGCTTGAGCAGCTGACTTGTAATTTATACAAGTTAATGCAAGTCATCAGCAGGTCGGGGGTGCAATTCCCTCCGGAGGCTTATTTTTAGCTTTTTAGGCAGTACTCAAGAACTTACTGCGCAATTCTCCCTATCCTCGCTGTAATAACATATCCTTTTCAGCAAGTCGTCTTTGGCCACAAAGTTGTCGCTGTCCGCTTTGGCCCCTTCGATAATCAAAGTAGGATATTTTACTACATTGTACTGGCCTTTAAGCAGTTCTATCAATGGCTCGTTCATCTTCTCATCGATAGAAAATATCAGCAGCTGCTGGCCGAACTTTTTCTTTAAGTAGTTCAGAACAAATCCCTGTTCTCCGCAGCCCGGACAAGTTTCATCGTCAGAATAAAAGTATAATATTCGAACCATTCCTTTGCCGCAGACTTCTTTCACGTGGCCGGCCAGGAACCAATACCTCAGCTCTTCTAGAGTATACTGCCTCTTAAGCAGTTCGAATTCTTCCTGGTTAATCTTATTGTCTTGAGAATAAATCTCTATCTTTTCTCTGGTTTTATCTAAATTAAAGAGATTGCTATCCAGCCCGTTATACACTGTAGGGCAGGAAGTCTGGTCCTTCAAGGAAAGCAGGTAATCATACTGCAATTGCGAGCTGATAAAATTAACCTCGTGGCTTTGATAAGCCTGATTAGTATAATTAATCCGTTTGCCTTCTATCACTAAGCCTAGCAGCAGCCCTAAGGCAAAGATAGCGCAAGTAGCCAAAAAAGCAAAAATAAACTTCCCTTTGCTGATTTTTCGTTGAAGCATACTCAAAAGGTAAGTGCTGGGTTTATATTGATTATGGTAGAGCAATAAATATTACTCTCTTACCACTTCATCTCTTTCTTTCTTATCAGCTCATAGTAGATGACTACCCATCCAACAGCCAATAGAATGAAATACATAGCGATGTAAAAGATAAAAGGTACAGCCCCATAGCGAAAGACTTTTTCTTTGGCCATAGCATGGGACCTTTTAATGACAAAGATTGAAGCACAGGCCATGACAATGCCTACAAAAATCAAACTGTAATGAAAATCTAAAGCACTAATGTCCCAGCTTATCTTTTTCAGTAAAGTCCAAATGTCAAAATTGATGCTGCTTAATTTGGCCCAGGTCTGAAAAGCAGGCTTAGCCAGATAATATATCATGCTGAAAAGCAGAGCGATCATAATAAACCCAGAAACTAAGGTGGTAGGCATTTCAAACAGGCCGAAATCACCGAATTTCCTATCCAGAATCATCTTCTTATAACGTAACGTATTCAAAAATCCTCCTTTATACCACCGTTTCCTTTGCTGATAAAACTCCTTTAGATTATCGGGTGGAATAGTCAAGACATCGGTTTCCATGGTCTGGACAATCCGGTAATTATTTTTCTGCAGCCTTAAAGCAATCTCTAAATCTTCTGTTAAATGTCTGTTAAACACTTCATCAAATCCCCCAATCTTTAACAAGACATCTTTGCGATAGATAGCAAACGGCCCGGGCGTGACTTTGATGCAATCTAATCTTCCCATCAGCTCTTTGTAGAACATATTTACTAAATATTCATATCTCTGCATTTTCTGTAGTAGATTCTTGGTTTCACCAACTTTCAGGCAAGGCAGAACCGCAGCGATATCTTCTGAAGAAAAATACGGCAGCATCTTGTATAATGCTTTTTTATCCGGAATAATGGAATCTGCATCCATACAGACCACATAGTCTCCTTTGGCCTGCCTAATCCCGGTATTCATAGCTGCTCCCTTGCCTTTATTCTCTTGATTAATCAGTTTGATATCAGTTCCGTTGAACTCTTCAATCGCTTCCCTAGCTCGAGCAGCAGTCTGGTCCTTGCTTCCGTCATTAACAGCAATAATCTCTAATCTATCTCGCGGATAATCCAACTTAGCCAAAGAACGTAAAGTATCTTTGATACCGATTTCTTCGTTATACGCCGGCACAATAATAGTTACTTTAGGCAATTCGTTCAATCTCTTTTTTGTCTTCACTTCTCTTTCTGTGATAAACGTAGTCAGCCAGAAGATTACAAAGAAGAGTGAAAAAAAGTACGTGGCCCACAGGACATATTCAACTAATTGTTCCATCTTTTATTTCACTTTTTTTTAATTATTCTTCGAGCAGTTAACTCCGTTCCTATAAAAATTATTCCAAAAAACTTCACTATTTAAAGCCTTGTGCTTTAGTATGAAGTTTGTTGTCCTAAAAATTTGCCCAAGAGGCAAATTTTTATGACTTTTCAAAATACCAAATCTCTATACCCTCCTTAGTGTAGACTCTTTCGAATTGTTTATTAGCCAAGACAAATAGCAGTCCGGTTTCCTTATTTTTCCAGAGTTTTTCTCTCATCTGTCCATCAAGCAGGAGGTAATCAATCTTGTTCCATTTTAATAATCGTAACGTTTCCTGAGGTTCGGAGGAGTAAAAAATCTTTTCCATCATCTCTCTTTGGCTTTCAAAAGAATTTTTTCCCATCCCCTGGTGGATAAAGGCCTGCCGTCCAGCCAAGAATTCTATTGGCAAGCCATTGTCATAATTGGAAAAGACAACTTCTCCGGCGCGGCTTTCATCATGCAGCCAGGATAAAGCCTTAATCAGGGAGTTATCTGGAGAAGAAACAGAGAAAGAAACTGCATAATTAAGGGTAGTAAACAAGATTCCTAACCCTACCACCAACCAGATAAGATTTCTTAGAGAAATCATCTGCCATTCTCGCTTCAATAAGAACATTGCTCCTCTTCCTGCAAAAACCATCAGCATCAAACCAAGATAGATCAAACTTTGTCCGCTGAAAAAAATAAACGCCAAGAGGAAGAATAGGAGCAGACCATATACTGCCAGATAATTCTTCGCCTTTTTCCAGGTAAGGACAAAGCCGATACAGGACAAGACTAGGATGAAAGCCCCCATTCCCCCCGTAGTTCCAAATTCTGAAACAAATCCCTGCCAGAAATTAACTGGAATTTCTACCGGACCAGTCAAAAGCGGTTTTCCCAAATAGAAAAAAGAAAACGCAGTAGCGCATATCAATCCTCCCAGCCAGAGAAAAATTTTCTTTTCTCGGGTATGGGAACAATAAATAAGAGCTATTGCAAACGCCATTATTGCATTAAAAATATCTCCCATCAAAGGTACAGCTAACAACAGGGCAAGACCTAGATACGAAAGATATTTTTTCCAGGAGAGAATCAGCCAAGCAGATAGCATTATCCACAGAATCATCAGCATCTGTGCTGAAGGATGGTTAAAGAAAGAAGTAAAAAACGGAGAAAGTGCAGATAAGCCCGTAATTAATGCGGCCTCTTCCACTTCAAATTTTAGTTTTCTCAAGATGCTATAAACTAAGAATACAGAAACTAATCCCGCGCTTATCATCAATCCATACAATGCCCAGGGGTTGATTGCATCTAGCCCTGAAAATAATCTTCCATAAATTCCTTCATCCTGCAGCCAGTAGAATGATTCTTTGCCCGCCGGAAGCAGATTGCCGTCTTTCAGCAGCCGAAGCAGCGGGCCGAGAGCAAGAGAAATAATCGAAACTATTCCCAGAATAAACACCATAATCTTTTCTTTTCTCATCGGTTCCTCTCTTCTGGTATTCTCATTTTCTTTCCACTCCGCAGAGAACTTTGTAAATCTTTACTTTTTCATTGGTATAAACTTTGCTGAAACAATTGCTTCCTAAATAATTTAATTTTGTGATATCATACTGTTTTTGAGCCTGAGAAGAGAAGAAGATATAACTCGCCCCGTAATTATTCAGCAGGTCCAATGCTTCAATCTCATAAGACGTTTTGAAGATTCGTTCCAAATCTTGGAATCGCTTGTCAATATTATCGATTAAGATAAAATTAGCATCCATAAAATTTCTTTTCTCTCCTACTGCAGCAATCAGATGCCCTTCTTCCACAGTTGATAGGACAGTCACTCCTGAAGGCAGATTGCCTTTCATCCAGAGAGCCGCTTCTGTTTCTTCCGGCAAAGGTTTTTCTTTTTCTTTCATCAGCTCGATGGAAGGATAGATTGAATTGAAGATAAAAAGCAGAAGCACCACGGCAAGAAGTAAATAGCGGAAGGGGACAAACTTGGTGTTAAGGAAATATTCCCAGAAGAGGCGGCCGGCCTCGCTGAAGAGCAGGACAAAGACCACTCCTAAAAACATTAAAGCTACTCTTGGTTCCATTAAACCGAGCCAAAGAAGAACAATCGCTCCTAAAGCAAAAGAGATGCTTAAGTAAACCTCTTTATTTTTCTGTTTGAAAAGATATTTGTAAATGATAAATATCCCTGCGATAAAAGGTATGATGCCTATAGCCACTAAAGCTTCGATGAATGTAATCTTGCTGAAATAATACGACATTATTCCTGAGGGGACATTACCCCAGATAAAATTAATGCCCCCCATCAATAAAGCTTTCTTGTAAAGAATAATCTGCGCCCAAAGAAAAAAGAAAAATGAAAAGGCAATCAGTTCTCCTTCCTGGCGGTCAAGTTTTTTCTCTTCAATCCGGGTGATAATCAGATAAAACACTAATCCTAAGATTAACAGAAAAGAAACCGGATGAGTAAATGAGAGGATGATTACTGAGACTATATAGTAATAGATGTATCTCTTATTTTCTAAACGCATCAAGCAGTATAAAGCAAAGAAAACTAAAGGAATGATCAAAGTGTATGGTGAAAGGCTGTTAACTGTTTCCTTGAAGACTGCCGGAACAAAACCGGAAATAAATGCAGTAAAGAGAGAGACTCCTGGCCGATTAGTGACTTTCTTGGCGATAAGGTAAGCTACTGGGCCGAGCAGGGAGATAAGAATCTGCGGGATAAGCTGTCCCACTAGTTTTAGGGGCATGATTAGATGGAAGAACGCCAGTAGGTAGTAAAAGAACGGAGGAAATGGCAGGAAGCGGCCGCCGTAGGAAAAATGATCATCAAAGGCCGGCAGGCCGGTCTCCCTGATTACTTCCACCTGTCTTAAAGTGAAATAGCTTTCATAGGTAAAGGTTTGGGAAGTGAAGGAGAAGTACAGCCGGATGCCTAGTGTCAAGGCAAAGATTAGACCAAGGACGAGCTTCGGCCAGTGCTTTTTCCACCAAACGTTCATTTATGGGAGAAAGGGCTTTTTATTTATAAAGACTGAGGGGAGCAGAGTTTTAGTCTGTTAAATAAAAATCTATTCAAAAGTAGTGAAATATTTATAAATAGGAATAGTTAGAATGGAAAAGTTATAATCGAACACGCGTATTGTATAACCAGATTAAACTGGGAGGTATCGAAACTGCGTTTCGGAACCAACGCAAGTTGGTCACGGAATAACAATTCCGATACCATCCTCGTAAAACTCGGAGGCAGACAAAAATGGAAATTGACTTAGAGAAATTGAAGGACGGCATAGGAAAAAAGGTTGAAGGCATTCGCAAAAGATATCAGGAAAGATTAAACGGGGCTTACGTCTTAAGAGAACAAAAGAGAGTGGAGCACGGAGTGCAGGCAGTAGAACAGCTGCAGTCACTCATCGGAGAAGTTTCTTCTAAGGTCGATTACAGTCAAAAAGTGATGGGGGGAGTAAACTCCTTAATGCGCCGGAAAAGAGGCATGGCTCAGGAACAGGGAGACGATGAAGCTCTGGAAACTATTACTTCAAGGTTTTATGCCAAAGGGAATTTTCTCACTCGGCCAATCAGAAGGTTGTTAAAGAAGAATATCTCTATCGAAGAAGGATTGGATATTTTGCACGATACTGTTGCAGAGATTCCTGCTTTCGTACAGCGGCTTCACGGGGAGATTAAAGCCAGAGAGACGGATCTGCGCGGATTGCGGGTTGATTTGAGGGGAGGTATCGAACAGATTATCCTGAGCAAGCCGCAGATGACCAAAGACAAAAATGATCTTTATCAAGATATGACTCGTATAGAACAGCAGTATGATGAGCTGGAAGCAGTGCGTAAGGCTAATTCTGAGCAGGGTAAGCAGACCGAAGATGATGTGCTTTACAAATTGCAGCAGTTGGAAACAGTTCTTGGCGGCCTGAAAGATGAGTATTCTATATTAGAAGCGCAGGCACGCCGGGCAGAGCAGAACATCGGCCTGCTTAATGCTAATATTGAAAAAATCGGCCGCTATCTGGCTATGCTGGACGAGACAAAGAAAGTAGTGGCAGATACAGGCAATTTTGCCGAAGTGCAGGTGCCTTATGTCATGAGAGAGATTGAAGCCCAGAAAACAGAGATTCAGACTCTTGGCGGAGTGGATAAGGTGCTTACATTCTTGGATAACCAGAGAGAACTTTCAAAAGCGCTCAATGCTCGAATTGCTATGGCTACCAGATACTTGGACGGAAGAGTAGAAGAAGTGCGGAAGAACTGCATGGACGCCAGTATCTATCTTGAACTGTCGGCTAAAACCGGAGAAGTTAGACGTGAAGAGGCTAAGCTTTTGCCTGCTTCCCCTGAGCAGGAATCAGTTGCAAAACAGGAATAAGAAATACAATACTTATCCAGTACCAAGATGGCCAACAACATTTATAAGGAGTTGCTTCGGAAATATACGTTAGACGAGTTGAAAGTTCCGAAAGCAGAACCGTCTTTGGAAGTAGACGCACCAGTTTCAGCAGAACAATCTCTAGAAAAAATAACTTTGTCTACGCCAGTTTTATCTCCAGAAAAAGCGTTGTCTGCGTCAGTTCCTTCTCAAAAGAAAGATTCGTTTATAGATGCGTTGAAGGAGGTGAAAGAAGGATTAGTCTTGTGGGGGTTGGTAGTTGGAGTATTCTTCGGAGCAGCATATTTCAAAAAAATGGATTCACAATATGAGTTTGATGGATATATCGGCAAAGAAAAAGTCCATTTTTATGAAACCCTGCTGCAAAATACAGACAGATTAGAAATAGAGAAAGAAGGTGGAGAAAAAATACTTTATCTTTCTAATTGGGTGCGTGATGAAGAGGTAAGCGAAGTAATACGAATAAAACCAAATGGAGAAGCGGTAATTATCTGCGATGATGATTCTTGTCTGGAAGAAGCCACAAAAATAGCGCTGGAGTATAAATTAAAGATACTGGAAGAGAAGAAAACGAAGTTCAATGAATCGTTAAAAAAGTAAGTGCTGATTATATTACTCAAAAATGGCTCGAAACATTTACGAAAAGATATTGGAAAAGTATTCGTTAGACGAATTAAAAGTTCCGAAGAAAGCAGAACCGTCTTTGGAAGTAGACGCACCAGTTTCAGCAGAACAATCTCTAGAAAAAATAACTTTGTCTACGCCAGTTTTATCT
>JAGVYL010000050.1 GCA_018303285.1 Candidatus Woesearchaeota archaeon | reverse complement strand
TAATTTATTTCTATATAGAAATATTATATTATTATAATATTATAATTTATTTAAAATTAAATATTATAATTTATTTTTATAATCTATTTAAGATTAAGAATCATACTTATTCAGAATTAATTGTCTTAAAATCTTGTATTTATAATCAAACGATGTATTAAAGCAGTAAACTAACTTTCTTGATATATTATTCATACTGATTATGTTATCATTAGTTATTGCCTGTTTTTATTGATATTCTTCATTTTTATCAATCATATCGAAATCTATAAATACTTCTCCTCTTCTCCATAGGAAATCAAGGGGTTCCACAGGTAAACGGGCTTTTGAGGATAATAAACTGTCATCAGTAAAAGAGGATTATTGGCATGAAAAAGAAAATTAATGCATTTTTTGAGAATTTTATCAAAAAGGAGTCTATTTTCCTTGATAAAGAGTTTCTTCAGCCTGGTTATCTGCCTGAAGAGGTTTCCTTTAGAGAAGAGCAGATAGAAGAAGTAGCTAATATCCTTGCTCCGGCATTACGCAAGGAAAAGCCGTCTAATCTGTTCATTTTAGGTAAAACCGGCACTGGTAAAACTCTTACCATCAAGCATATTACTCAGTCTATGGAAGAGATCGCTAAGGATAATAATCTTCCTTTAAAGATTGTTTACATCAATTGTAAACTAAAAAAAGTAGCAGATACAGAATATCGTCTTATTGCTCAGCTGATTAGAGAGTTTGGAATGGAGATTCCCGCCACCGGTTTACCCACCGATGAGGTATACACTATTTTTTATAGACTGTTAAAGAAAGAAAATCGATTCTTAGTTCTTGTTTTAGATGAAATAGACCAGCTGACAGGGAAAACTGGAGATGGAATACTTTATAATCTCACTCGTATCAATGCAGAGAGCAAAGCGCAACTTTCATTAGTTGGAATTTCTAATAATTTAGTTTTTGCAGAAAATCTTGATCCTCGTATCAAAAGTTCTCTTTCCGAAGAAGAAGTGCATTTTCCTTCGTATAATGCGATACAAATCCAAACTATTTTGCGTAATCGAGCAGAAAAAGCTTTTCGCAAGGAAACTCTTAAATCAGGAGTAATTGAAAAATGCGCTGCTTTGGCCGCTCAAGAGCATGGAGATGCCAGGCGGGCGATTGATTTGCTGAGAATTGCTGGAGAAATCGCAGAAAGAAGAAACTCTTTGTCAATTGAATTAGCGCATTTAGATGAAGCAAGAGAAAAAGTAGAATATGATTCTGTAGTGAACTCTTTAATCAATTATCCCAAGCAGTTTCAAGTGACTTTGTATGCTATTTTCTTGATTGCCGCTAAAAAACGGATATTTTTTACAGGAGAAATGTACGAGGTTTACAAAAAATTATGTGCTCAGCTTAATCTTTCTCCTTTAACTCAGCGTAGGATTTCAGACATTGTCTCTGAATTGGACATGCTGGGCATTATCAATGCTAAGATTATCTCCAAAGGCAGGTACGGCCGCACCAGAGAGATTTCTATGTCATTGGCCGAAGATCTATCGCATAAAATAAAAGCTACAATGGAGAAAGAGCTGCATTTGACAGGAAAATAAAAAAAGTGATATCTGTCACGAGTACATAATTCTTACGAACCTTTATATACCAAGTGCCTTTTAAAAAGAAAATCAAGATAACGAAAACTCACGGTAGGGAGTTATCATCTCATTAAGGTCAGAGGTTTTTACTCTCCTCGCTTAAACAGCGAGTTTTCGGAATAGAAAAATCAGTATAAAAACTGAGATTTTTGACTACCGATTTTTCTAAAAGAAAAACTTGAAGTAAATAAACGCCTTAAAACAAAGCGTATAAATATAAAAACACAACTAAAGCATCCTCGTTGAAGAGAGAGCAATTGCTCAGTTCCTGATCATTTCGCTTTTTCTAGAGAAGTGCTTAATAGTAAATATAGGTGAAAATATGACTAAATTTGAAGAGTTAGGGCTAAGCGCTAGTATGCTTAGCACAATCAGTAAATTAAAGTTTGAACAGCCGACCCAGATCCAAGAGCTGTCAATCCCCCATATCATGGCCGGAGAGGATGTCATCGGCGAATCAGCCACAGGTTCAGGAAAAACATTAGCTTTTGGCTGTGGGATAGTAGAAAAAGTCTCTCCAGGCAAAGGTTTACAAGCCTTGATTCTTACTCCTACACGAGAATTAGCAGAACAGATTCGGGGAGTATTAACTCAGTTAGCTTATTCCAAAAGATTAAATGTTCTTTCAGTCTATGGGGGTGTGGCCATCGGGCCGCAGATCCACGGGCTTTCCCGAGCAGAAGTGGTAGTGGCTACGCCTGGCCGTCTTTTGGATCATGTACAGCGAAATACTATCAATATGTCTAAAATTAATCTCCTGGTTTTAGACGAGGCAGATAGAATGTTTGATATGGGATTTATAGAAGACATCAAAAAAATTATCGGAAAATGCCCGGTGAAAAGGCAGACTATCTGTTTTTCCGCCACAATATCTTCTGAAGTGGGAAATCTAGCCCATCGTTACATGAACAAACCAGTAATGGTTTCTGCTGCTAAGATGGTTGATCCCAGCAAATTAAAACAAGCGTTTTATGATGTTCCTCGTCATTTAAAGATGTCTCTGCTGATTCATCTTTTACAAAGCGAAAAGTATGGTTTAGTGATGGTTTTTTGCAACACTCGAAAAACAGTAGATTTTACAGTAAAAAATTTAAGGGCGAATAACATAGATGCGTTAGCCATCCATGGAGGTTTGTCTCAAAATCAGAGAACCAGAACTATCACCGCTTTTGGCGGCAAGGCCAGTGTTTTAGTCTGCACTGATGTCGCTTCCCGCGGCTTGCATATCGATGATGTTTCTCATGTGTATAACTATGAGATTCCTAAAGATGCGAAGGATTATGTTCATCGTATTGGTAGAACAGCTAGAGCAGGAGAAGAAGGAAAAGTAATCAATATTCTCTGCAATTTAGATTATGATAACTTTTCTCGTATTCAACGGGAATATCGTACCTTTATCATACAACAGATGGAACTGCCTGTATTGAAAGAAGTTGTTTTTGTGAAGCCAGAAGCTTCTCGAAGAGAATCCTTTGGTCGACGTCCTTTTGGACGAGGACAACCCGAACGAGGACAGTTCAGAGGAGAATACTCTGGTGGAGGGTCAGGAAGAAGAGAACAGAAAAGGACACCTTCTTTCTCGGGAAGGAGATGGAAGTAAATTAATTTAATTTTTTTTATATTCTTATTTGTTTATATTTGCATTTCTGATGCCGTTTTATCTCTTCTCTCTATCACCCAAATCTATAAAAACGGTCGAATCTCCATCTTCTTATGGCCGAAGAACAAGTCTGCAGCCCTTCGATGCGGAAATATTTTCAAGAGATTGAAACAGAAGTGACTCGTTCTTATAAATTAGCCAATCAAGCTAGAGCTCTTAATCTTGATCCGGAAGATCATGTAGATATCATCCGCACTCAGAACATGGCCGAACGGGTTGCCGGTCTAATATCTATCGTAGCTCCTCAGCTTTTGCATACTAATCTGGCGGAGCGCATTCCTGAGCTGGAAAAAGAGTATGGCAAGCTGGACTGGCGAGTGGGATTTAAAGTTGCCGAAGAGGTGGCTAAAGAAAACTTCTGTAAATTTTCTTCTAAAGAAGAAGCGATGGAAGTAGCTATCCGTGTAGGTTTTGCCTATCTTACTTTAGGAATTGTTTCTGCTCCGCTGGAAGGCTTTGTCGGCTTGAAGATAAAGAAGAGGTTGGACAACGGCCAGCCATATTTCTCTTTGAATTATGCCGGACCGGTGAGGGGAGCAGGAGGAACTGCAGCTGCCACTTCGGTTCTTTTATCTGATTATGTAAGAGTCAAAATGGGTTATGCAGAATATGATCCTACAGAAGAAGAAGTAAAACGCTTTGCCACAGAAATCCACGATTATCATGAACGGGTAACCAATCTGCAGTATCATCCTTCGACAGAAGAGATAGAATTTCTCGCCCGTCATGTGCCCGTGGAAATCAACGGCGATCCTACGGAAAAGTTTGAAGTTTCCCAGCATAAAGATATTCCCAGGATTGAAACTAATCGTATTCGAGGAGGAATCTGTTTAGTAATGGCAGAAGGTATTGCCCAGAAAGCGCCTAAGCTTTGGAAACGTCTGAGTGTCTGGGGCAAAGATATGGGTATGAACTGGGATTTTTTAGCAGAATTTTTAGAACTGCAAAAACAAATCAAGGCTAAACGGGAAGTAAAAAAAGAAGCGAAGAGCGAAGAAAAATTAACTCCTACCGTCTTTCCGGTTTTTCTGCTCTCGGCCTTAATCCTGCCACCATGCAGATACTAGATAAATTTATTGCTATAGGAACACAGCTGAAAATTGAGCGGCCGGGCAAAGCAGGAGTAGTTTCTTTATGTGACACGATAGACGGGCCGATAGTCAAATTAAAGAATGGTTCAGTAGTTTATCTTGCTACACCAGCAGAAGCAAAAATCGTCAATGATTCTGTTGAAGAAATAATTTTTTTGGGAGATATTCTATTTAATTATGGAGATTTTTCCGAGAATGGCCATAAACTAATTCCTGCAGGCTACTGCCCGGAATGGTGGATTCAAGAAGTAGAAAAAGCAGCCAAAGAAAAATTCTCTGAAGAGACATGGTTTAACCTTTCTTCTCAAATAGGAATTGCAGAAAATCGTCTGAACGAATTAAAAGAAAATTTTTTGACGGTTTTTCCTTCGGTAGAAGAAGCAGGAAAGCTGAGTCATTTTCTAAATGTCCCGTTACATTCAGCGTATACTTACCACTGGCGAAGGCTTTCTTTAGAGCGATTGAAACAGCTTTTTGTATGGTTGAAACAAGCCACACTTGAATATCAAGATGATCAAACTAAGATAGTTAAAAAAATTATTCTTCCTTGGAAAAAAGAAGAACACGGAGCGGTAAAGGAAAGTTTGGAATTGATTGGCATGCCGCACAAAGTTTCCATTGAATTTATCATTTTAGAGAATGAAATTGCCCAAACTCTTTCCCTGCTGTTTAATCTTAAAGAGATTGAAGATTTGAAAAGAATAATTCTGCCCGAAACAGCAGTCAATGCTTTGGAAGCAATTAATGCTATCTCTTCGGTTAAGATGAAAGATAAATCCGGCACATTTATCGGAGCAAGGATGGGCCGGCCGGAAAAGGCGAAGATGCGAAAGATGGATGGTTCTCCTCAAGCATTGTTTCCAGTGGGAGAAGAAGGAGATAGAATGCGTTCTTTCCAAGCAGCTTTGGTGGGAGGGAAAGTGACCGCTGATTTTCCCCTGCTTTATTGTCAAAAATGTAAGAAAAATACAGTTTATCTACGCTGTGAAATTTGCGGAGAAAAACCATTACAAAAATATCACTGCAAATTCTGCGGCGATCTTTCCAAAGAGCAGTGCCAACATGGGCCGACTAGAAATTTTGGCAAGATTACAATTGACATCAAGCATTATTTTGATTTAGCGATGAAACAGACGGAAACTAAGATGGCCCCAGATCTGATTAAAGGAGTACGCGGTACTTCCAATAAAAATCATTTTGTAGAAAATCTAGCTAAAGGACTGTTACGAGCCAAGCATAATCTCTATGTCAATAAAGATGGAACCATTCGTTATGACTGCACTGAAATGCCCATCACTCATTTTAAACCAGTAGAGATTAATACTTCGATGGAAAAACTAAGACAACTAGGTTATGAATTGGATATTTATAATAAACCTTTAGAAACAGCAGATCAAATTTTAGAGCTTAAACCGCAGGATGTGATTCTGCCAGGATTCAATTCTTTAGACGAATCTGCTATCCAAGTGATGTTTCGTACAGCCAAATTTGTTGATGAATTGCTGGTAAAGATTTATCATCAGCCTCCGTTTTATAACTTAAAAAATGAAGGGGATCTAATGGGGCATTTAGTGATTGGTCTGGCTCCCCATATCTCTGCAGGATTGATGGGTAGAATTATTGGTTTTTCTGAAACTCAAGGATTATTGGCGCATCCTCTTTGGCATGCAGGATTGAGGAGGGATTGTGATGGAGATGAAGCAGCAATTTTAATGCTTATGGATGGTTTGCTAAATTTTTCTCGCCAGTTCCTTCCGGATCAACGAGGAGGCAGAACCATGGATGCACCACTGGTTCTTACTTCTATCATCAATCCTTCAGAAGTAGATGATCAAGCACAAGGAATTGATGTGGTTTGGAAGTATCCTCTGGAATTTTATGAAGCAGCTTTACAGTATAAACCGACCAGTGAGGTAAAGATTGCGCAGATTAAGCATAGCATCGGCAAAGAAACACAGTTCGAAAAAATGGGTTTTATTCATCAGACTAATAATCTTAACGCTGGAATCAACTGCTCTTCGTATAAAACTATTCCATCTATGATGGAGAAACTACGAGGACAGATGGAACTGGCTAGAAGGATTAGGGCGGTAGATACTATGGATGTAGCCAATATGGTCATTCAAAAACATTTTCTTAAGGATATTAGAGGAAATCTTAGACAGTTTTCTCAACAGCAGTTTCGTTGCACTAAATGTGATACCAAGTATCGAAGGCCGCCCCTGCTCGGCCGGTGCAGCTGCGGTAATAATCTGATATTTACAGTAACTGAGGGAAGCATTATCAAATATCTTGGACCGAGCATGATGCTGGCTAAAGACTACGGCCTGTCAGATTATCTTAAGCAGAATCTGGAACTGACTCACCGCTATGTGGAGTCAATTTTTGGCAAGGACAAAGATAAGCAGGAAGGATTGGGAAAGTGGTTTGGAGGATAAGAAAAAGATAATTAAAAAAATAAAAAAATAAATTTATACCGCACAACCGCCGGCCGGAGCTGCAGCCGCGGCTGCTCCTAAAGACGTGCTGCATTCTTCTGGAGCAGTGTTAAAAGCTGCACAGATGCCGCTTTTGTAGCCTTCTGGAGTTCTTGGCCCGTTGAAGTCTTCTCCATTAATAATCAGCATGGGAGAGCCTTGCACATTATATTTTTCATTAAGTTCCACTTCCTTCTTCAACAAGTCTAAAGCTTCAGTTTTCTGGCAGGATTTTATTTTTTCTGTGTTGATACCTGCGGCTTTGGCTACTCCTTCCCAACAAGCATCTACATTCTGATAGTTGCATTGAGTATTTACAGCTTTAATAAAATCCCAGAATTTTTCTTTCTCCCCCCCCCGCCATAATTACTGTAAATAACGTAATGCGGTTCAATAACTGCTTTCTTGTCTAAGAGGGGAATTACTGGAATCATTGCATCTTCTGCCTGGTTTCCATACGGACAATAACTCATAGTGAAAAGCAAGACTTCAGGCTTGTCATTTTTCACTGCAGCCGGAGCAGGAGTATTTGCCGCTGCTGAAACCGGAGCTTGTTCTAAGTCAAAAGATTGGACAAATAATTTTTTCCCGTCTTTGGTAACATAGGTATCAAAATCCTTGCCATTGATAAGCAGTTTAATTTTGTACAAATCTCCTTCAGTTTCTACAGTTTTTACTGAAGCTGCGGCTTGGCCTTGCAATAAATTCTGATTAATAAAACCGACACTTTTATCAGCTACGGCTTGGCCAGTGATTCCCGAAGAAAAACTGAATTGGCGGAAACCATCAGTAACAACCGAAGCAATGAGCAGGACGCCCAGAACTACAGTTAATATCTTCCAATAATTGCTTTTTCTTTCCTTTTGAGGAAAGGGTTCTACATTTTCCATATATATCAACCTCCTTATCTAATTCTTTTTACCGGCACTTTGTTGCCGCAAACATCGCATTTAAGATATTGTACATCTTCTGTAAGTAAGAGTTTAGTGTCGGGCTTGCCGCAGGACGGACATAAGACAAATTCTGAGATATATTGTTTTACTTTCTTGTTGATAAACTCAGAAGCAATCTTAGTGCCGAAGATAGTACGTTCTCCATCGAATTTAGCCGGAGAAGCTAATTCCCGCTGCAAGTATTTTAATAAGTGTTCTGGAGGACGGCCACAGCGGTCAGAAATCTTTTTTAAGTTGGAAATGATAGTCTTATTGCCTTCTAAATGGCCGCTGACCTTTTCTACCTGAAAACGCTCTCCGGAAGAAACACTCTCGGGCAGCTCTTTTTGGGCTTTGGCCAGCATCTGTTCGTAGTCCATAGTTTTTTGTTATAAAACTACTTTTTTATAAATCTATTTGACAGAGCATCACAATCTTTAAAAGGACAGGAACGCGAGATGGACTGATGGAGATAAAAGAGGGGTTGTCTTATGATGATGTGC
Organism: Candidatus Woesearchaeota archaeon; assembly: GCA_018303285.1. GTDB lineage: Archaea > Nanobdellota > Nanobdellia > Woesearchaeales > GW2011-AR9 > JAGVYL01. The sequence continues at coordinate 1,457 of JAGVYL010000050.1, read as the reverse complement.
TGTTAGTGCCTAAATTCTCGGATATCATTTCTCGCAGGCAGGTGGATACTTCTACTCAGCTTACCAAGACTCTTCGGCTAAATATTCCTCTTATCAGCGCCAATATGGATTCTGTAACTGAAGCCAATATGGCCATTGCGGTGGCCAGGCAGGGGGGAATTGGCATTATCCATCGTTTTATGACTATCGAAGACCAAGTCAAAGAAGTATTAAAAGTAAAGCGGGCAGAAGCAATCATCATCGAGCGGCCGTATACCCTGCCGCCAGAAGCTTCTCTGCGGGAAGCTAGAAAGATGATGGAAGAGAAAGGGGTAAATGGTTTGTTGATTATAGACGAATTCGGCCGTTATATGGGAATTCTTACACATAGGGATATTATGTTCGAAGAAGATCCTTCTTTGCCTGTCCGCCAGCTGATGACTTCAAAAGAAAAATCTATCTTTGCTCCGTGGGGGATTAATTTAGAGCAAGCTAAACAGATTTTACGAGAAAAGAAAGTAGAAAAACTTCCCATCCTGGATGAGGGAGGTTATCTCAAAGGATTGATTACTTTAAAAGATATTAAGCGGAAAGAGCAGTATCCTTTAGCTTCTCAAGATAGCAAAGGCCGGCTTTTGGTAGGAGCGGCTATTGGAGTAAGAGGAGATTCATTAGAACGGGCAGAAGCTCTTTTGCAGGCAGGCTGTGATGTCTTGGTGATTGACATTGCCCACGGCCATTCAGACGCAGTAATAGAAACAATCAAAGCGTTAAAAGAGCGATTTGTTGGAGTGCAGGTGATTGCCGGTAATGTGGCAACAGCTGAAGCCACTAAAGATTTGATTATGGCCGGAGCAGATGCGATTAAGGTAGGAGTTGGAGGGGGGAGCATCTGCGTTACACGAGTAGTTACTGGAGCAGGCGTTCCTCAGCTTACTGCAGTGTTGGAATGTGCTAAAGTTGCAAAAGAGTTTAATGTGCCTTTGATTGCTGACGGAGGAATCAAAGTTTCTGGAGATATCACTAAATCTTTAGCGGCAGGAGCTTCTACTGTAATGCTGGGAAATTTATTGGCCGGAACAGAAGAAAGCCCTGGAACTGTTGTTTTAAGAGAAGGAAAAAAGTATAAGATTTACAGGGGAAGTGCTGGTTATGGAACTGCATTGAGCAGGAAACAACAAAAAATTGGTGACCAAATAAATATAACTGAGTATACTCCTGAAGGTGTTGAATCTTTAGTTCCTTACAAAGGACATGTTAATGAGGTTGTTAATCAGTTACTTGGCGGATTAAGATCTGGAATGAGTTATTCTGGTGCTAGAACTATTGAAGAATTAAAAGAAAAAGTAAAATTTGTAAAAATTAGTGGTGCTGGATTTAAAGAAAGCAGTTATCATGATGTGAAATTATTATAAGTTTTTGAGAAAAGCTTTAGCAAAAAGTTACAGAAAGAACACAAGATTGCGGATCTTGCAACC
>JAGVYL010000022.1 GCA_018303285.1 Candidatus Woesearchaeota archaeon | reverse complement strand
AACCTGACCCCTGCAATCATGGAAGGACAAACAACAAAAATATGGACGTGGGGCAATTTTCTTCATGCAAAATTAAAGTATCTTTAATAAGACATTACCGTTTATCGTAGCAGGAGTTTCCTGATTTAGAAATCTGTTTTCGGTAATAGACGAAGCTTGCTCATATTTGAATGTATCTCGAGCACTTTCGTTATAGATGACTTTCCAGTTCATCTTTTTTAGTTCGCATTTCTTAATAATCTTGGTGATTAATTGGTCGGTTCTTTCTATATCTTCTCCGGCGTAAGCTCCTAAAACATACCACGTATCACCTTTCCCCATTGTTTTAATGCCTTCGTTGAAAACGGTTTCCATGCCTTTCCATCCGCGGAAGATTTCCGCTTCGGTGTCTTTCCCACTTAAAGATTGTTTTAATTTTAATTGGGGTAGAATGGCTTGGATTTCTGTCTCTTGTGCATCAATCTCTTTCTTTTTATCGTCCAAGAAGTCAATTAATCTATCTGGATTAACTGCATGAAAATGTTTAGTGTTAGCAATAATTACATGAGTGACTAAACCTTTCTCAGCCAGCCGCTCTAATCCATCGTACACTTTAGACGTATGAATCTTGGTTTTCTTAATGATTGCTCCAGAAGAGGTAGAACCTAGCTCTAATAATGCTAGGTATATTATAGTTTCATTTTTTGTTAGTCCAATAGACTTCAATAGATTTTCAATATTCATACATTTACAATAATAATCAACTCTTATTAAATCTTTCTACTCTTCCCACGACAGGGAGGAAGAATATTTATATACTAGCTAGTCACTACTGTATCATAATAAAATGTAAAAATAACGGTTATCCTTACCGCAAAAAGGAGGAGGTAAAGAAAATGGAAAGTTTAGAAGAAGAGTTGAAACAGAAGTTTTATAGCATGGGCAAACTAGAAGGAAGTATAAACGCTGTACTGGCGTTTATAGAAAAGAGAAAACTTGAAGAGATAGGTATGGTAAATATGCGTTCCCCGGATATAGCCGGAGTGATAGAATATGAAAGCATTACGGGAGAGAAAAAGACTTACATCAGTAACAAGCCATATCTGTGTGAAGAACTGATGGATTTTATGGCGGGGTACTTGCATGTGAGTGTTGAAGTTCCTTCATCCTCTTATTTGGAAGGGGTAGATGAAGCAAAAAAACCGGCTCCACAAGGTCATCCATTAAAAGCACAGATGTTTGTGTTTTAAGAATAGGAACCAAAATGAAACTACTCCTCGTAGAAGACCAAGGACCGCCCTTAAGGGCTTTAGAAGGGGCAATAAAAGCAATCCTGCCAAAATATTGCTCTGGCTTTAGCCCACAGGATTATGACGTAGCCCGCTGCTATGCTAAAGCAGAAGAGCTCATCAGCAGCCACAGCTACGATTTAATCCTTTTAGACCATCGTATGCCTTGCCAAGACACTGGAGAATTAGAAACAGAAGATTTCAACGCTTTTTGCAGCAGACTGGAAAACATTGGCTACGGATTGATTCCATTAATCAAAGAGAAAAGCCCCTCAGCGGTTATTATTGGCACTTCATCCTTGTCTGCAGGAGAGCTAAGAAGATTTTCCCAGCCAGATTATCAGTTAGATAAATGCATGGCTTTTCAGGGATTAGAATCTCTTTTAACAAAACTAAGAGATAAACTAAATTAATCCTTAACTGTAGAATAAATTAATCGGAAAACAAAGTGCATTCTCTTAACAAATCTTTTTAAATCAGGGGCGGATTTTCACTTCTACAGCGGGGTAGGACAGTTTGGAGTGTCCGTCGGGCTCATAAACGGATAAGTTAATAAAAATTGAGATACCCGAAGGTCAGAGGTTCAAATCCTCTCCCCGCTAGATTTTTTTTTAATTATTAACAAAAAAAGAACTAAATTAGATTATATCCTTGCTCTGTTTTGAGCATTTCTAAAACATCTTTTGTTCTTTGCTGAATAGTTTGATAAACTTGTGAGGGCAAGCCGAGATTGGGAAAATCCACTAATCGTTCTATAGACCGCACTGCTGGCTGTTTTAATTGTTCCATATCTGGAAGCAGAATAGACATCCAATCTTTCTTATGGGGTGGATTTGTAATCGCGATATTCCAGATTTCTTCATAAGGGTGCGGACCCCCTTGATAACTTCTGTTTTCTAATAAAGAGCATATAGCATCTACGGCTCCTACTCGCAGATCGTTTTCTGAAGCGTTGGGATTGAGAGTGTTGCCGTTCCACATAAGGTGATGATACTGCTGGCGATGAAAGGCTAAGGAATGAGAGACATAAGGCTGAACAGAAGCTGTATCTTCCCGATACTGCATAGCAAATCCTTGAATCACCGACCACTCGAACTTATTGCCCGGGCCAACTAAATCATGCGGCCGTTCAGGATCGCTTCGACCAAGGCCGAGCTGGTGCAGAAAATATTCTACTTGACAAGCATGCTGAGTAGTGTGAAGCAGCCAAGCGTTTACTTCCTTTTCTGTGGGCTTAAGTTCAAGTTCCATGCGAGAAGATTTAAGCTGATAGTTTAAAAACATTGCGCGATTTAGGTTAGTTTATGCCCTCAAGGTGTTAATAAAAAAGTATCAACTAAAAGGACTCATTTCCAGAACGCTTCTTTCTTGCGGTTGATGAAAAAGATGACTACAATAAATGTAATGACCAGAAGAACAAAGCCAATCTTACTCCTTGTATCAAAATAGCGGATAGTAGCGCCAAACGTGGCAAAGACACTGCCTAAGAATAATCCTAAAGCTACGCTGTCTTTGAGGAAAGGAAGGAAAACAGCTATGACCAAGATGAGTAAATTAAAGAGTGTAATAAAAACATATTTGGTTCCTTCGTAAACTAATTTTTCCTGCTCCCATTTCTGCTGATTTGCATAAAAATCTTTTTGACACTGAGCTTGTTTTTCAGTAATGGCTATGCTTTGCTCTGCAGCTAAAGTCTTCTCTGGAGCAGGAGAAGGATATTTTAAATAGCAATCTTCAGTACCATGGTAGTATGAGTCTGTTCCAGTGTACTCTGGAAAAAAGACATTAGCTCCCACAAAGACCATGGGCACATATAGCAGGACAATGATTAAAGTATAAAGCAGTTTTGACCAGTTCATGAGAAGGATAGAGAATCTGTTGGGGTATTTAAAGATTGGGGTTAAAGAAAGCTTAGAATGGGCCAAAAAAAATTAACTCGCCGAAATCTTTATAAATATGCTCTGAATTACACAGAATATGAAGGTGATAGCAGTTCTCGATTGCTAAAAACATGGAAAATTTAATGCAAGACAGTCAAATGAATCAACTAAAAACTGGGACCACCACTGTTGGCCTTGTCTGCCGCGATGGAATTGTTATTGGTGCAGATAGAAGAGCTACAGCCGGTTATCTAGTGGTAGATAAACGTGCTCAAAAAGTGCATATTATCAATGATAGCATTGCTTTAACTATCGCGGGCAATGTCTCTGATGCCCAACTTTTGATTAAACTTTTCAAAGCAGAATTAAAATTGAAGGAGATTCAAACTAACCGTAGAGTAAATATGAAAGAAGCGGCTAATCTACTGGGCGGTTTCCTGTATTCAGCTATCCGCCAGATGAGTATGATGCCGGCCATCACTCATTTTCTTTTAGCAGGAGTAGATAATGTGGGATATCATCTTTATGATTTATATCCGGACGGTAGTGTGACTGAAGTTACAGATTATACTTCTTCCGGTTCTGGCTCAGTGATGGCTTTTGGCTTATTAGAAAATCTTTATCGAAAAGATCTGAATGTAGAAGAGGGTGTAAAATTAATAGTAAAAAGCATCAATTCTGCATTACAGAGAGACATTGCTACCGGCAATGGCGTAGATGTAGTAACTATTACTAAAGACGGAGTGAAGAAAGCAGTAGAAAAAGAATTAGAAGCCAAGTTAACTCTATAATTTTTTGGCTTTTATTTTTATTTAAACTAGAGGTTTGATTGATTCAATTACCAACTAAATTACTATGGCAGATATCTTAAAAGAAGTTATCAAGCGGTTGCCTGAGAAAACAGTCTCTGAAGCGGCTTTTGAAGGAGCGAACATTGTCTTGTACACCAAAGACCGCAAATTTTTGGAAGAGAGTAAAGAGATTGTCCGTTCGTTAGTGGAAGAATTCAAGAAACGAGTAGAAATTAGACCTGATCCGGAAATTACTATGAATGAGGACAAAGCGGAAGAAAAAATCCGCAAAATCCTGCCGGAAGAAGCCGGAGTAAAAGAAATCTTCTTTGACAGCAAACGTTCACGAGTGGTTATTCATGTAGAGAAACCGGGATTGGCTATCGGCCAGCAGGCAGCTTTACTAGCTCAGATTCGTAGTGAAACTTTTTGGATACCGTTGATTCAGCGGATTCCCCCCATACGTTCTAAACTGATTGAGAGCATTAGAGCAATGTTATATCAAGAATCAGAAGCTAGGAGAAAGTTCCTTCACAAAGTCGGCCACCGCATTTATGATGGCTGGTTGAGAGAGAAAAAGCATGAATGGGTAAGAGTCAGTTTTATGGGTGGAGGAAGACAGGTCGGCCGCAGCTGCTTATTCCTTCAGACACCAGAATCAAGAATCCTTCTCGACTGCGGAATTGATGTGGCTAATGACAAGGAACCTTATCCCTATCTCGATGCTCCGGAGTTTGATATCAAAGAATTAGATGCAGTAATTGTTTCACATTCTCATTTGGATCATAGCGGATTGGTTCCGTATTTATTGAAATTGGGGTATGACGGCCCAATTTATTGCACCGCTCCCACTCGAGATACCATGGTTTTATTGCAGCTGGATTTGATTAAGATTCAAAGAGACCAAGGGAATGATCCGATTTATACTACTGAAGAAATCAAGAAGATGGTGATGCATACCATCTGCTTAAAGTTTGATGAAGTGACAGATATCACTCCTGATGTACGCATTACGTTCTACAACTCCGGCCATATCTTGGGTTCTGCCTTGACCCATATGAACATCGGCAACGGCCTTCATAATTTAGTTTATACTGGCGATTTGAAATTTGGAAGGACGCATCTGCTGGAAGCCGCGGACATAAATTTCCCTCGCTTAGAGACAATGGTAATTGAATCGACTTACGGGGGAAGAGATAATGTCCTGCCGCCCAATGCTGATTCAGATGAATTTACGTTGGAAGTAATTAAAGATGTGATTGACCGGGGAGGAAAAGTATTAATGCCAGTACTTGGTTCAGGCAGAGCTCAAGAAGTGATGATTATTGTAGGGAATCTGATTAAAGAAGGAAAACTGCCACAGATTCCAGTCTATATCGATGGTTTGTTGTGGGATATCACCGCTATTCATACTGCATATCCTGAATTCTTAAATCGCAATATTCGAAAGGAAATCTTTCACCAAGACAACAATCCATTCTTATCCGAAATATTCAAACGTGTCGGCAGCCAGAAAGAAAGAATGAAAGTTATTGAAGACGAAGGGGCGTGCATCATTTTGGCTACTTCAGGAATGCTTCAAGGAGGACCGAGCGTAGAATACTTCAAGAATCTTGCCAGTAACAAGAAAAATGCTATGCTCTTCACCTGCTACCAAGGAGAAGGTTCTTTAGGAAGACGAGTACAACAAGGAGAACGAGAGTTTTCTTTTAGAGAAGGAAACAAGAATACTATTGTAAAGATAGAGATGGAAGTAAAGCGATTGGAGATCACCGGCCATTCTGACAGAAGGCAATTGATGAATTATATCTCTCGATGCAGCCCGTCTCCCAAACGAGTGATTATCAATCATGGAGAAGTTTCCCGAAGCATGGACTTGGCTTCTTCGATCCACAAGCAGTTCAACATCGAAACTATAGTGCCGAGAAATCTTGATACGATACGGATTAAGTAGAAGCTAATCGTATACCGCATCTCGTTTATCTATTTTGAAAACAATTATCTTTTCCATTTTGTAGTCTACTCTGTAAAGAGCGCGGTAATCTCCCACTCTTAATCGAAAAACTCCATGCCCCCCCACAATGGCTTTGGCAGAATGAGGAACGGGATTATCCGGCAGAAGAAGGGAGTCCAACTTGTCGACAATCCTTTTTGCAAAATGCTTGTCTAATTTCTTAAGAATGTCTAATGGCTGCGCATCATAAAATATTTCAAAGCTCATATCCCTAACTCTTTTCTTAAATCTTTGACGTGAATTAATTCTCCTCTTTTTTCATGAATTCTGCTTTCTTCTAAGAGAGATTCCTCCTCATGGGTCAAAAACATTTCTTTATCTGGCATGGTCTCTTTGATTAACTTTAATTCATCTTTGATCTCTTTCAATTCCTTGAGTATTAGCTGTGTTTCTTCCATCTCTTCCCTGAAGCGGTTGTTTTTTATAAATTTAATGGCGTTTATTTACCATAACTTATAAAAATAAACGCGAGATATAGAGACTAATGCCGCAGTCGCATAACCTGGTATTGCGCAGGTCTTGAATTAACGGAATAAATGATTCAAGCAAACCTGTCCCGCAAGGGACTCTCGGTTCAAATCCGAGCTGCGGCGGTTTTATTATTTTTTATGATTAAAGAATAATGATGCGGTAGCCGGGACTTTCGCACCATTGCTGGCATTCGAACCCAGGCCAAATGCTTGGGAAGCATTTATGCTAACCACTGCACCACTACCGCATGGCTAGCGGATTAGTTTGTTTGGTTCTTTTTATGGTTTTCTCTTATGGAGACAAATAATTTAAAAACCATGGGAATAACCCTTGCTTATGAGTGAAGCCAACAAGATACTGCAGAAAGTTTTGGCAGAGATTACTCCGTCTTTGCGTGAGAGAAAAGAATTTGAGACAAAGGTAAGCAGTTTTCTAAAAAAACTTAATTCTGGCCTGAGGAAGGTTAATGCAGCAGCTATTCTCGGCGGCTCAGGAGCCAAAGATACCTGGTTAGCCGGCAATAAAGATGCAGATATCTTTGTCTTGTTTGATTATAAAAAATACCGAGAAAAATCTGCGGTCTTAGGAGATTTGCTGGAGAAAGAATTAAAAAAATTGAAATTAAAAGTAGACAGACTGCATGGCAGCAGGGACTATTTCCAATTTAAAGAAGGAGAAAACATTTTTGAGATTATTCCGGTTCTAAAGATCAGAGACAAGAAAGAGATGATCAATATCACTGATGTTTCTCCATTGCATGCGGATTGGGTAAAGGGCAATAGTGATAAACGATTGAAAGAAGACATCCGCTTGGCTAAGAAATTCTGCCGAGCTCATAATTGTTATGGTGCGGAAAGCTATATCTCTGGCTTCAGCGGCTATGTTCTAGAAATTTTGACTATCCGCTACGACGGTTTTGTTCCTCTATTGAAAAAAAGCTTGAAATGGAAAGATAAAGATGTGGTAGACATCAAGAAATATTATCAAAATGCCGCGGAAGTCTTTGATAAACTAAACTGGTCCAAAGTGCATTCTCCCTTGATCGTGATTGATCCAGTGGATAAAAACCGAAATGCTGCTGCGGCTCTTAGCCGGGAAAAGTTTTATCTGTTCAAGAAAAAAGCAGAAGAGTTCTTGAAAGCTCCTTCTGAGAGATTATTTGAAAAAAAGGAGATCACTTTAGAAACGGTAAAAACAAAAGCTAAAGGAAAACCTATTGTTTACCTTGAGATTGCTTCTTCCTCTGGCAAAGAGGATGTAATCGGAGCTAAGCTGCTGAAAGCCTTTGAATTCTTAGGAAAATCACTGAGAGAGTTTGGAGTCTTAGACTCTGGATGGGAGTTTGACAAGAAAAACAAAGCTATTTTTTATTTCATTTTACGGGAGAATGAGATTGCTCCAATTAAATTACGAGCCGGGCCGCCCACCCGAATAGAAATTGCAGTTAAAGAATTCAAGAAAAAACACCAAGATGTGTTTGAAAAAGATGGAAGGCTGTGGGCTAAAGTAAAACGAGAGCGGTATAAACTGAAAGAGTTTATAGCGGCTGTTCTTACAGATAAATTTCTGAAGGACAAGATAAAAAGAGTCAAAACTATAGTTAATTAAATACGGCCTTGTAGAGATTCTCACCAATTTTTTTTAATTTTTTAGAAATATATGCCCTCGCAGGGATTTGAACCCTGGTCACAGGTTCCGCAAACCCGTATTCTATCCAAGCTATACTACGAGGGCAAGAATCCTCTTATTCGGCCGTTTATTTTTTAATCTTTGGGAGAAAACAGGGATAAGGAACCGATGTTAATCTGATAGATATCGATAGTTTTATAATAAATTACTTCTTTATTTTAAAGAGAAAGATTAAAAATGGATTATTTGTATAAGAGATTTGCGGAGTATTATGATTTGTGTTATTCGAAGAAAGATTATAATAAAGAAACTAACTTTCTTAAATCATTAATTAAAAAATATAAAATTACAGGTAAACATCTTCTTGAGTTTGGCTGTGGAACTGGTGGACATGCCATTCATCTTCGCAAAGATGATTTTAAAATTGTGGGAGTTGATTTAAATAAAGAGATGTTAAAAATTGCAAGGAAAAAATCAAAATCGATACATTTTTTACAAGGAGATATGCGGACATGTGATTTAAAAAAAAGATTTGATATTGTCATTTGTTTGTTCAGCACAATACATTATAATCAAAACTGCCGTGAACTAGAAAAAACGCTTAGGAATTTTTACAAACATCTGAAACCGAGAGGACTGCTTATCTTTGATATGGGTTTCAATGAAGAAAGATGGAGCGGCGGCCACATATTTGTTGATAATTGGTCAAACAGAGAAGTGGATTTGGTGCGGTTTTCAAAGTCTAGAAGAAACGAAGATTATGGGATTTTGGATATGGCTTGTATCATATTTAAAAATAACAAATTCCAATTTGAAGAAGAACATCACAAACTAAGGATATTCAAAACACCTGAAGTAAAAAAACTTGTTGAGAAAATCGGTTTCAACGTAGACTTATACGCAGGTTATACCAAAAAAGTTTGGCAGAAGAATTCTAAAAAGTATGTTGTTTTTGCCGGTGTAAAACAATAGGTTTATCTCTCTCTTGCCATATACAACAATTCTTTTAGAACTAAGGGCAACTTTGTGATATTATCCTCTCCGCTGAAGTGGCCTTTCCCTTTTTCAATAATAATCTTTGCATCTAACTTTTCCCGATATGTTGCAATGTTTTCTAAAGGAACATATGGATCATCGTCTGAAAAAATGGCTGTAAAATGAGAAGAAGTTTTTTTAATTTTAACAAAATCAATTGGTGTTTCAAACCACGGCTTAGCAATCGCTTGTTCTTCTTTCGTTCTCGTAGCTATAAGAGTTAGAGAGACCCAGCCGGCTACAAAAATTGCTCCGCCGACAGACGTTTTAATCGTTTGTAGATATCTCAAGATTGTCTGACAACCGATGCTATGTCCTACGAAGTAAGTTTCCTTATCGAGCTTTCCTACTAATTTTGCTAGATGTGGAACCCAGGTTTCTATTCTAGGATGACCAGTCTCCGGCATAGCCGGTACAAAAACCTGAAAGTTCCTATTCTCTAATTCCTTCTTTAGCCAAGGAAACCAACCTTCTTCCGGATATCCTTCCCAACCATGAATGATAAACACACGTTTAACCATTTCATCTCTCTTTCACTATCTGGCCTTCTCCGGGAGGCAGGGCGGCCATGATTGTGTCCAATTCTATTGCTTGGCCGCTTCTTTTTTCCAGCTCGTATTTCACCCGCTTGGCCAAATCGCTTTTTTTGAGATCTCCTGGTTTGATTAAAAGGTAAACTGAGCAATGCTTTTGGGCGGCGGTTAAGGGGGCGGCCATCAGTTTTCCTTCTTTAGTTACTCCGACGGCAATCTTTAGTTCAGGATGAAAATACTGACGCTTGCCGTAAATCATGAATGCTCCTTTGGCCAGATATTCTCCTGGCTGGGCAGTCTTGCTCACCTGCTCTCCTTGAATAGCATAGACTTCAGCGGTGCCTAACCTTCGTTCCCACGCGCGAGAATTGGCTGCACAGAAGGCAGCTGCTTCCTGCAGCGTAGCTTCTCCAGGTTTTCCTTTTATTACTACAAACGGACTGCCTGGTGCTTCAGTATGAAAAACAGTGTCATCTTTATCAGTGTATTTTTTAATGATGATTTCATTGGTGGTGGCATCTCTTCCTCCAATGACCAACAAACCTTCAGAAGAGATAAACCAGCGTAATTTTTCGTACCATTCTTTGGGAGCCTGAACTTTTTGGCTTTTGCTTTCTTTGGCTGTTTTGGTTTCTTCTGCTTCAGATTCTACTTTCTGCAGTTTCTTCTTTGTTTCGGCAACGGCCAGAGCTAGACCGAGAAGTTTCTTCTTGGCCTTCTTGGCCTTCTCAAAGTAGAGAGAAGCGTTTTCTTCCAAAGATTTGTTCCAATAAAGTTCGAGTGACATTTGGCTGGAAAAACAGAGGGGAGATATAAATTTATACTGATTATTCTACACACTCAGGAATGCTGCTGGCTTCTACGGCCTGTTCAGGACAGGTAAGGATGTCACCGGAGAACTCCAATTGAGGAATCAGCTTGACTCTACGAGGAGGACCGACTTCGGAGACATTGATCTTCTTGATAGCGGAAGAGGCCTGTTTAAGCGAAGAATCCAAGATTGTGAAAGTTGCAGTCTTGTCTTCTCCAATAAGGTCAATATTCAAACCAGCGATGTCCATCACCCCCCCATTTTCGATGACCATCTCCAAAATCTGAGTGTCTTTATCCATGCACACCTGCTTCACACCTTCGATATCGACAAAAGCTAGACCGAGATTCTCTACACTACACTCTGCTAGTTTCTGCACTTCTGCTCGGCCGAAGTTCATGATTACTACCCCAAGAGCGATTGCTAAAGAGATGAGCAAGAATGTGGCCATTAACGGAGTGATGCCTCTCTTTTTCATGTGATGTTTAACTTAAAGTTTCCAATGCAATTTTCCTTTGTGCCAGATTTCTTGGATGCGATGAACGGGAATAAAGATTTCCTGGCCTTTATCGTGAAAGATTAGAACTCCTTTCTCGATGTGCTTAAGGTTTTCTGCCTTGATAGTCAGATTCTTTTTTTGGGCATGATCATAATACTTGAAATGGAATTCCTCTTTTCTCGGATGTTCATGGACATAATGCATATTTTTTAAGACTTTTTTTTCCATGCTACCTAATGGATCTAACTCCCGAAAAATCATCCCCGAAAGAGTAAGCATAGCAAAACCGACAAATAGACTGACCCACGCATTCTCAATGTAAGGCAGGCCGCCTACCCCTTCCCATATTCCTTTCCAGAACAGAATTAAGGCCGTGCCGTAGAATATGGCCCATAAAAAATGTTTATCTTGTTCACGCATTACCATTATATCACCTATCTCTTTTTTCTTAGAATACAGCTAAATCCCTGATTTTATATAGTTTTTGCTATTTTCGACAGTTTATTTCGTTTGGAGATTACACTAGATATTATAAGTACATCAGTCTGAATATTTTTTTCTGATTATCCTTCAGTATAGCAATATTTTTCTCTAACTTATATTTTCTATTATCTAGGTTTCGTTTCTCAAATCTTTATAAGCAAGAGATTTTTCTTTTTTTCATCCTTCACAAGTATTTGTGGTTAAAATGAAGTGACAACACAAGATGTTGTGATTGGTACAGATTAGTTAGATTAGTTAGATTACTTGATTGTTGGTGAAACTATGCAATGCCCGTACTGCAGCCATGAAGAGACCCAGGTGATTGACAGCCGGGTAAATGAAGTGACAGTTAAGCGGAGAAGGGAATGTGAAAAATGCAAAACCCGGTTCAATACGTATGAGAAAGCTGAAGTGGGTCTGCAGGTATTGAAAAGAGACGGCAGCTGTGAACCTTTCATGGCCGAAAAGCTGAAGAAAAGCATGGTTCTGGCCTGCAACAAGCGGCCGATCAGTGAAGAACAGCTATGCAAAATGGCAGAAAATGTGGAAAGAAAGATGAGAAATTTAGGCAAAGCAGAAGTGAAAAGTATCCTGGTAGGTAAGCTGGTGATGAAAGAACTGTTGAAAGCAGACCAGATAGCTTACCTGCGTTTTGCTTCAGTCTGTAAATCCTTTGACAATCTTAATCAATTTGAAGAAGAGTTAAAAACAATGCGGGGGGAAGAGAGATGATTAAACAAATAAAGAAGAGAAGCGGAAGTGTTGTGCCTTTTGATGCAAAAAAGATTACTGAAGCTATCTGGAAAGCGGCAGAAGCAGTAGACGGCAAGGACCGTGAGAGAGCGGAATTTTTAGCTGCAGAAGTGGTCCATCATCTAGAAGGAAAATTCCAAGAGGATCTTCCTTCAGTAGAAGACGTGCAGGACGAAGTGGAAAAGGTTTTAATCGAGTTCGGCCATGCTAAGACTGCTAAGGCATTCATTCTTTATCGCCAGAAAAGAAAAGAGATGCGAGAAGCACGGGAGAGATTGGGCATCAATGAAGAGACAAAAATCAGCCTGAATGCTTTGAAGATTCTGGAAGAGCGTTATCTCTGCAAAGATGAAAACGGCAAAGTGATTGAAACTCCTTCCCAACTGTTCAGACGAGTGGCCCATAACATCTCTTTGGCTGACCAAAGATACGGACAAGATGCCAAGAAAAGCGAAGAGGAATTTTTCGGATTGATGACCTCATTTGATTTCCTACCTAATTCACCGACTTTGATGAATGCCGGCACAGCTATCCAACAACTATCAGCTTGTTTTGTCCTGCCTATTGAAGATGACATTCCCCAGATATTTGATTCTGTCAAAAATACGGCTATCATTCACAAGACTGGTGGCGGAACTGGATTTTCTTTCTCAAGGCTGCGGCCGAAGGGAGATTTAGTGGGTACTACTGGGGGAATTGCTTCTGGACCGATTTCATTTATGAAAGTTTTTGACTGCGCTACAGAACAGATTAAGCAGGGGGGGAAAAGAAGAGGAGCGAATATGGGCATTCTCCGAGTAGACCATCCAGACGTTCTAGAATTTATTGGTGCGAAAGAGAAAAATACTGAAATCAATAATTTTAATCTTTCAGTAGCTATCACTGATGCATTTATGGAAGTGGTAGAGAAAAATGAAGACTATGATCTAATCAATCCTCGAGGGAAACGAGTGGTTGGCAGACTTAATGCCAAGCATGTTTTTAATCTGATTTCCATGATGGCGTGGAAGAATGGCGAGCCTGGAGTAGTTTTCATTGACCGGATGAATCAGTTTAATCCTACTCCCAAACTAGGGCCGATTGAGAGCACTAATCCCTGTGGTGAACAGCCATTATTGCCCTATGAATCCTGCAATCTGGGCAGCCTTAACTTAGTCAACTTTGTTGATGCTCATAAAAAGATTGATTGGAATCGATTGAAAGTTTGTGTCCACAAATGCACTCATTTCTTGGATAATGTGATTGATATGAATAGGTATCCTCTGCCAGAAATAAAGAAGCTGACTGAAGGCAACCGCAAGATTGGATTGGGAGTAATGGGCTGGGCCGATGCTTTGATTAAGATGGAACTAGCATATAATGATCCGGAAGCAGTGAAGCTGGCTGATGAAGTGATGTGCTTTATCAATCTGGAAGCGATGAAAGCGTCAGCAGAGCTGGCAAAGAAACGAGGAACTTTTCCGAACTTCAAAGACAGTATTTATGATACGGGTAAAATTGAAGACAAGATGAGAAATGCTACTCGAACAACCATTGCACCTACTGGCACCATCAGCATCTTGTCGAGCTGCAGTTCTGGTATTGAACCGCTCTTTGCTATCTCTTATCTAAGAAAGACGCCTCAGTTCGAACTGCTGGAAGTCAATCCGTTGTTTGAAGAAGTGGCTAAAGAAGAAGGATTTTATTCTGAAGAGCTGATGCGCAAGATTGCTGGACTAGGCAGCATCAAGCATGTGGAAGAGATTCCAGAAAAGTGGAAACGCATCTTTGTCACAGCCATGGATCTGACTCCAGAAGATCATGTACGGATGCAGGCCGCTTTCCAAAAGCATGTCAATAATGCTGTCAGTAAAACAGTGAATTTCACGAATAGTGCTACTGTAGAAGAAGTGGCTGAGGTTTATCGACTGGCTTACAAACTTGGCTGTAAGGGAACGACCATCTATCGAGATGGCAGCCGAGATGTACAGGTGCTTAATGTAGTGAAAGAACAGTTCAAAGAAGAGCCAAAGGCAGAAAAGAAAGTTGAGAAAAAACCCGTAACCGTAGCGGCGGATTATGCTGGCGGCTGCACTACCTGCCATGTTTGAGGGAGAGAATTATTTTTTTATTTTTTAATAAGTCATAGGATGTAAGAGAAAAAGAGGGTATAATGGGCATTTACACTAAAACCGGGGATAAAGGGGAAACCAGCTTTATCAACGGAGAAAGGGTGCGGAAAAATGATTTACGAATCGAAGTATATGGCACTCTTGATGAACTGAATTCTTTGCTGGGAGTGACTATGCATTTTGTAGAAGAGACTTATCTTAAAGAGATTCTGTCCAGCATTCAAAATGATTTATTCACTTTAACGGCCAGTTTAGCGGCTTTGCATAATCACAGCACCAATAGCAGCACCAAATATCCGAAAATTGCTCCTAAACATATCAAAGAGATGGAAACGCGGATTGATGAATTTGAAGGAAAGTTGAGTGAACAGAAATGTTTTCTTCTGCCAGGAGGGACACAGGCCGCTTCGTTTTTACATTTATCTAGAACTGTGGCTAGAAGATCCGAAAGATTGCTTGTTTCTCTCTCTGAAGTTTATCCGGTCAGCGGAGATATTATGAAATATATCAATCGGCTTTCGGACTTGCTTTATGTGCTAGCTAGATACAGCAACGAGAAACTGCAGGTGAAAGAGCAGCAACCGATTTACAAATATTTTGAAGATGCAGAGACCGAAGAAGGGAAAGAAGTAACTACGGATTCTAATTAAAGAAAAATTAATTAAAGAAAAAACTCGGATCGATTTCTTCCGAGTACGTTAAAGCCACAAAGTTAAAATATGTCAAACTTTGAAATTGTTTATCAATATTCATATTTGTGCCTTACTGAGCCACAGTAGCATCTTCTGCTGAATTTGATGCAGGAATAGCTCCCTTGGAGATGATCATCACATCACTGACTGCTTTGACCAGCTGATGAGGTACGACTACTCCCTTGGCGCTGCCTAAGACTTTGCTCAGGAAAGAGCCTTTGGTGGATTTTACTTTCCAACCGTGGACTTTATTCAGAGTCAACATCACATCTTCAATATCGCCGAAATACTCGCCGGTATCAGTAAAGACTCTCATACTGTACATTTCAGAAATTTTCTTCATCTTTAACATATGGTTCACCTCACCCTTTTCGCATCTTTTATGATTATAACGAGAATTAACAGCTTAAATTTAAATACTTTTCTGTTTTTGAAGAGGTAGATGGCAATCCACATTATAGGCACCTCTCATATTTCCAAACAAAGCGTCAGAGAGATTACTGACGCTATCGAGAAAGAAAAACCGGCCATTGTAGCTGTAGAACTGGACCAAAAACGGCTTTATGCTCTGCTGCACAAGCAAAAAAGCAGGTTTTCTTTGAGGGATATTCAACGAGTGGGGATAAAAGGCTTTCTTTTTGCAATTTTGGGGAGTTGGGTGCAGAAGAAACTAGGCAAATATACGGGAATGGTGCCGGGCTCAGAAATGCTTACGGCCGTGCAACTGGCTAAAAAGCATAATCTGCACTTATCTTTGATTGACCAAGATATTGAGATTACTTTGAAACGATTGTCCGGAGCATTTACCTGGAGCGAGAAGTGGCATTTTATACGAGATTTCTTTAAGGGAATTTATTTTAGTATCGTGAAGCCAAGCAAACTACCCTCTTTTGATTTGACTAAAGTGCCTGAAGAGAAAATGATTGAGAACTTGATTGGTGAAATTAAGAAAAGCTATCCTAATCTGTACAGAGTGTTAATCAAAGAACGGAACGAAGTGATGGCCAGAAAACTGATTGAAATCCAGCAGGCCAATACTGAAAAGAATATTCTGGCCGTTGTGGGGGCCGGGCACAAGAAGGAGATGGAGAAAATAATAAAGGGTAAATCTTCAAAGATTACCGATGGCCGCCAATAATTGTTTGTGGCCGCGTATCAATTTTTTAAATCTCTCGATTTCTTCGGTTACAATCTTGTACTGAATTTTATCTTTTAAATTTTTTGATTGTTCCAGTTTTAATCCATTCTTTGACATCATGAAACAGAGAGTATCCGCAGATTTAAATAGCTATCCAAAAAAAAAGTAATTCGACGGGACATAAAAAGAAGATGGAGAGAATAATTAAAAATAGAAAATAAAGATAATAAAAATCTGCCGCAGTGTCCTACTCCGCACTAAAGTGCGGAGTTTGTTCGGACATCTGCTTTAACAGGCAGATTTTTAGGATGCCAAAAAATTCCCGAGGGAATTTTAGGGCCTAGGAAATTTGATAATTTCCTTGGCTCAGAAATGCTCATCCTCGCACTAAAGTGCGAGGTTTTCGCAAGCATTTCTGACATAATAAAATTTTTAGAACGGATTTGCACTGCAGATTGCATCTAAAGCAGCAGCATATTTCGGGTCAAGTTTTTCTGACGCGCCCCCCGTATACATCGGCTGAATAACTCCTTCAGCAATAAAATGTTTAAAGTGGGTAGAATCGACAGAAGTCACTGTTGGTAAGGGCGGATTGAAATATCCTTTAAGCACTATAACTTCATCTATTTTTCTATCTCCATCGCTATCTAAACAGAAAGTAGTTAATTCGTTACCTACAATATTATATAGTTCCCCGTGTCCTATTGTGCAAACCAGCGGAGTAGTATTACGTATATTAAGATTCAGAGTCAATAAATCTTCTCTCCCGCCACAAGCGGATAATGCAACTAAACCGACTAAGCCTAATGATTTTAAATTTATCATTTTATTTGCCTCCTTGTTTTGATGTCTTTGTTTTGTATTTACTTGATTCATTGTTAAGTTAGTTGCCAAATTGGCCGGTATTTATAAACGTTTTGATTAATTTACTACTTTATAGTAACTTTAGTTATTTGGCCGTCGAATTTATAAATAACCGAGAGTTTAACGGTAATTGGTAGCAGTGGTATTTGGCTGACGCTGGTTCGCAAGAGCTGGTGAGGAAAGTCCGCCCTCAACTTACGGATTACTCTGCATCGACAGAGAGGGAGAAATTCCTGGTTTAAGGCGAAGAAACAGCACGTCCTGAGAACAAGGAGGAAATGGCGAAGTTCTCCGCGAGGAGAGCGAGTTAACCCATGGACATGCCAAACTTGGTTTGGCACTAGAAACGAACAAAAGGAAACTTTTGGTAGTGACTATGTTTTTTTCAGGGAACGTTGAAAGGCCCACTTAATCCGAGCAAGTAGAACACCTACGCTTAGTAGAATGCCAAACTCGTGATTCGGTTAGTCTATCTAACCATCAAAGACACGAAACAAAAGGCGGCTTATGCCACTCTACCAAATTTTTATAAAAAAAATTTGATTAAAAGAAACGTCAAGTGGAGTTTCGCTATGCTCAACTCCACGAAAGAACTGATTATCGACCATGTTTCCGGTTCATCTTGTCGCAGAGAAGAAAAAGATTAATAAATAAGAGTAGTAATCATTAAAAAATGGCCGAAAGCAACATGCGGATTCCTTCTGGACAAGGGGGTTTGACCAGATATTCTGAAGAAGTAAAAAGTCTTATTGCCTTCACTCCCGGCCATGTAGTGGTCTTCTGCGTAGTAATCTTGATTTTAATCATTCTTTTGCACTATCTGGCGTAAAAATGTTTCCCGGCGTTAATCCCAAACAGATGCAGTCAATGATGCGGCAGATGGGCATCCAGCAGAGTGAGATTGCGGCTGTTGAAGTGATTATCAAAACCGCAGATAAGGAGATTGTTATTAAGAATCCAGAAGTTATCCGGGTTAAGATGGGCGGCCAGGAAACCTTTCAGATCGGCGGCCAAATCACGGAAAGAGCTTTAGAAGCAGAGATTTCTTTAGAAGATATCAAAACTGTGATGGAACAGGCCGGAGTAAATGAAAATGAAGCCAAAACAGCCCTGCAAAAGACCAAAGGAGATCTAGCCGAAGCAATTTTAATGCTGAAGGAATGATTCTTGCCCTAAAGAATAAGAAGATTTTTATAGTTGGGCTGCGTATATAATCTATATGGAAAAATATCAGGCCTTGATAAAAGAAGCTCATCACAATTTTCAGCTGGCTGATTATATGATTAATGTCACTTACCCCAAAATCAGCGATCCTAAGATGCTTCTCAGCGCCATGGATAGTTTATTTTTAGCGACTGATTATTCTATGTCTTCTATTCTGTATTATGAGCGCTTTCTTAAGCGTCTTCCTCCCTTTCACGATTCTTTTGAAAACAAATTCCATCTGTTTAAGGAGAATTGCGTCCGGCGGTATAAAGTCGATGCAGCTACCTTAAAATTGATTCAGGAAATCAAGGAAACAGTTTTTCTTCATAAGAAAAGTCCAGTAGAATTCCGAAGAAAAGACAGCTATGTCATCTGCAGCGATAAATATGATGTAAAAACTATCACTCACACCCAGATTCGAGAGCAGCTGAAAAAAGCCCGCTCTTTTATGGAACTGGCCAGCTTAATCACGAGGAATGAATAATGGAAGAAAATGTAGGGGAAATGATTGAAGAAGCCAAAGAGGAATTAAAGAGAGTAGACCATTTGATTTACGTCAGCTTGAAGTATACTAGAACGGCGGATGTGATTAAGAATGCTTTGTTAAGACTACTGAGCACGTTTGATTTTGTTATGGAAGCGGTATTGATCGATGCCGAGAATCATAAAAAAATCGAGAGCATTCCTAAAAGCCCAAAACTGAAGATGAATCTGCTTCTGGAATTGTATCCAGACGATAAAAAATTGGGCAAATATCTTCATTTTTATAATTTTCTACGGGAAGTTATTAATTCTCCTTACGGCAAGAGAGAAGAATTCCGCCGTCATGTCACTATGATTATCTCGTTTCCCTGCTCTACGGCAGAAATCTGCATCGATAATCTGGAAAACTGCGAAGACTTGACTAAAGACTTTTTGAAACATGCGGTCTTCCTGATTGTAGGGATAGAAGAAGAATAAACGAGGTGGTTATAAAATCGAAAGAAGATAAAGAGAGGTACTAATCAAAAAGAGATATTCCCATGAAAAAAAATTCTAAAGAAAAATTAGAAAATAGTTTAACCGTCATTGGATGGATAATCATTGCCTTCGCAATTTTTGCATTGATAAAATTCATATTAAATCCGGTTGGTGAATAAAATGACCAAGTTTATCGCGTTAGTCTCTGAGAGACAGGAAGTAGGCAAGACTTTGCTGGCCGTCAATCTGGCCTATGCCATACAGAAACGTGGAAGAAAAGTTTTATTGTTAGATGGCAGCGGGGAAGGGCATCTCTTTTCTCATCTCGGTGCAGAAGGATTGAATAAACCGATGCAAGAGCATCTGAAAAATGGCAAAATAGAAAACGCCATTACTGCTCACCATTCCGGTTTAGGGATTATTTCTTTAGGAAAAGAAGAAAAGATGATTTCAGAATTGTTTGAGCATCTGGATGGCCGAGCGGATTACGTCTTGGTGGAAGCAGGCAATAAACCTTCTGCTGAGCTGTTAAGCCATTGCCAAGAATGCTTCCTGCTCTTTGATAAACAGGTCAATGAAGGAAAGTTAAATGCGAAGATTGAACTTATTGAGCAAGCAGGATGCACGATACTCGGTTTGGTAGGCAATAAACTGCAGGAGAAAATGACTAAACAGTTTGCTTACCCGATTATTTCTCAGATTCCATTTGACAGCCAAATCTTTTCTGCATTGGAATGGCACATGCCGGCCGTGCAGGTGCATCCGGGGGCGGCTTTCTCTAGAGAGGTGGAGAAGCTGGCTTATCTTTTGACTGGAGAGAGATAGAATAAAATAAAAAATAATAAGGAATAATTGATGGGGGTATGAAAAAATGCGAATTGGTGTAATAATAAGTACGAATGAGCCGGAAGTTGTCTGGAACGCGTTTAGATTTGGAAATACTTCACTAAAAGAAAACCACCAAGTAAAAGCTTTTCTGATGAATAGGGGAGTTGAAATAGAGGATATCAAAGATGAAAAATACAATGTAGCAGAACAGACAGACTTGTTTGTTAAGAACAAGGGACAGATATTGGCTTGCGGGACTTGCTTGAAATCAAGAGAGAAAGGAGGTAGTAATGTTTGTCCGATTTCATCAATGAAGGATTTATTGAAATTAGTAGAAGAATCAGATAAAGTTTTAACTTTTTGTTGATAACGTATGCAAGTTGCGGTTATAATAGATAGTTATTACTGACCCCCTAAACGTTCCCCAAGCCCACTAGAATCACTCCGCCGATAATCAGGATAAATCCCCAGACCTTAGCCGCATTCATTCTTTCTCCTAAGTACTTGACGGAAAGCAAAGCTATCCAGATATAAGTGAGAGAAGCTAAAGGATAGATGTATGTTAATTTTTCCTGTTTTAACGCGATTAAATACACCACAATGGCCGCACAGTAAAAAAATATACCTATCCACAGATTCTTATTTCTCAGGTTTTTCAGAGCATCTTTAATATGGGTGTATAATTCTCCGCTTCCTTTCTTGAAGAAAACTGCCCCGATGGCTCCAAAGAAAGTTCCGATAATTACCAAAATAGTGGGCCACCAAATCATATAGCCACTTCCGTTCTGTTTTTCAGCCCGCCAGTGCAGACTAGGATTACTCCGACTATGATCAAGGCAATACCGGCCATCTTTAAGCCGGAAAGAGTATCGTTAAAAAACAAGGAAGATGCCAAACTGACCCAGACATAACTGCTGGCGATGAACGGATAAATCAAGGTGATTTCTCCATAACGCAATGCAAGTATTAATAATAAAGCTGCCAAGCCGTAAATCAATGTGCCGAAAATTAGGGGGAGATTAAACATTGACTTGGCCGTTGAATCCACCCCCCATTTCCAAAGCAGCTGACCAGAAGAAGTAAAGAGAGTAGATAAAATCACAAAGATGATGCCTTTGATCCTTCGTTCCATAGTGCCTCTTTTTATTTGATTGATTTAGCTGATTTATTTGGTTGATAATATGAATTAGTTGATTACATAGGTTTACTCTTTTAACAGAACCTCGATAATGGCCGCATAAGCCGGCCGAGCAATCAAAACGCCAAAAGAAAGTCCGGCGATAGTAGTGAAAGCAAAACCTTTCAAGGTACCTGCTCCGATAAACCATAACGGCAGCATGCCGGATAAAACTGTAAGATAGGCTCCAGTAATAATAAACATAGCTCGCTTGATCTTCTCTTTCCAATCTATGATGGCCTGCTGTTTGACTGTTTCATCGGTGATAATGACCAGATGATCTACTCCAGTACCAATAGCGATGATTATACCGGCAATGGCCGCCAGATCCAAATTCCAACCCGTGAGGGCAGCAAAGCCTAACAGGAGGATTACTTCTGAAGCAAGAATCAAAACCATAGGAACGACTACAATCGGTTTGCGGTAACGGAGATAAACGATTAAAGCTACTGCCAATAAAGCCAACGCTCCAACCCATAAAGCATTGAAAAGCATTTCCTTTCCCAATAACGGGGAAAGAGTTTCAATCTTTACTACTTCTAATTTGATGGGAAGACTGCCCGTAAGCAAAATGGTCTGCAGATTTTTCATGCTGGCCAAAGTATTATAAACTGCTTCCTGCTGGGTGATTCCTTGGCTGCTTCCAGATATCTGAATGTCTGTAGTTGCCCTGCCTTTCAATTCTGCCCCAATCTGCAAACTGTCCATAAGTTTATCGTCTAGGTACAAATCCAGAGTCTTGCTAAGATACGCTCCTTGGCCTCCTTCTTTAGCAACCACTTCCAATTTAGAAGTAGCTTCTGCCTGCTTCTGAGCGGCTGAACCGCTAAGAGAAATTGTAAAAAAGAAATTGCAGCCCCATTGGCTAGAAGCTGATTGATAACAGCCGCCCTGCTGCATATCAATTCCAGAGCATTTGGCACTGCGGCAGACATAAGAAACATCATTCTGGCCGCCGACAAAAACAGTTTTTTCTCCGACCTTGGCTTCAAATTTACCCTGCAAGATCAGAAGCTTTTCTAACGCTAATATCACCTAGACCATAAGTGTTTAAGCGCTGTTTCAAACTTTCTAAAGTTGTGTCAATATCTTCTAGGGTGTACTGGCCGGCTGGTTTAAGAAGCACTCTTGTTCCTCCTTCTAGATCTAATCCCTTTCGGATATTAGTGGTAGCTGCTTCACTAACCTTTATTCCCAGTTCTTCCACTCCGATAACTTTTTCTATAGTCTTTGGTACTTCTTTAGTAGTTTTGATAGTCTTGTTTACTGCTTGGACTGTGCCATTGACCGTTTCATTAGTAGTGATGATTTCTTCTACTTCTTTCCATTCGGTTTCATTAAGAACAGTTATCTCTTTTAACTCTTTGACTACAATGGGGTAAATCTGCTTATTTGTTTTAATGTAGACTGTCTGATTAGCTTTGAGGCCGGCAGTGTAAGCGTAATAATCTGCTAAAGAGGTAATCGGTTGATTATCAATTGCAGTAATCGTCTCTTTGTTTAGAGGAGCGCTATTGGCCTTGGGATTAGCCATACCTGCATCTGAAGCAGCAGAATGAGGAATGACACTGCGGACTGAAACCCCTTCGTTCCAGAACTCCGGCCGGATAGAAACTACAGCAAAAACTAAGAAAAGGATGAGCATGATCACTCGCCAGCTGGTGAAGATTTTTTTGATTTTGGACATTTTATTTTTTTTAATTTTTTAGTTCTAAATTAGACTGTTTAGTTTTTAATTGCCGCATGTGCTTTTTTGCGCTGATGTTCTAAGTATAACCTCAGGATGCCTACGTTTTGGATCCAAGTCATAATCATATCAACGAACAAACCGATTAAGAGAATGAGCATAATCTGCTTGACAATCTCGCTTTCGATAAAAATTAAGGAAACTATTACGGCGGTGATGGTAGTAATAGTCATAGTCAAACCTGTTTTTACTGCTCCGATAATCTTTTCTATCTCTGTCCCTTCTTTACGTTTTAAGACACGAGAAGTAAGCAGCATGTCTGTATCAATGGAATAGCCGATAAGCATAAGGAAAGCGGCTACTCCGGCTGTGCCTAATTCGGAAGTATGCAAAAACGACAATTCCCATCACTATAAAAGCGATGATCACTGCCCAAATGGTCTGCTTAAAGAAACTTTCTCCTAAAGAAGAACCAACAATTTCTACTGTGTACTCTTGAGCATTAGCTCCGCTTTGTTCTTTTACTGCAGCCACTAATTGAGCCACTCCGTCTTTATCCTGACGTTCAGAATCTATAACTAAACCCAAGGTTTTACCCGCAGAGGTGATTTCTCTTACGGAGATACCTTCTCCAGGAAATTTGCTGTCTAAGAAGGATTGCATTTCTTTAACTGGCGATTCTTTGTAAAGAGTGATGGCAGAACCGCCTTTTAAGCCGACTCCTTTATGGACGAAATCACCAGTCTGGTATGTTTGGTAGGCGATTTGGCCGATGGCAAAAATGATTAATATAATAGGGATAATCATCAAAAGCTTGTACTTCTTATCGTAAAAATCCAATAGTTTTTCCTTGAAACTCACTGCAATCACCTGTTAAGCGGATATATGCTTGAATGCTATTTTAGATTTATGCTATTTTCCGCAGTTGGTATATAAATATATGGGAGTTTTAAGGTGATTTTGTCAATAAGGGCAACGTTTATATATCAATATACGTTTCTGGCTATTTATGGTAATCCTTTTTGACCAGTTTAACCTGCCGGAAGACCCATTTAAGATTATCTTTGCTACAGAGCAGCAGCAGGTAGTGGCCAAGCATTTAGTAGAGTATATGAAATCAAACAAAGGAGAGATTAATAAGACTGAAATGTCTTTTTTTGCCACTCAATTACATGAAGGAAAGATGGTAGTGCAGGAAAACCGCATGCCTCCTATCTTAAAGAAGACTGTTACCCTTTCATATAATAAGCGACAGTTTTATGACCGTATCCTTACCCCGATGAAAACTATGGGATTGATTGATTATGATATGTACAAAAAAGTATATCGCTTATCAGATAAATTCAATAAGCTGATGATTCGCATCGGATTGCTTTGGCTGAGAGAGATTCAGCAGAAGCCAGTTAGGGGATAAGACTAGGTTTAAAAAAAGAGGATAAATAATGGTGCTAGAATCTCTGTTCAGTCCGTTCATCATCAAGCGTAAGCCATGGGAAATGCTGGCAGCTGGAGCACTCTATTCAGTGATCTCGTTCTTCTTAGCGTACATGGTCTTCAGGTCTGCGGCCAGCATGCTGATGGTCTTTTTTATTGTTATGGCGGCTTTGCCTATCTTTTTTACCACCATCAAAAGCGAGGAAGAGATTGATAATGTCTTCAGCAACGAATGGGCAATGCTGAAGGAGCATACTAAAGTGATTGACTTTTTGATTTTATTCTTTGTCGGGGTGACAGCCACTTTGGCTTTGTTGTATGTGTTTTTACCTTCAGAAATGGTGGATCAGATATTTTCTTTGCAGACTCAGACTATCACTCATATTAACAGCGGAGCTACTTCCACTGCTGCTTTGAAAAATATTTTATTAAATAATGTAAAAGTGATGTTTTTTTCGTTCATCTTTTCATTTATCTTTGGGACTGGAGCATTGTTTATTTTGACTTGGAATGCATCGGTAGTAGCAGCAGCTATCGGAGCATTTATCAAGAATGAGCTGGCTATTGCCGCTTCTTCGGTGGGCTTAACGGGGGTGGCTGCGTATTTCAGCGCTTTCTCTTTTGGTTTCTTGAGATATTTATTACATGGTATCCCAGAAATGCTCTCTTATTGGATTGCCGGATTAGCCGGAGGGATTATTTCTGTGGCTGTGATCAAGCATCATCTTGGCAAGGAGAAGATATTATTTGATGCCAGCCAGTTGATGCTCATTGCTATGGGAATACTAATCGTGGCAGGGATTATGGAAGTCTATCTGACTCCATTATTTTTCTAGAGAAACGTATGTTTTATATTGGTGAGGATTATTTCTTTGACTGTTGTTTGTAATCCTTCGCAGTAAAATCCAAGAAAACTTCATCCAAGTATTTTCCTCCGATTCTATTATATTCTCTCCTGATGCCGATTTTCTTAAAGCCGGCTTTTTCCAGAACTTTAAGAGAAGGAATATTTTCCACCGTGACTGTAGC
>JAGVYL010000021.1 GCA_018303285.1 Candidatus Woesearchaeota archaeon | reverse complement strand
CTGAGATTGCAAAACTGCTTAATCGAGATGATCGGACTATCTGGACTGCGTATAACCGCGCCAAAGAAAAACGGGGGCAGAAATGAACCAGAAAAATACATCCGGACCGAAAAGGAAAAAAAATAAATCCGTTTTTGCTAAGCCAAAAACTAAGAATATGTCTTCATTTAATTGTGTTATTTTATTATTAACCGCGGTCTTGATTGGAGGATTTCTTTATTTTGGAAGCGAAGGAAATGAAAAAGATTCTTCCAGTATACTCTCCCAACTGCTTACCGGAGAACTGCTGACCGGGGCAGCGGTGTCTAATGGAGATTCGATCAATACGGAAAAAGGAATCACTCCACTAGGGGATATTGGAATTACGGCTGATGCCAACTCCACTTCCTGTGGAACGGTTAATGGCAATATTACCTTAACTAGCAGTCTTAGTACTACCGTTAGTTGTCTTACCATCAACAAAAGCAATGCTATAATCGATTGTGCTGGTTTTTCTATCAATGGGGATGGTGGTGCCGGTGATCGCGCGATTGTCAATTCGGGAGGATTTAATAATCTCCTAGTTAAAAACTGCATCCTTAACAAATTTGGCGGGGGGGTATTCTTTCTAACTCTAGCATCCAACTATTCGACAATTCAAAATAATACTTTCAATAATACCATCAACGGAATTAGTATGGGTAATACCGTTAGATTCACGATTATCGCGAACAATTCATTTATAAGTTTTGCTGCGGGTAGCACTTCAGGAGTTATTTTTAGCGGTGCCAATGGTGCTCATGACATCAATATTACTAACAATACATTTGTAGGAGATTTTGGAACCGCGGCGATCAATATCCCAGTTGCGACTAACAACAACAATCAAGTTTGGGGAAATTGGTTTTTTGCAAGTGATGGGGTAATAAATTCTGGAACTAATACTTCATTTTGCATAGGAAACGTCGGGAATTTCTATAATGGATCAGTTTTGATTGCGCAGGTTCCTGGAAATGACTGCGGACCGACACCGAACGGCACAGTAAATGTTAAGCATGGTGTGGCAACGTCTTTCACCTGGGGCGGGACAGAGGCTAATTACACTGATTTGAGGACTGCGATTTACAATTTGGGTAATGTTTCTGGAAACAATATTGCGTATATGCTAGCGGACCATAATACCACTTATTCGCAGAGCAGTAATGCCGTGGAAACTGTAAGAAATAATACCCAAATCAATTGTTTGGGACATCAATTCAGGGACACTACCGCTAATTCGGCGATTGGAGGAATAGTGGTGAATGGAGAAATTGGAATCAGCGTGATGAACTGCACCATCAATGATTTTGATTCTGGGATGTATATCGCTAATGATGGGGAAGTGTCCATTTATAATAATAGTTTCATCGCTGGGGGAGAACTGTATGGTATCCGGTTTGTTAATGGAGATAATTCTAATGTTACGAATAATACTTTTGATGGAAATTATGGTACAGCAGGCATATCATTTGATGCTACGACTTCCAATAACAATAAGGTCTGGAGAAATAAGTTTATTGGGGGGAGTGGAATAGTTAATACTGGCACCAATACTTCTGTCTGCTTTAGTGGATTGTGGGGTAATTATTATAACGGTTCTGTGGCGATTGCTCAAGTATTGCCGTATGATTGCGGACCGACACCGAACGGCATAGTGAATGTCAAGCATGGTGTGGCAACGTCTTTCACCTGGGGCGGGACAGAGGCTAATTACACTGATTTGAGAACCGCGGTTTATAATCTGAATAACACTGTGGGAATGAATACGGCGTACATGCTTACAGATCATAACACCAGTTATGCGCAGAGCAGTAATGCCGTGGAAACCGTAAGGAATAATACCCAGATTAATTGTTTGGGACGTCAGTTCAGAGATACCGCTTCTAATTCGGCGATTGGGGGAATAGTGGTTAATGGAGAAATTGGGATTAGCGTGATGAATTGCACCATTAATGATTTTGATTCTGGGATGTATATCGCTAATGATGGGGAAGTGTCCATTTATAATAATAGTTTCATCGCTGGGGGAGAACTGTATGGTGTCCGGTTTGTTAATGGAGATAATTCTAATGTTACGAATAATACATTCAGCGGAGATTATGGCACTATTGCACTATCTTTTGATGCTACGACTTCCAACAACAATAATGTTTGGAGGAATCTCTTTTTGGGAAGTGAGGGGATAACGGATTCTGGGACGAATACTTCATTATGCCTTCCAGGATTATATGGAAATTATTACAATGCTACTGTGGCTGCGGCTCAGGTCTTAAGCAGAGATTGCGGACCAACACCAAATTCTCCAATCTATGTCAATTCCAGTGTCACCCAAAGTACCATCAACATCTCTTCATCAAGTACTGCCAATAACGTTTACAACACCTTGCAGCATGCATATTATAATCTTAATGGGAATCAAACTATCTATCTTTTAGATTCTGTGTATTTAAGTAGGGCTCTTATCTCCGGCACTATTAGAGATTGGCAGAAGCTTGATTGCCAGAATAATTTAATCAATGGGACAGCTAATCCCATATTGATAGATAATGATGATTGGAATACTGTCCAGAACTGCCGTATCTTAACGACTGGGGCAAGCAGCGTAGGAATCTCTTTAGTTACAGCAGTTAATACTCAGATAATCAATACAACAATCAATACTTCCGGAGCAAGCGCGTACGGAATTCAATTTCAAACCGGTGCAGAAAATAATTCGATTATTAATTCTACATTTAATGTTGCTCCGGCAAATGATGTGCGCAGCACTTCTACAAATAATAATTCCATTATCAATTGTCAGATTAACCGCAGCGATCTTGGGGTGATAACTGGGGGATATCTTACAGTTCAATGGTATCTATGGGTTAATGTTACAACGGGCATCTTACCTTTAGGCGGGGCAGAAATAAATGCATATAATATCTCAAATGTTATCGAGCAATCCGGCTTGACTGATAGCGGGGGCTTGTTTTCTACTATTCTGACAGAATTTATTCAATATCCCTCTGCAGCAGCTAAAAACTATAGTACCCCCCATAATATTACTGCTAATCTTACAGGGTACGGTTCCAACTCAACAATCATAAATCTAAGCTTAACTAACAGTACAGCTGTAACTTTCATTTTTTTTGTTCCTAACAGTGCACCGACTCAAGGAACTCCTATCTTGAATTCTACTAATCCACTTACTAATGATACTAACCAAAATCTGACTGTGTACAATCAAAGTACTGCAGATGTTGATGGCAACGGAGTGAAAAACATCATTGACTGGAGAGTAAATGGAACATCTATTGCCTGGCTCAACATGCCGTTTGAAGGGGGAAGCAATGATACCTGGACTAAGAATTATGCGTTAGGGAAGAATGGAACTGTTGTAAATGCAACTTGGAGTTTAAACGGGGGGCATGATGGAAAAGGAGCGTATGAATTTAATGGTAGCTCGGCTAACTCGATTACAATCTCTGCTGCAAGTGATTTTTCTAGGGGGGGCACAGTAGTAGCTTGGATTAATCCAAAGAATATTACTAACACGCAGGGCTTAATCCATTCTAGAGTATCTGGGGGGGGTGCGTTCTTGGTGCATATTCAGGCAGGAGCATTAAACGCGATGTATTATAATGGTTCCGATAACATTGGAAAAACTAACGGTTCAATCGCTTTAGATCAGTGGTCACACTTTGCATGGGCATTTAATGGAACCGAAGGGTGGTTGTATATTAACGGAGTATTACAACAACAAGAATCAAGTCGAGCATTCACCTCTTCTGGTGGGTCAACTACAGTCCTGGGTACATTCATAGATAATTATCTTAATGGTACCCTTGATGAGATGATGATATTTAACCGAAGCTTGTCCAGTCAAGAGATTACGGTGTTGTACCAGAATAGAACTGATTTAATCGTAGCTGAAGAGACGACAGTAGGAGAAAACTGGACTGCAATGGTTACGCCCAATGATGGAATGGTGGATGGGGCAGCAGCAACAAGTAATTGGGTGGTAATCGCGAGTTCCGCTGTCTCTTTAACTGCTCCTGCGTTGGTTTCTCCAAACGATGGCAATCACACTCTTAATCATACCCCCACATTTATCTGGAACAATTCGGTAGGTGGAGCAGGAACTACATACAATATCGTAATCGACAATAATAATGATTTTAGCAGTCCAGAAGTAAACGTCAGCAGTATCGCTGAAGGGACAACCCAAACTAATTATACTCTTGGTACAGAATTAACGGTGGATACTCCGTACTTCTGGAAAGTTCAAGGAAATAGTGGCGGTACTCTCAGCAGCTGGTCTTCAACATTTAATCTTACCGTGGACTCCTATCTAGCCGTCTCTGCTATCCAAAATACAATAAACTTTGGTACCTTAGCGGGCGGAGAAACAGCCAATACTTCCACCAACAGTCCCTTTCCATTCCTAATAGAGAATGCCGGCAATGTTTTTGTAAATATTACAGTTACCGGTACACCTATTTTTCAAAGAGCTGCTTTCCCATCGGATTATTTTAAGTTTAAGATTAATCAAAATGAAACTGGAGCCTATGTCAATCAATCATCTACGTTTGATTGGACAACTGTCACTAATGTCAGCACCAGGATAGATGTCTTCAATTTTGATTGGCATGATGAGAATGATACTTTTGAAAATGA
The DNA here is from genome assembly GCA_018303285.1 of Candidatus Woesearchaeota archaeon. Taxonomy (GTDB): domain Archaea; phylum Nanobdellota; class Nanobdellia; order Woesearchaeales; family GW2011-AR9; genus JAGVYL01. The sequence continues at coordinate 34,052 of JAGVYL010000021.1, read as the reverse complement.
TTTATGGGTGACCATTCCAGGTAATGAACCGGGAGGTACTAGAAACTCTACCCTCACATTTACTGCCTCATGAAAACGAAAATTATATTATGGATAGCTGTGACGTTGATTTTATTAAACGCTGGACTGAGTTTAGGAGTAATTCCTGCTAAAACCACCTTTGATTTTGAAAAAGGAGCGGAAAGAGAATATACTCTCAAAATAGTCAATAATGAGCATAAAGATTTGTATGTAGAACTCTTAGCCGATGGTCCCTTGGCCGAGTATATTACTCTTCCTGCTGAAGCAATTCATCTAGACAGCAGCAAGGATATGCTTGAAATAAAGTTTAAAGTCAAAATCGACAAAGATTTACCTCCAGGTCAGACCCTGGGGCAGATTATCCTCGCGGAGAAGCTACCGGACGTGACTGTCTCGGGTAATGTCTTTTCTGCCAGCTTGAAAATTGCCCATAAGGTGATAATCAATGTACCGTATCCTAAAAAATATGTAGAAACCGCAGTAAGCTATGAAGAGAAACCTGCGCAGGTTGATTTAAAATTGTCTGCTAAGAATCTTGGTCAAGAAAATATCCAAGCTTTGAAAACCACCTTTGAAATATATGACGGCAAGGAAAAAATTGCTGAAGCAGAAACCGATAAAACCTCGTTAGCTGCTAAAGCAGACACTACTCTTTTAGCGACTATTGATAAGAAGAAAGTGCAATATGGCTCATTTAATCTGCTGGCTTCGGTTTTTTATGATGATTATTGGCTGGAACTAAAAAAGGAGATGATCTTAGGAGAACCAGAAATTAATGTACTCTTTTTTGACCAATATTTTATCGTCGGCAAAATAAACAAATTTACTGCAGAGCTGCTTAACAAGTGGAATAAAGAAGTGAAGAATGTTTTTATTGAAGTTTTTGTCTATAAAGAGGGCAAAGAATTAGACAAAGTAAGAACTGCTTCCTTTGACATCCAAAGAGAAGAAAGAAAAAGCGTAGAGGGTTTCCTCGATGCCACTAACCGAGAGACAGGAGATTACGAATTTGATGTGGTGGTCAATTATGAAGGAAAAACTACACATAACAAATTTAAGGGAAGTGTTTTGACTGAAGAGGATTATCTCAAAAAACAGAAAGAGGATGATAAGATGTGGATTTATCTACTGTCAATTCTTTCTGGCAGTTTGTTGGCGATAGTGGTCTTATTCGTGACGTGGCATTTTATCAGTAAACGGAAAGGGAGGCGAGAATGATATTCAAACGAATTGTTAACGGAGGAATTAAATCTGTTAAAGAGAGGATAACTCTTAAAAAGATTATCTTAGGGCTTACCTTGCTTCTTCTGGCAATCTCTCTTTTTCAGCTATACGCAGTAGCAGTACTCACCAGCAATGCTTCGTCTCAAGGAACTGTCTCTTTCTGTGTTAATCATCCGCCAGTTATCTCCTCCCTCCCCAATCAAAATGCTACTTCCAACTTATCGTTTACTCTCCAGGTAAATGCTACCGATGCAGATAATCACAGCTTGTATTATTACGATAACACCACTCTGTTCGAAATAAATTTAACTACGGGACGGATTAATTTTACCGCTAACAATTCTCAGGCTGGAAATTATTCTATCCAAATTAAAGTCAGTGATTATAATTCTGCTTGTCCGACAAATGCATCTACTATTTTCAACCTTACTATCATCAGCGCTAATCCCCTTCCAATTTTTAATCGAACTATTCCTAACCAAACTTGGGAAGAGAATGTACAGTTAACCGGCTTGGATTTAGATGATTATTTCTATGACAGCCAAAATGAAAATTTAACGTACTCTGCAAGTTATGGGGAACATGTTAATCTCAGCTTAGATAATAACTTAAGCAGTCCTAGCAAAGGAACTGTGAATATTACTCCTGAGACTAACTGGTATGGTTTAAGCTGGGTGGTGTTCACTGCGTATGATGCGATTAATCAGACTGCCAATTCCAACAACATTACCTTGAGTGTCACTTCAACAAGCTATTGCGGAGATGGGACGTGCGATTTTAATGAGGGCTGTTCAAGCTGTGCAGCTGATTGCGGAACCTGTCCTTCCTCCGCCGGTATGCCTGGGATATGGATTACTCCAATAAAAAAAGTTGAACCGCTGAAGACTGTCTTCCAAGAGATAGTTTCTCCCTTCCTCGGTAAGAATAAATTTGATTTTTCCCAGAGCGGACTTCCGTTTATCTCGGTAACTGCTGATTTAAAAAAGAAAGCCAATCAAACAAAAGTAATAATCTCTTCTTTTGGAAATAAAACTGAAGCAGTAGATGTCTCTCCTCCCGGCAGATTGTATCATCTCGGAGAAATAACCATCTATTTAGATGGTGAAAGAGCGATTGATGCTATATCTGGAGCAGAAATCTTGTTTAAAGTAGAAAAATCGTGGCTGTCTATGTGGGAAATTAAGGAAGAAGAAATTGTTTTGTATCATTACGATTATTACTGGGCCGCATTACCGACGAAGAAAGAGAAAGAAGATGAAACTTTTATTTATTATACTGCTCGCACTGCGGGATTTAGCTATTTTGCTATCGGCACTAAAGTAAGCCTATGTGATGAAGTAACCAGTTGTGAAGAATGGTCTCCTTCCTCTTGTGAGCGAGGAGACAAACAAAGACGCCGTTGTGCAACCATTAAACCTGATTGCTATCCCGATAAACAAGTTGAAGAAAAAGACTGCGTCTGCCAGCCGCAGTGGCAATGCAGTATCTGGCTGCCGCAAGAATGTCCGTTGGAAAAGAAACAAGAACGAACTTGTGTTGACCTCAACAAATGTGTCTTAGATCAACAAGAAATTCCTAATGTACAAGAATGTTCACCCCCAATAAAAGAAGAGCCTTCTCTCGCCCTTGCTTTTTTTCGAAAAGCTAGATTAGATATCCGCATTTATTGGGGAGCAATAACTGTGTTATTGATGATGATAATTTTTTACCGTTTGCGAAAGAAGATTTTCTGGAGGAAGAAAGACCAATGAAAAGTATAATCTCTTTAATCCTTCTATCTGTTTTACTTGCAGTACTAGTCTTAACCACATTTGTCTGGTTCTTTCCCCCTAACAAAGAAGAAGTTTTAGTGAAAGAGTTTGATTTTTATGTCACTGAAGGACAAAGCTTGGGATTTAATCTAGACAAAGATTTGATGCACTTTGGAAGCATCCCTGCAGGTTCTGGTGCATATCGAAAGATAATCATTAATAATACTCATCTTTATGCTGAAAACGTGGAATTTAAAATAGTCTCTGATAAATCTTTAGGTTCTTGGTTTAGTATCCAGCCAGATATAACTGACACCTTAAAGCCGAAGGAAGTAAAAGAGTACCTCATCTATCTAACAATCCCCCCAAACGCTTCGGTAGGAAGATATACTGGAAAGATTCTGACCATCATCCTTCCGGTAAAATAAACGCTCCCGAGAATAATTCCTACTTTCCTTTAGAAAAGGCGTTTACTTTCCCGTTACTTTCTTTTTCAGGAGACGGATATAAATCAATGCTGCTACTAACGCAACAGCCATAGGAATGACGATCAACCATAATACTTTGCTTGACGCGTCTTTGAGATTTATTGCTCCAGCGGATTCTGCCGGCAGTCCTGGAACCAAGGTAAGCGGGAAAACTCTAGAATTTACCTTGTTATTAAAGAAAAGAGTTGATTGAAGCTGGTACACTCCGGCATCTAATCCTTTTGTGTCTAAATATACTGGAAGCCATCCTTCTCCCCAAGGAGCCAATGTAGTGGTTGGGCTCTTATAAGAATACACTTCTAACCCGCCTGCTCCATAAAGAGTGCTTTCTCCGCGGTAATTTAATTCATCATTCCACACGCTTTTTACCTTAAGTTTGACTTCTTGTATCTGATTGAGAAAGATTTGATTCGGGGCAACTTCTAACAGTTCGATATTTTCCAGACCAACAGTAAACTGCCGTTCGGCAGTAAGTGTAGTATTTATATCATCAAAATTAACTTGTGCTTTGGCCAGATAGCTTCCGGGACCCTCTTTTTCAGAAGGGGTCCACTCGGCATACAGAGTGGATTCTGCTAGCTCAGACAGATCTTTCACTTCCACCAAAGGAACAGTAGCTATTTTCTGATTTTGTGCATTAAATATATTTATTCCGCCAAAGATTCTCTTAATAGTTTGTGTACTAAGACTTTTCACACCTAATTCAAAATAAACAGGCTTGCCTACTTCATTCTGTTCTTTAATTGTTTTCAGCCGTTTTATAATGAGATACTTGTGCGGATAAGGAACATAAACTGGAAGGTAGCTGCTGACTTTGACTACCGCTCCAATCTGAGGCTGACCATATTGAGAAGAAAGCTTTTGCTCGACACTGATTTTTAGACTCTTCTCTCCAGGTTCTATCCCAAGTGGAGGAATTTTTATTGATACTTGGAAAGTTTTTTTTTCGCTGTGCTTTGCAGAAATAGTAGGTTGATTATCGACTAGAGAAGAATATTCTGCCAAATCTCCCGTGAGAGTTACTTGATAGTCACCGCCCCCTTCTTCTGCGATAAAAAAATAAGAAACTATCACTTCTTTACCGGGTGCATATTCCAACTGCTGACCCGAGGGGCCTAGTTTCAACGCAAGTGAAGAGTTCAATAAAAGAAAGAAAGCAAGAAGACATAGAGAGATGGCGCGTTTCATGCTCTAACCAACAACATCTGTTGCTTCATAAGTAACTGTCCAACTTTTAGCTCCGGTGCCGGCATCAGAGGGTATTTGAATATAATAACTAACATTAATCGAGTTGCTAGCAATAGCCGAACTTAATTCCGGACAAAGAGTGACTGTAAAATTACTGCTATTGCTAAGGATTACTGCAAAGTTAGGCAGGGTTCCCGTACACGAACCGGCAAGATTGTTAAACGCTGTGACGTTGATTGCAGCAACAGTAGATGCACACCCGTCAATGGATCCGCAGAGGAAGTGTTCAGCATCACGCTTGCTGCTTGCACCAGATGCAGCAGTGACATTGATTACGGTGGTTCCACTATTATTGATGGTGTGATGACCAATAAAAGAAGAGGGAGTTGAATTTATCCAACAGTTATACTGACCAGCAGAAGTGTTAATCCATGCAAATCCAGTAGTGCAACTCGTGTTATAATACCCACTACCAAGATTGATGGTGCTATTATGCATGGTTATTCCGGTAGTGCCGCTGATAGTCAACTGCGTGGTGGCGGTGGTGGTGGCCGCACCAGTTAAAAATAAGTACGTATCTCGAAGACTATTTAATTTGACTATACTCAAAGTCGTACCTAAAAGTGTAATCCCTAGAGTAACCGCCAATAAGGCCATAATGGTTTTGTTGGAGATATCTTTTTGCTTTTTCATACCTGCACCCCTTCGGAAGGTTTGGATGAAGACTCTGGAGAAACAATAGAAAAAGTTACTTTTCCTCCAACATTTTGAGGAACAGACTTTGCAGGAGATTCTACCTGAGAATTTGGATACCCCTCAAGTTTTCCTGAATTGAATGTTTCTGTCGTTTCTAAAGCGCTCAGATAGAGTATTATGCCAGTGATGCTAACGATAATCAACAATAGAAGAAGAATGATTACTGCTCGATTAGAGATATCTTTACTTTGTCTTTTAACTCTTTCTTTCCTCTTTTTATGCATTATCTAAAGTAAATAAATTGTATATATAAAGCTTTCTTTTTAATGATGCATTACTTTTCAGAGTGGCGTAAACTTTAAATACTAGGAGGACTTTCCCGTTTATTAAAATGAGGAAAATGTTTTGGATTTTGGTTATAGCTACGTTTGTAGTAATTACTGGTGCAGTAACTTATTTCGGCTGGTTTTATGAAAGTGCCAACTCTGAACAGCCATCCAATAACCTCGTAGATCCTTCTACCGCTAAGATTGGCTCAGCTTCTAATTCTAAAAGCGGGAGCGGAGATGCTATATCCTCGGCAGCAGTTTCGGCTTTGCCTTCCAAAATAGATTCTAAAGGAACGATAAAACAGATTATTGCCTTGAGAAAACAATCTTCTTCTAAAGACACAGTAAAAATTGCAGAGTCTATTAGTCTGCTTAATGAAAAGATTCGAAAGACAAGCAATACTGCATCTATCAGTGCCTGGCAGGAGACTACTGCTTGTGTCTATGATGGATGTACAGATCAAGTTTATATCAAATTAATGGATGCGGTAGCCGCAGCAGACTTAAATGACAAGACCAATAAAGTGATTCATTCTGCAGTCGAGACTTACATGCTTTGGGACGGCAAAAATGTGATATACTTCTCTGAATCTTTAGATAAAACAAATAAATTGGTGCGAGAATTAAATCAACCATCTATCAACATCATCTGGGATGATATTGTCCAATGCAATGGCAAATGCGCCAGCTTTTCTGATAAGACTATTACTCTAATTGAAAGAGTTGTAGGATAATAAGGTAACAAAAGTTTGCCTACTAATCGACTGACTTTTGGAACCATCAGAATGCTTAACATTCTGAGGTAATATTTTAAATAATCCGTGTTTTTATAAGCAAATGGCCTTACAGATAGAGAATATTAGGGATTTTTCTTTTTCAGAGATTATTGGCCAAGAAAAAGTGAAGAATCAAGTCCGAAGCTCTTTACTGGCCGGACACCATGTGATCATCGCCGGTCCTCCAGGTATTGGCAAAACTACATTAGCCAAGAATCTGGCCACCTATCTTCCAGAGATAACAGTCAATGATTGCCCCTATCACTGCGATCCAAAGAATCCTGCTTGCCCAAACTGCCGAGGCGGTAAAGCGAAAAGCAAGAAGATTAAAGGGATGCAAAGATTTGTCCGCATCCAAGGCAGTCCAGATTTAACAGCGGAAGATTTGTTAGGAGATATTGATCCTGTTAAAGCATTAAAATTTGGGCCGAGCAGCTTGGAAGCGTTTACTCCGGGTAAGATTTTCAAGGCAAATAAAGGAATTCTATTCTTTGATGAAATTAACCGAGCTCCAGAGAAACTGCAGAATGCTTTACTCCAAGTGTTGGAAGAAGGAAAAGCTACTCTTGGCTCATATGAGATAGATTTTCCCGCAGATTTTATTTTTATTGCCACTATGAATCCTAAAGATATCAATACAGAAAAACTTTCGGATGTCCTTCTTGACCGATTTGATTTCATTTATATGGGCTATCCAGAAAATACCGCTACAGAGAAAGAGATTGTGACAGCAAAAGGAAAGAAACGAGTAGAATTCCCTGAAGGTTTGCTTACCGGATGCATCAATTTTGTACGAATGCTGCGAGAGGATAAGGATTTGGAAAAAGTGCCTAGTGTCCGGGCATCTTTAAGCTTATACGAAGTAGCTCAGAGTTATGCTCAGCTGAACAATCGAAACAAAGTTTCTTTACGTGATGTGCAGGAAGCAATGGTTTCTGTGCTGGCTCACAGGGTAGAATTAAAACCTAGTCTAAAATACCTCAAGTCTCCTGAAGAAGCGGTTAAAGAGAAGTGGGAAGCTGGAGCAGGGTGATTCACTCTAGCCCAGATAAACTGAAGCCCTACGAAAAAGAAAAAAAAGAGACTATTGAGAAACAGATACCTAAACAGGGAAATATCCCGGCTACTTTCTTTGATAATGAAGTTGACAAGAAAAATGCTAAATTATTGAATGAAGCAGTCAACCATAATGCCCCATTTATGCCGGACGAGCTTTTCGAGAAATTAGTGAAAAATTATCAAAACGTAGAAGAGATTTATGGCAAGACTTTCTTGAATCTGATTTCTGGCTTTGATCCACAATACATCAAAAAGAATATCAAAATTCCTGAGTTTCAGCAATTGCTAAAGAAAAAGATTGAAGAGAAAGTAGAAGAGCTGAGGGAGGATGGACTGCTAGATAAGAATTATCATGTGGCGGAAGAAGGTTTTGAACTGGCGGCTTTTTCTCTGTATCTTGAAGAATTGGAACAATTGGCCGCCAAAGAAACATTTGGCTTGACTCCATCTGACAGAAAAAGTCATTATGGGGAAAGAGGAGAAGAGAGGAGATTACATCATGGAGATTCTTACCGCAATATTGCTGTACGCAAAAGTCTGCACCAAGCAATCAAACAAGGCCACAATGAATTGCAGATGGAAGACCTGATTGCTTTTGACAGAAAAAGCACGGGGGGAGCGGAAGTGATTTATGCCATTGATTCTTCCGGAAGCATGAAAGGCGATAAGATTGCCCAAGCTAAAAAAGCAGGAGTGGCTTTAGCATATTTTGCTTTGGGGAAAAAAGACAAAGTAGGTTTAATTTCTTTCGCTCGAGAGATTAAAGAAGAGCTTATGCCCACTCGAGAGTTTTTCCATCTGTTGGATACAATCGTTAAGATTAGGTCTGCGGGGGAGACAAATATTGCCAAAGCAATTAAAAAATCATTGGAATTATTTTCTCGAGAAAAAACGACTAAACATCTAATTCTTTTGACAGATGCCTTTCCTACAGCCGGCGAACGGCCGGAGGAAGAAAGCTTGGAAGCGGCCGGGCTGGCCAGAGACCAAGGAGTGACTTTATCGCTGGTCGGCCTTTCTTTAGATAAAGACGGAGAACGGATGGCTAAGAAACTGGTGGAGATTGGAAGCGGAAGATTATTCCTGGTGAAAAACTTGACCGAGCTGGACAGACTGATTCTAGAAGATTATAATGCGATGGAGAGATAAAAAAAAAAGAACTATCTTTTCCTGCCTTTTTTCTTAACCGCCTTTCGATGCACGGCCTTTTTCTTTACCACTTTCTTGTTTACTGTTTTATTTTTAGCCGCAAACGTTTTCTTGACTGCTCGTTTGTATATCGCACAGGCCTTGAAATCAATCATCTTTATTTTATACGGCTGTTTGCAGACTTCTTGAGTAATCTTGCAATCTCCATGAACTAATTTTGGACAAACCATTTTCTACCTCTTTTTAATTATTTGAAGGAAGGCTCTTTTGCCTTCCTCCTCTGGACTCGGTTAAGAGATCAAACAACCATACCTACGATCCTCACCTCGGTTTATTTTGGCCTGTATCTCTTTGCAGACAGATGCACATAACTGGCAAAGGCTCAATAGAAGAGGTGTAGTCCAGTCTTCTAATGTGTGGTCGATTACCAGACAGAGGTATCTGCCTATCGAGTCTATTTCCTAGACAACCGAATAGTCCAAAAGGAAGTAAAATCTTTAGATTTATATACCTTATGTATATAGACTGAAATGATATGCTCCAAAATGCTTGTTCGTTGGCCTATTTCTTTTTTTAGGCATAATCTTTATATTTAAAGCAAGGATTTTTGTCTTAAATGGGCTCATAGCTCAGCTTGGTTAGAGCACTTGCCTCTTAGTAAGCGAGAAGAGCCTTTGCTTAATAGTCAGCAAGGGGTCAGGGGTTCAAATACCAGCAATTAAGCAATTGCGGTTTGAAAGTCCCCTTGGGCCCATCATTTTTTTGAAGAAGCCGCAGGTTCAATTGATTGATCTTGCGGATTTACTTAACTACTTTCCCCGTGAAAATATTATGCTTATCCCTAGTTATCTCCACTTTCACTTCTGCTCCGGTCTTGCTGTGGCAGGGGTTGATAGAGATATTCCTTCCTTTGGCTACGGCCACTCGAGCGCAAGAAAACCTATCTTCACAGACTACTCTAGCTTTAATGATTTCTCCTTCTTTAAACGGCTTTGGCAAAGGCTTTGTTTTCCTGATGCCAAAATCTTCCGGCTTTAAGTCGATATTAATCCCGCTCTCTACCGCCCATTCTTTTGTCTTCTGACGGAATTGCTCCCAGGCTGCTTGTTTGGCCGGATGACGGCCCGAGCTGTACTGCAAAAAGTTCTGGATGCCGATAAACGGTCTATTTGTTAGTTTCAAGCTCTTGACGAATTCAATAATTCTAGGCATCTCTTCTTCATTATAACCGGGCACGTAAAGAGGAGCTATTAGAAGTTTAATTTTTGTAGCTGCATAGCGAATGTTCTCTAACACATGTTGAAGATTATATCCTGTGCCAGCTAATTTTTCAGCTATTTCCTGATTCATGGCATTAAGAGACATGTTTAACCGCAGCTTTTGATTAAGAGATAATTCATCAATCATTCGTTTAGTAAGAATCGTGCCGTTTGTATCCAAAGAAACAACCTGCACTTTTTTTCGGCTGTTCAATTCATTGATTAAGGGCAGCAGATCCGCATAGAGAAAGGGCTCTCCCTGCACTCCGATATGAGCTTCTACTGGTTCTCCGATAAAATCCAACAGTTTATCAAATTCCTCTAAAAGATAATCTTTGTCTATGACAAAATCTGTTTTTTGAGAATGAATTCCTTCCCCCACAGAACAATAGATGCAGTTGAGATTGCAAGACGTTTGGGGCTTGAGTTCGATTAATGAAGAATCACGATATACAATGCCCCAGGCTACATTGCCGATCAAAGGAATCCCGCAACCAGGGTAAAAGTAAACTGCTTTATTTCCAGTGCGTTTGTTTTTTAATTCAGAAAGATGGGAAGCAAGAAGGAAATTTACTTTGTGTTCGGCCTGTTCTTCGCTCATCTTCTTAAAGAGCAAGGCTCCTTCTTGCACCTTCAGCTCTGAAAGGAAAGAAAACTCTTCAAGGGGAATTTTTAAGGAAAATTTGTTTAAGAGAACTGCTTCTATCTCATCGCCGTGTTCATTAAAAGACCAGCTTTCAAAGACTAGTTTTGCCATCTTTGCTTCAGAAAGAGAGCTATTTTTAAAGATTGCTGCCGATTAACCATATTCTGGAAAATAGAGGTTAAAATATACATTAATTATTCTGGCAAAGTTTTAAAAGCGGCAGAAGGTTGGGATAGTTAGGGGTGTGTTATGGAAATTAAGATTACTTTGGAGACTCTTTATGACATTCTGCGCAATGAAAAGATGCGAGAAGAGCTGCAGCTCCTTAATGAAACGTTCTTTGTTGACGTTCATTCTTATCTGAAAGAGAAGCAGACCTTGCTGGATTCCAAACAGGGGAACTTTGACTTGTTTGTAGAAGGGGAAAAAGAAAAGTTAGACATGGAGCTGAAAAGCATCCGCAAGATGATCAAAGAAATTTATGAACGCCGGGAGAAAAAAATGCTGGATATGGCTATCAACAAAAGCCGCACCCAGTCAGATATCATTGATACTTCTTCTCTGCTGGCCGAAGAGAAAAAATTCTTTGCAGAAGCAGTGGCAGTGTTAGACAGCTACCGCAAAGGAATACTTTATGCGCTGTGGCGGGGAGAACTGCCGTTGGTAGTGCCTGGAGCCATATCAGAATCAACGATTGTTGTGAAAACTGAGCCTGTCAAAGAAAGCAGTATGCTAAAGAAAGAACTTTCGTCCGAAGAAGCTATTACTAGATTAACCGTGAAATTTCTTCAACCAGTACCACGTTTTGTGGCCGAAGACCTGAACGAATACGGGCCGTACGAAGCCGGAGAAGCGGCTGAAGTGCCGGCAAAGGCAGCGAATATTCTAATCGAAAGAAAACAGGGAGAAGTTGTTGGAGTAGGAATCGTCTAATATTTCTTGATGATACTTATTACTAAGTGTTTATTCTATTTTTTAATGAAACTAAAAAAAATAATCAATCAATCTTTCGTGTGCACTCGACGTACCCCGAAGGAGGAATTCCGGGTTGACGAACCGCTATTGCAACCAAGGATGTTCCCGACCCTACAGTTATTTGCTTCGAATGTCGCTACTCTATAACTGCAAGGAGAACAATAGTTCAAACTGCCGCTCAAGGTAATCATTCAAGCTTATGTGGCTAAGTCGGTTTTCCACCAACAGACAACCCCACAAAAGTTCACTTCTTTGGGGCTGCAGTTCTCTATTAACTATCTGCTGAGCATAATTGATATGCAAAACTTGGTCTACATTAACGAAATTCGCATCCAGCCATTCTACCCGCAAAGTATCTCTCGGCTCAGTGATCTCTTTGAGGATAGTTTCCAGCTCGTTAGAAGAAACTTTATTTCCTTTGCCGTCAAAAGCTTTTCCTGACTTTAAGAGGTTGAGAAAATCGACGAACTGACGTAGAGTTGGCATAAACATTCCTTCTTGATGCAAATCTTCGTGGCTTTGATGCCAGTCTTTTCCGTAGTGACTGAGGGTCTTGGCCACCAGCAGGTCTGGATAGGAATAACTGCCGTGAGTGTGCGAGTCTAAGATTAAATAATTTTTCTTATGAAACTCTTCGGGTATTGGAACAGCAAGATAATCTTCAACGTTTTGTTCATTGACCATATAAAAATACAAATAACGACTGATTTATAAATGTTTGTGTAATTTTAACTTTAAAGTAGTATTATACAATTTGCTCAAATAGGAATCTTCTTCCTGGCCGAAATGGTCTGGCCTTTTACTTGACAGGCATAGTCGCGGTGCTCTAAAAGAGTCTGATATCTGCTGAGACAATCCTTCATCTCTTGGTCTAATTCATTACTACTATCGGCAATAGAACCTGCTTCCCCAAGTTTAGTCTCTCCGATGAAATATATAATCTTTGCATCACCGGAAGGCATATAGCCGTCCTCCGGCCGATTGACCGTTCTAAAATTGCCGATTAAGGACAGAGTAAATTCAGTCTCTTTTGTAGATTCAAGAATCTTTTCGATGTTCATGGGAGATTACCGTAGGATACACTTTTAAAATCACTTCTTATTCCTTCCTCTGGCCCGGACAATTTCCAAGCGTTTGAGGACAGCTTCGGCTTGGGGATTATCTTTAGAATAGCCTTGAATCACTGAATCAAAACAAGCAGGATAGACTTGAAAGTGCTTGCTTTCTAAAGTACGGTCCAATAAGTGCAAGTCTACGGCTTTATCTTCAATCTTATCCGAAACAAAGCTAAGGCCGAAATCAATCAGTTTTATCTCTTTGTCAAAAATCATGTTGCTGGTGGTCAAATCGCTGTGGATGATATTTCTCTGATGCAGCTGGGCAATCTTATTGCCAATCTCTTCGCCAAAAGAAGCAGCATTAGAATTAAAGATATCCCTAAGCTTTGGGCCGGGGATCTTCTCCATATGGATAAGCATCTCTTTCTCGGAAACATCAATCAATTTAGGAGAAGCAAAGCCGCTGTTTTGGAGGACTTGAATAATCTTAGCTTCTTTTCTGGTGCGGAGCTTTCTCAAAGAAGCATCTAACTCAGAAAGGCGGTATTTCTTGCTGAAACGCTCTTTGATTATCTGACTGCCTTCTTCAAAGATTTTGGCTTCTGCTCCTTGGGCAACGAGTTTCATTTTTACAGGGAAATGAAGGTTATTTAAATCTCTTTCTCTAACTCCCGAATCTCTTTGACAAAGAAAATCTTGATTCGATGGCGGAAGACAGCTGCCAAGCCGAAGACCAGCACCAGTAGGGAGATTAATGCCAGTTCCAGAGAGAATCCTTTGGCTAACTCACTACCGAACAAAGAAAGAAGAATAGTGCGGGGAATAAGGCCGACGGCCACCAACAGGGCAAAATGGCGGAATTTAATCTTGGTCAAGCCGGCTAAAAGACCGATGATGTCTGCCGGGAAAATAGGCACCATAAAAGAGATTAAGATAAGGGAAGATCCATATTTTTTAAACATGATTCCAAAATGCTTCTGTTCTTTCTTGTCCGCTAGTTTTTCCACTATTCTTCGACCGAAGCGGCGGGCCAACCAGAAAGACACGAGCAGACCAATATTTAATCCGGCATAGGCGATTATCATACCCAATAAAGGACCCATGATAAAACCGCTTAAGGCATTGATAACTGAACTAGGGAGAGGCAGGGGAACAGACAAGATCATAGAGAGAAACAAAGCCACCGGAGTAAATCTACCGAAACTAAGGAAGAAACTTTTTATTTTTTCTGGAGAAGAAAAAAAGTCTTTTAATGGTGAAAAGTAATAGGAGCCTGCAAGAAGCAGTACAATCAACGCAAAAATGGAAAGATTGACATAAAGATGATATTTCTTTTTCATACTGCCTAAAGAGAGAAGAATTATAAAAACCCTTTGTTTTTTCCAGGAAATGGTCCCCATCCAAAAAAAGAAACAACATGATATTGCTTTAGAACGAATCAAAGATCTTTTTTTAGAGGCAGAGAAGCGATTCAAAGACAAGCCCTATCTTTCTCATCGCTATGTGGAAATGGCCAGAAAGATTGCTATGAAAATAAAAGTGCAGATCCCCCAAGAGTTAAGACGGCGATTCTGCCGAAAATGTAATCATTATTTGGTGCCAGGAATGAACTGCCGAATAAGAAGCCGCAGAGGGAAGATGGTTTATACTTGTTTAAATTGTAAACAACTAAAACGAATTCCCCATCATCCCAATTAATTTTTCCTTCTTTCTGCTTCTAGCAGCAGCTTTCTCTCAGTCTTGGCCACTATTTCTCGTACACTATCGACTGCATCAATGTTAACAGAAATGCTGTCGATACCTTGATGGACTAAGAACTCCACCATTTCTGGCCGGCTGCCGGCCTGGCCGCAGATGGAAGTCTTAACGTGGTATCTTTTACAAGTTCTAATTACCATGGCCAATTCGCCTATGACTGCCGGATGCATCTCGTCAAAGTGTTTCTGAAGTCTCTCATTATTTCTATCAATTCCTAAGGTGGTCTGAGTCAAATCATTGGTGCCAAAAGAAACAAAGCTGATTCCTTCCCGACAGATGCGTTCGATTTCCCAGCAGGCGGCTGGAGTCTCCACCATGATGCCAAATTCCACATCCTTGCAAGGCTCCATACCCACTTCTCGCAGAATCTCTTTAGCTTTTTTCACTTCTTCTGCTCGAATGACAAATGGAATCATGATACCGACATTATTCATCCCCTGCTCATGCAATTTTTTAATAGCAGCAAACTCTGCTTTAAGGATGCGCGGCTCGTCGAGCAGTCTTCGGATAGCATGCCAACCAATCATCGGATCAGTTTCCTGCGGCTCTTTATCGCCTCCTTCGAGATTGCGATACTCATCGGAACGCATATCAGAATTTCTCACCCAAACCGGCTTGCCTTTCATGGCTTGAGCAATGCGGCCGATGCCTTTGACTAAAAGTTCGGTGTAATCTTCATCACGGTCTTGGCGGATATATTCTGCCGGATGGATGCCACCTTCAGCAATAATAAATTCCAGTCTTACTAAACCTACTCCGTCAATATGAAGAAGAGAAGCTTCTTCCGCTCTTCCTGGGAAATCCAAAATCAATTTGACATCTGTAGCTGTAACAATTGAGGGAGCATAATTGCGAGAAGGCACTTCCCTGGGCATAATTTTTTTCACTTCAACTATTCCTTCGTAAACTAAACCACGAGTGGCATTGACTGTAACGGTCTGGCCTTCTTTGAGAATTTTTGTGGCTACTTCTGTGCCGACAATGCAAGGTGTGCCCATTTCTCTGCTGACTATTGCCGCATGAGACGTAAGCCCTCCTTCGTCTGTAACAATAGCTGCAGCTTTCTGCATAGCTGGAACCATATCGGGATTAGTCATGTAAGTAACCAAGATATCTCCTTTTTTTACTCGGTTCAGTTCACGAGCATCTTTAATGATGACCACCGGTCCGGAAGCTGCTCCCGCACAGGCAGTTTCTCCTTTGACTAAAATTTTTCCTTCTTCTGTATCTGCATCTTTTCTACCGATTCCATCGTCTCTTTCTTTACTTCCAATTTTTCCTCTTGCTTTGAGGGTGGTAATCCCTCTGCTCTGAACAATATAAATCTGGCCTTTTTCTACCGCCCATTCGATATCCTGAGGAGCACCATAATGCTCTTCAATCTTTTTGCCTATCCTAGCAATCTCTACAACCTCTCTATCGCTTAAAACCTGAAGTTTTTCCTCTTCCCCGTCAATTTCTACCTGAATATTTTTTCCTGTTTCCGGATCTCTGATAAGCTTGATTCCCTGCCGTTTAAGCTCTCGTTTTGTTATCTCTAAACTTTTTTTATCGACTAGGTATAGATCAGGATTGACTGTGCCGGAAACTATATACTCTCCTAAACCCCAAGCTCCTTCAATCACCATCTCATCCAGGTTGTTAGTGCTAGGATTGACTGTAAACATCACTCCGGACTTCTCGCTGTTGACCATCTTCTGGACCACTACGGCAATGAAAACTTTTTCGTGAGGAAAATTATTTTTGATACGATAGTAGATTGCCCGTGCAGTGTAAAGTGAAGCCCAACAATCTCGAACTGCGTGCAAGAAAAACTCTCTACCTCTGATGTTTAAGAAAGTGGCTTGCTGACCGGCGAAAGAAGCACTGGGTAAATCCTCTGCTGTAGCTGAGCTTCTCACGGCTACAAACTCACCTTTTCCTTCCATGATCTGGGTGACTCCAGATTTTTTCTTTAGTCCTAAAACATCGTAAGAATCAGTAATCTCTTCTTGGATATCTTCAGGAATCTCTATAGAAGTTATCAGCTCCTGTACTTTTTCCGCTGCTTTTTGCAGCTTGTCTGTATCTTCTACATCAAGACCGGAAAGAAGAGAAATAATCTTATCTTTGATATCTGTTTCTTCAATAAATTCTTTATAAGTCTGGGCAGTGATGACAAAGCCAGGAGGAATGGGGAAGTTATTGTTCCACATCTCACCTAAATTGGCTCCTTTTCCTCCGGCCTGGGCCAGATTATCTTTGTGAATATCCTTGAACCATAAGACTCTTGTCATGCCATCAACCTCTTTGATATAAGGAAGTAAACTATTTAGTATTTAAATAGTTTCCTCAAACTAGGTGGTCGGCTACACCGTATGTGCATAGCTCGCTCGCATGCTTCACTCAATGCAACTCGTGATGAAGCACCGTGTAAAGTCTTACGATGAACTTTGCTTACTCGCTGGCGATATTCGCGCTATGCACATACGCTACACCAAAAGAGATTTAAACGCGCGAATACTTCTTCTGTAGATGATCAAAAAAGAGGTTTGGCCGATAGTTGTAATATTGGTACTTGTTATTTTCATTGCTGCCTGTGGAGAAGAGGAGGTTAAAGAAAAGAAGATTAACGCTTCTATCAGCAAGTTCTTTGTCCAAGACACGGGAGATGATTACCAGCTTATTTTGGGCTTTAAAGCTGGAACGGAAGAGATTACTCCAGAAGGGAAGCTGATTGTCAATGTAACAGATACTCTCAACAAAGAAGGGCTCTACGGCCAAGAACAATCCATTACCGAAGATGATTTTTCTGAACAGACCATTAAACTAGCTAATGATACGTTTGATGCGGTTATAGTCTACATTCCAAAGGCCGAAGTGAAAACTGCAGCGGCTAAGAAAGGAGAATTCAAAGTGATTTTTATATCGAATCTGACGGGAAAACTAATCCGAAGCAAAGAAATTGCTCTGCCTACTATAAGCAGCGAAGAACTAGAGCAAATTAACGAGGAAAAATACTACGAAGAAAGTTTTGCTGCCCAGCAGATTGTTGATGCAGATATCTGGCAGATTGAATTGGCTGGTTTTGGTTATTTTGAACCAAAAGTAAAAGACGGAAAAAAAGAAAAGCATTATCGCTTAGATTTGAAGATTACTAACAATGGAGAAAAGGATAAATCCTTTGCTCCTGGCAGCTGGATGATTACTGCAGGAACTAAAAATTATAAGTTACGTTCTCTTAAAGAGAAACCGACTGGACTGCTTAGCTACAGCAAACCAATAAAAATCGGAGAGAGCCGGGAAGGATTCTTATTATTCGAGCCATTGCCAGAAGAGACGGCTGAAGCCAAACTGACATTTAAACTGGGCAAAGATACGGTAGAGATAAATCTGCCGTTGGTTGGATAATGCTTAGAATTATTTTTTCTTGTTTCTTTTCTTAGTTTTTCTTTTTTTGTTCTGTTTGCTTGCTTCCTCTTTCTTCTTTCTTGGCGCATGCTTAAAAAAGACTCTGGCCTTAAAGAGTCTTGGGCTTCTTTGAAGAGCTTGGAGGAACCTTGGCATAAGCTTGCTGCTTTTTTCTACTCCTTGCACTTCTTTGGCCACTACGCGTTCTACTTCTAATCCTTCATGTAATATTTTTTGGGATTCTTGAGCCAATTCAGAAAACCGGAAGAGAAGAGTAAGCTGCTCAAAAAGGCGGAAAACTAAATAGAATGGAAAAACCGCCAAAATATCCAGCCAGTAATGAGTAAAGAATTGTTCAAGAGTACGAGTACGCTGGTACTTAAAGATAAGATCCAACACAAAGATAAAGATGATAATGCTATGGGATATATCAAAAAAAAGAGAATACTTTTCCGCTGCTCCGGTCAGAGAGAATTCAATAATAATCAAAAAAGTAAGAAGAATCAATAGGTATGGTATGCTGATGTCTACTATCAGCTCCACTTCCTTCAGAAACTGGCTCCACTGCCATACTTTGAGCTTCATATCAGAGAGAATCTATTTTGGAATATATAAAGGTTACAGCAAAGTATCCCGTTAAAACAGCAATTCTTAAAAAATAGGCCGTAAAATCGGCCTTAATGGTCCTTTGTATCGTTGCTTTGCCAGTATTTCTGCTCTTAAGCCTGTTTAGTGTGAAATACCGCAGATTGACTAAAGAAGCTTGGCACTGCCTAAGTAGAACGGTTATGTTACGCAAATGCGAAAGCGGGTTAGATACCCGCATCAAAGCAGAAGTAACTGGCTCATTGATGAGCTGGCCGAAAATTGCCGGATTTACTTACCGCTATTTTACTATTCTCTCTTGGCTTTTTTTGATCCTACTGACTGCTAGTTTTATCCTCTCGGCTCAAGGAGTGTATAATTATTGGCAGTATGGCAACTGCAATGGTCCGGATTCTACTGGCTTTTGCGTTTTCGATCCACTGGGAGAAAACAGCAAAATTTCTACCAGTCAAAGCTGTGAGCTCGTAGAGAAAGAACCGATTACTGCTCTGACCAATACCACCGGATTCACTTTCGGCGAACCAACAGCTGAACTAACAATCATTGAATTCGGCTGTTACTCTTGTCCGTACACATTACATGCCCAGCCGGTAATCCAAGAAGTTTTAGAAAAATACAAAGGCCAAGTAAAATTAGAATTCCGTCATTTTCCCATTACCACTCATCCCTGGGCTAAGGAATCAGCAGAAGCTGCTGAATGCGCTCAGGATCAAGGAAAGTTTGCGGAATATCATCAACTGCTTTTTGCCGAACCGGGAACTATCAAAAGCGAAGAAGATTTTTTTAATTTGGCCGAGAAAGCGGGTATGGATCGAGGAAAATTAAAAGAATGCTACCTTAGCCAAAAATATACCTCGTTAGTGGAAGCGGATTTTCAAGAAGGGTTAAAAGTCGGTGTACAAGGAACTCCTACATTTTTTATTAACAATCAGACTATTGTCGGGCCCAAGCCATTTAAGACGTTTAAGAAAGTAATTGAAGAAGAGCTGGATAAGATAACAAAAACACGTTAGCGTGTTTTTGGAATAGCAAATTTCGCGCTAAAGCGCGGGGTTTAAACCAAGCGAAATTTCCTATAAAAAAAATGAACGAAGATAAATTCTTAAACGCTTGTAAAGCCTGCGGAGCAGTTTGCTGTAAGATGTGCGGTCCGGATTTTACAGAAAACGAGATGAAAAAAGTTTTGGAAACAGGGTATTCAAATTTTTTCATAAAAGTGAATCCTAATCATTATGAATTACAAACAAAAAATGGTGCCTGCCCTTATCTGAAGGAAGATGATTCTTGTTTAATTTATGAAGCTCGGCCTTCGATGTGCAAAAGCTGGCCAGTATATCCAGAATGTAAAAACGGCAAAATAAAATATTCGTTGATTGAATGTGCTTTGACTCCCTTACTCTCAGAACAAGAAGTTCAAGCATTGAAGAAGGAAGCTGAATCTATTCCTAAAGAACTGTTAATCAGCTCTGCTAATAAGTCCAACTTGCCAGAAAGAGAAATTGATATTGGATTAGAAAGATTTAATAAGTTTAAACAGAATTTGATAAAGTAAAGAGAAAGGAAGATTTAACCATTAAACCCACCATTACACTTAAAATGAATCTTGAAGAGATAAGAAAAGACTTTCCAGTTTTGGAGAAAGGAATCATCTATCTGGATTCTGCCTGCATGAGCCTGCGGCCTCTGCCGGTAATCAACAAGATTCGAGAGTATTACGAACAGTATCCGGCCTGCGGAGGGAGAAGCCAATACAGTTTAGGAAAGAAAGTGACAGAAGAAGTGGAGAAGAGCCGGAAGGAGATTGCAGAGTTTATCTCTGCTAAAGAGAAAGAAATCATTTTTACTAAGAATACTACAGAAGGAATTAATCTAGTGGCTCATTCACTAGGTTTTCGGCCGGGAGAAGAGATTATCATCTCTGGCAAAGAGCATAACAGCAACCTGCTGCCTTGGCTGAAGCAAAAAGAAGAACACGGAGCGATTCTGCAGGTAATTCCTTTTGATCAAGAATTCAATCTGGAAGAATTTCAAAAGAAACTCAGCAGAAAAACTCGACTGGTTTCAGTGGTGTACACTTCTAATTTAGATGGAACTTCCATTCCAATAAATGAGGTGATTAAGCTGGCTCATGAGAACGGTTCTTTAGTGTTGCTGGATGGAGCCCAGGCTGTGCCGCACCAAAAGATAAATGCAAAAAAAATGGGGGCAGATTTTCTGGCTTTTTCCGGCCACAAGATGCTAGGGCCGAGCAGCGGAGTGCTCTACGGCCGAGAAGAACTGCTCAGGCAGATGAAACCATTCATTGTCGGCGGAGGAACAGTCAAAGACAGTCATTATCATTCTGCGGAATGGGATGAATCACCAGCTAAGTTTGAAGCAGGATTGCAAGATTATGCCGGAGTGATCGGCTTGGCAGAAGCAATTAAATACTTGAAGAAGATTGGTTTAGATGAGATCCATGAACACGAAATTCTGCTGAACAAGATGATGACAGAAAGATTATCTGGAAAAGTAAAACTACTGGGGCCTTTAGCTGCAGAGAAGCGAGGAGGAATTTTTTCGTTTAATATCAAAGAGTTGGATCCTCATCTGATTGCTGGAGTACTAGACAAGTCAAAAAAAATTGCAGTGCGCAGCGGAGCTCATTGTGTTCACTCCTGGTTTAACCAGCATCATCTGAAAGGGAGCGTGCGAGCTTCGTTCTATCTTTATAACACCATGGAAGAAGCGAAGATTTTCTGCGAAGAGGTGGAGAAGATTGCTCAGCATTTTTAGATATATCCTGGGTCTTACTTCTTCTGAATATGTACTCAGCCCAGAGAATAAATATGAGTACGCTGTTTTGAAATATTTTCCTCGTCCAAAAGAAAGCGAAGAAGAGGAGTTGGGAATTGTTATTTTTGACGGCAGTTATCTCGAGACTAAACTGCGGGAAAACTTTCATCGGGGGGAGGAGCACTTACAAGCAGAATTCTCTCGAGTGAGAGATGAGATCCAAATCTTGGCAAATCATCTGAACGGCAAAAAAGAAAAAAAATTAAAAGATATGATCCATGCCTTCTCGCGGGAAGATCATTTCCGTTTCAGTCCGGCAAGAGTAGATTATAGTTTAGGAACCAAAACCGAGGCTTTAGAGCGCCTTTTCCGCCAGCACGTTGAATAAAGGTCGTATATTTGCCGTATGTGCATAGCTCGCTCGTGTGTTTCATTCAAAGCATCTCGTAATGAAACACCAAGTACAGTCTAATGATGAACTTTGTTCACTCGCTGGCGATATTCGCACTATGCACATACTTATTTGCCTAAACCTTTATTAATAAAAAATGATTTCTTTGGTTTATGCAAAAAGAGGTGCATGCAATTGGCAGAGGAAAGACTCTCAAGGAGTTTATTCTAGGAGCTCAGGATGGAATCGTTAATGTGTTGGGATTGATTTTAGGAGTAGCTATTGCCACCAATGAAGTGAAAATTGTTTTAGTGGCAGGCATCTCTGCTCTGTTTGCTGAATCCATCTCCATGGGAGCAGTGGCATATACCTCGTCTAAAGCAGCTAGAGATTTTTACCGAAAGGAATTAAAAACAGAAAAAAGAGAAGTAGAAGAAGTGCCTAAGGAAGAAGAAAAAGAGATTTGGGATATCTATCATAAAAAGGGTTTCCGAGGGAAACTGCTTTCAGATATCGTAAAGAAAATTATCAGTGATAAGAAGCTCTGGGTAGAGACTATGATGAAAGAAGAGCTGCGATTGTTTCCTGATGAATATGATAAACCGATAAAATCCGGTTTCTTTGTTTTAGGAGCGACTGTGGCCGGCTCGTTGATTCCTTTGATTCCCTTTTTCTTTTTATCTGTGAAATGGGGGATGATGGGTGCTTTAGCGTTATCTTTAATTGTCCTATTTGCCGTGGGAGCAGTGAAAAGCAAATTGACTATCGGCGATTGGAAGAAAGCCGGATTGGAGATGGCAGTAATCGGTATGGTTACTGCAGTAGCTGGATTTATTGTAGGTAAACTATTGGAAATATGGCTGTTATAAAGAAGATGTACTAACGCGGAGGTGATTTGAATGAAAGGAGATTGTAATAAGAATTTAGCAGGATTGACAACAGGTATCTTTGCGGCTGCATTGCACGCCCTGTGGGCCATCTTAGTCCTGTTAGGGGTCGGCCAGACCTATTTGGATTGGATTTTTCCAATGCATTTTGTCGGCAATGTCTATTCGGTCCTGCCGTTTAGCTTAGGCACCGCAGCAGTATTAGTTGTTTTGGCCTTTGTAGGAGGTTATGTCTTAGGCTGGCTGTTTACTGCCTTGTGGAATATATTAGCTACCAAAGTAAAGTAAGCTTGTTTTTTATTTTTTTTAATTTTTCCGATAGATATTTAAAATAAGAAATAATACTTCATCTATTAAAACAGAGGTGATTGATTATGGCTAAGAAAACAAAGAAACAAGTTCCTTTTTCTAAGAAATGGCATGCCGCGCCTTTAAAAGCCTCGTTTATGGCCGTGTCTATACTGGGCTTTTTTATTACCATCTATTACATATTTGACTTGATGGGCCAGACCTGGGGACTGACTTTCCTTATCTTCTTTGTGCTGATGTTTATTGCTTCTATGGTAAGCATGACTAAGGCACCGATAGATTAAGATATTTTTAGTATTATTTTTTTATTATTCCAAAGCGATATATTACCTGGAGCATACTTAATAAAGACTTTCTACTTAAACTATACTTTCTTGGATTTCTTTATTTTGAAGAATAATTGATTAAAAAAGTATGACCTCAGCTTTTTTTTGAAAAAGTTGTGGTTATTAATTTTAAAATCTCTTAATAATCCCCTTGCTCCATTAAAAAGTGTATAACTAACTGAATAAATTAAGGGTATAATCTTTTTAGATTATTAATTAACTTGGTTATATCTCCTAAACAGACTAAAACTTCACTACAAATCGTAGGACTCGCTTCAGAATAATGTTTACAAATAAGGGAATCCTCAATTTCTTTAATTAACTTTTTGAAATTAACTATTCTTGTTTCTAATATGGTTCTAACTCGTTCATTGTTTAAGAAAAGTATTACTTGAAGATCAAAGAAATATTTACTCCAGGTATAAAGTTGATCTAAATAGTCGTCTATCGCCGAAGAGAGATTATTATAATTCGCTACAAGCTCACCATCATGGGAGTAATTATCTTCTTCGATAGGATTTAATTCTGATTTTTGACTCAATTTTTTGAACTCGGACTTGGCCGAATTAGCTATTTTTTCTTCTCTATGTTTAATCTCTGAAAATTCAGTCTTTAATTCATTTATTTTCTTACGAATTAATTCTATTAGGGGATTAATCTCCACTACAACTTCTTTAATTTTCTGTTCTTTTTTTTCCTCTTTCAAATCCTTTTCAATTTCTTCATCAATCATTGAAATTTGAGTTTTTATTTTTCCTAATACAATCTCAAAACCTCTCAATTCTTTTAAGACTTTTTCAATTTCGTTTATAGTTTCATCTAATTTGGAAAAAGATTCAGTAGAAGCCTCTAATAATCTTTCAATTTCTCCTCCTTTTGCTGCTTCTTTTTCAAGATCAGCATTAAAAACTTCTGCCGCTTCTAAAAGCTTCTTTATTTCCAGTACTCTTTCGGCAAAGGGTTGTAACTTTTTAGAATGTTTTTGTTCTAACCTCTCCAATTCCTTACCAATAGCTTCTTCAAGTTTAGAAAATCCTTTTGCTAATCTTCGTTCAATTTTCTCTTCGTTACGTAAGAGTTTAAATGCTTTTGTAATCTGCTCTTTTGCATTTTTAGGATCTTTCTTAGCATTTTTTAAAGAAGAATGTATTAGTTTTAATCGATAAAATTCTAATAAAATCCATTTCAGCTCTTTTTCCTCTGCTTTTTTTGCCTTGCTTTTTTTAAAAAAGTCCAACCAACCCACGTTCTAACCCCCCGAAGTATACTTTAAAGTTTAATAGTTTAATAAATAGATGTAGTATATAAATTATTTGATTAATGCCTGCAGAAAATCTATTTTTTATATTCCTCTTCAAAAAAGTCTTTAAGCCGCTTGGCCGTCTTCTCGCCTACACCGGACACTTTCTTCAGCTCTTCTTCAGAAGCATTGACAATCTTTTTTATGCTGCCGAAGCCTGCCAGCAAGTCTTTAGCAGTTACTGGTCCGATACCGGGTAGAGCACTGACAGCAAACTCTTTCTGCTGTTCAAATGATTCCGGCTTTTGGAAATGCAGATTGAAAGAAGTGTCTTTCTCCTGCTCTCGCTTGGCCATCACTGCCAGAAGAGAAGCTGTTTCTCCTGGGTCTTTTGTCTGAAAGATAGGAATGTTGTATCCTAGCATAATGGCAGCCAAAGCTCCTTGAATAGCATGAGGATGTACTTGACGAAGAGCGTAAATATTTTCTGTGCCCATGATTATCAAAACTGATTTTTCAAAATTTCTTTTCAGCTCTTTGGCCTGTTCTAATAATCGGCCATCGATTAGCGAATTGATAAAATCTTCGGGAGTTTTTAATTCGACAGCAGTCTTGCCGCTTAGAAGATAATCTGCGCTTTTCAGCTGCTCTAATTTGACATTGACCCCTTGATCGATTAACTCTTTGACTAATCGATTGTTTTTCTCCCGGTGGTCGGCTAGAATAAGAACTGTTTTACTGGGAAGGGGGGGAGAGTTTGAAGCAGCGAAAGAGGAAAGAGGAAACTGGCCGTTAGTCTTAACTGCAGAAGGTTCTATCTCCGCTTCCTTGACTGCGGAATGGGGGGAAGGAGAAGATGAAGAGCTTAGTAAAGATGAATGTGGTAAGGAAGTTTTAAGGTTAAGCGAACCCATCTCTTTTTTGATCTGCTCTAATACTCTGTGCATCCGTTTTTCTTTATGGTAAGCAGACCAGCGATAGCCGACATCTCGCGTATCGCCGGTGATTAAAACTTTCAGTTTACCGCCGGCTAGACGGCCAGTTCTTCCTCTGCGCTGGATCCAGCGGATAGCTGAAGGCACTGGCTCATAGAAAATAACGGAGTCTACTTGAGGAATGTCCAAGCCTTCTTCTCCCACTGAAGTGGAAATAAGAACAGAGAACTGGCCCAGGCGGAAATTATCTAAAATCTGTTTCTGCTCTTTCTGCGAGAGACCGGTCTCTCCTTTCTTGGTCTGGCCGACAAAAATTTGGGAGGAGATGTTCTCTAGCCGTTTCTGTACTTCTATAGCAGAATCACGAAATTGGGTGAATACTATTATTTTAGCAGAAGGAGATTTCTCCAATTCTTCTGTGATTAAAACCGATATTTTTTCCAGCTTAGGATGTTTAATCTCTTTATCTTTCAGCTCTTCTGTTAAAACTAAAGCTGCTTTAAAATTCGAGTCAATCACTAGATTCTGCACAGCTTTAACTTTTGAATATGGGGCCTCTTGTTGCAAACCATGGAGATATTTGTATAACTGAGGCAAGCCTTGGCTTTCTATTAATTCTAATGCATGCTGCACTTTTAAGGCTTCGGCTAGCAGAGAAATAGTTTTCATTATGAGAAAATCTCTGTCTCCAGAAGCAAGAGAAGCATGAAGCTGAGCTTGGACTCTCAGCAATTCTGTTTTGTTGAGATACTGGCTGTGAAGATGACCTTGTTTTTTTGCTTCTTCGATTTTTGATTTGAAACAGTCGGTTAGATATTTTTTGATTTTTTTGAATTCTTCGGGCAGCTCCACTTGAATGTATTCATATTCGACAGTCTGAATGTATGGCTTGATATCCTTATCTTTGGGTGTTCTTACTTCCACTTTTTCGATAAGCAGATTTTGACAGACTTCTTTGATCTTTTCCAAATCTGAGCCAGGAGAAGCGGTAAGAGCGAGAATTCTCGGATATTTAGCTTGCTGCTGATACTGCTTAGCTAACCAGACATAAGAATAATCACCTGTAGCGTGATGTGACTCATCAAAGACTAACAACGAGACTTGGCTGAAATTAATTGTTCTATTGATAATGTCATTTTCCAAACCTTGGGGTGTGCTGCTGATGATTTGGCAATTCTGCCAGAGTTCGGCTCGCTTGGTGGGAGAGATTTGACCGGTGAGGAGAGCGATCTTCTCTTTTTCTATATCCAGATGTTTTTTAAACGTCTCAGTATGCTGCTCACAGAGAGGTTTAGTAGGAGCAAGAATAAGAATTTTTGAATCGGGATAAATATGAAGACGCTGGGCGGCCAACATCAAGGCAAGACCGGTCTTGCCCATGCCTGTTGGCAGGACGACTAAGGTGTTGAATTTAACGGCCGTGTGAAAGATAGTTTCTTGATATAATCTTGGCTGGAAATCTTTGAGCATAGAGTGTTCATATTTTAGACGTTTAATTAATTTTCTCTGGCAGAGAGTCTAATGGGCTCTGGACATTCAGCAGATTAGGGGAAGCTAAATGAAGATAAATCATAGTGGTATTGATTGAATTATGTCCCATCAAAGGCTGTACTTCGGTCACAGAATAACCGTTTTGGATAAGATGGGTGGCAAAGGAATGCCTAAGAGTGTGAAGGTGAAGATTTTTGACGAGGCCGGCTTGTTTGGCGGCTCGGGAAAGAATCAACCGCAGGCTGCTGGCAGAATAAGGTCTTTTCCAAGAATTAACAAAGAGATAGCTGTCTCGGTTGAGATTCTCTGTGCGGATGTGTTCTGCCAAACATTCTTTCAGATGCAGAGGAAGGACAAAAAGGCGGTCTTTTCTCCCTTTACCCTGCCGCACCCAGCCATAGTTCTGGTTAAAATCTAAGTCTTTTACTTTCAGATGAAGCAGCTCGCTTACCCGCATACCGGTGCCATAAAGCATCTGAAGCATCAGGCGGTGCTTTGGATTGCTTATGGATCTAAGCAAAGCAGCGGTTTCTTCCTTGGTCAAGAATTCTGGAAGCGTTCGAGGAACTTTAGAGAAAGAAATTTTTAAAGTTAATCTTTTTTTCAGGCACTGCTCAAAAAGAAATTTTAAGGCATTCAAGTGGACATTGAGTGTGTTGCTGGACTTATTCCACAAAACTAATCGAGAGAGGTACTCCTCTATATCCCTGCGAGTGACATATTTTAATTCTTTGCAGCAAAAACGCAGGAACTTATCCACACAAAAGCAATATGTTTCAATTGTTCGGGGGCTGAGATTTCTTTGTAAAGCCTCTTTTCTGATTATTTCTTGAGCGAACATGCTTCCAACGAAGGACAATGATATTTAAATAGGTAATGTGAACCTGTCTAGTGGCTAGTGGCTTACCTTCAATATGGAAAAATAAAGGCCGAGTATTTTGAGCACTCGACAAGAGGAACTGATTTTTGCGTTATGACAACGGCCAGCGACAAAGTTTCCCGAACAAATCGGGAAAAAATCGGTAAAATTTACCTATTCAATATATATGGAGTTATGTTTAATTGGATTCTTACGTAACTTGAACAAACGGGTGGGGCTTTCTAAATTTCGCTACTCTACAAAATGAACCCAACTGTAAACTTTATGGGGTTGCCGCCTAATAACGTCTAACTCTTCCCTTTTTATCAACGTGATAATTAAATCTCTCGTAACCTTGTATTATAGATAATTCTGTTAGTTCTCTAAATTCTTGTGTTGATAATGAACGATAAATTTGTGTTCCACGCCCAATGGATGGCGATATAAAAGCAGTCTGGGGGTTTTGTGAATTTTCTATATTGAATACCAATCCACGATTATCAGCAAACATGAAATCCAAAAGTTCGCCAAGACTATTACACCAAGTTCTATCATCTCCCTCTTTAAAATCCTGGAAAGACGTTTTACCTTCTTCTGGATTCAAGAATAAGTATTGTGGTGCTTTTAATCTTGCTAATTTAGTGAAAGTACCCTGATCTTCTTTTGCGATTGTTACGTACATTTTTGTCATTTTCATCACACTCATCATTATTTACTGATTAGTTACAACCAACAGATATAAATAACTTTTCATTTATATTATTGTCAAAATAACAATATTTATATACTAAATGTACTTATGCCTCTTAAAATGAGCTTAAACTTAGATTTGAAAGACCGAAAAATCCTCTATCAACTAGATACTGATTGCCGACAAACCAATAATGAAATTGGCAAAAAAGTTGGTTTGAGTAAGCAAGTAGTAGATTACAGGATAAAGCGATTTCTCAAAGAGGGCATTATCCCACGCTTTGCTACTGTCGTTGATACGTACAAATTGGGATTTTCCAAATACAAAATTTATCTTTCTCTTGAAAATGCAAGTAAAGAAGTCATTAAACAAATGATAGACTTTCTTAAATCCCACGACAAAACCGAATGGATAGCAACCTGTTCTGGAAAATGGGACATTATTGCTGGATACATTGTTAAAGATGTTTATGAATTTAATAATGCGCTTAAAGAATTAGACGAAAGATTTAGTCAATTTATTTCTATAAGAGAGACTACCATAAGTTTAAGTGTTCCACATTGGAGAAAAGAATACTTAGTGAATGATAAAGAACCACATAAAGTAGTATTTCAAGGCGGACAAAGTGGTGATTATAAAATAGATAAAATTGACGAAGAAATTCTGAAATTGCTTGTTAATAATGCACGTATGCCTATCACTGAAATTGCCCAAAGATTAAAAACTACTCCCAGAATCATTAATTACAGAATAAAAAATCTCAAAAAAGATAAAATAATTCTCATTAACCGTATTTTTCTTGATCTCAATAAATTTAATTGGATTTATTGTAAAGCATTATTAAAATTTAAGAGTTTAACAAACCAAAAATATAATCAATTCTCCCAACATTGTAATAATCTGAATAATCTTACTTACATCATCAACAGTATAGGTTCTTGGGACGTCGAACTTGATTTTGAGATTGAAGATTTCAACAAATTCAATCAGGTCATGTTAGAGCTGAGAGATAAATTTTCTGACATAATTAAGCATTATGATTTTGTCATTGTTATGAATGAGGATAAATTAGATTATTATCCTGGATGCTATTTACAATTAAAATAATTTTATGAAAGTGTTTCCTCAATCTTTGTAATAAATTCTTCTGTATCTGCCAATGCATTGACTGCATTTTCTCTTGAAATACTCGGAGTTGCATCATATTGTGCAGTTTCTCTTTTTGTTTTTGTCTGGATCAGTTTGTTTATTAAATCCTCACTCAGCGTATAGGCTTTCGTCAGTTGTTGAATGTGTTTTACTTCCAGATTTTTCTGTTGATGAACATAATAATGCTCTAAAACTATGATTGTAGCAGTGTGACTTTTTGACTTGAATCCAAGCCTTGCTAAAGCAGACAATGCAGAGACATACATTGAATAATAAGAGACAACAATTACCCATTCATACGTTTCAAAATTAGAAGAGAGTGCAAGCAGTTTCTTAAATTCATCTTGCTCGGAAATCTTAAACATCAGATTAGCAACAGTAAAATTCTTTCGTGCTTTTTTCAAAAATGGTTTTTCTAGTTGGGTATATTCCTCTTTCTTCAATAATTGTTCTTTTCGTAAATATCCTCCAATTTTCCTTTGTAAAAAGTCTATTCTTGCCATGCGATTAACCTCCAGAATTGTTCTGAGCCATAGAGCGCAATCCCGTGCTCTTTAGCCTCTTTTCCAACATTCATTTCTTTAGATTTCAGCATTTTTTTAAATTCTTCCATATTAGTTATAAGCGGGCTTATTTTAACATTGTGGGAATATTGATAGCTTGCACATTCTCTCTCTAGTGTATTTCGCACAGATTTATCTTTAATATTGCTGACAATAAAGAGTAGATCAATGTCGGATGATTTTATGGCAGTCCCTTTAGCATGGCTTCCGAATAAGATTATTGAATGGAGCGAAGAAGTTATTTTATTGGTAATTTTTGGAATAATCTCCTCAAGAATTGCTTTTAGTTTTTGATTACTGTTATATAATTCTTCTGTTCTTGCTAAATCTACCTCTTGAAGAAAATGAAGTGATTGTGCATTTTCAAAATTGATGGAACACTGTTTTGCACTCCCTACTTTTTTAGTCGTTATTGCTTTTATTTTCTCAAGTTCAGCAATATGGTTATATGCTGGGCGATATCCTATTTTAAGCAATTTTGAGATTTCCAATATCGTAAACTCTTTACCTAAATTTTTCCTCAACAAACTGACTATTTTTAATACTGTTTCACGTCTCATGTTATTCACTTAATGAATAACGTTATTCACTTTAGTATATAAATGTTTCCATCTCTGGGCGGCAACCATCTTACAAACGAACTAAAGCAATTACTAAGCCCCACCCTAACTCACTACTATGAATCGAAGCATGTAAGAATCCAACTCTGCGCTCCTCACTGCGGTTGCGGTGCTCGGATGGGGGACGGTCGCTCAATATTTATGGGTCGCTGCGACTCGCATTTTCATCTACCCTCGCTCCCTATACCCCCACCAAACATAACATCGTTAGTTACAATCCGAATGTCAGCTAAACCCCCGACCACCCGCCCCAACGAACAATTAAACTAAGGGAAGGCGCGCAACGATAAATATTTAACTTAAACAACAATTCTAATTATATGAATAATATCTGGAAAGGTTGGATAATTGATAAAAGTCTAGAAGATATATCTGTTTTATCTAAACTAAAAGTTATCAGGTCTGATACAGAAGAAAATACTGAAGGAAATGAAAAGCAAATCTGGGAATTATATACTGTAGAAATTGAAGATAAAGAGATTTACAAAATCTCAAAAATTCTTGAAAAAATAATCAAACCAGAATGGTATGCTCATTTTACTGATGGAAAAGTTTTGTTAATAATTTTTTATAAAAAATCATTTAAGATAAGATTGGATAAAGTAGGCAAAGAAAGAGCTTTTGGAATATCGGAGTTTAAGGCAAAACTTGAAGATAAAAAAATCTGGCAATCTGCATTTGAATATGGAACAAAAGAAGGGAAGGTTGACCCACGGTATTTTTTAAAAGTAGAATAATTAAAGCCTAATTTCCTTCTCTAACCATTCGATATGTTGATTTTTCCTTTTCCAGAATAAATCTTCCCAAATATAATGAACTGCCAACATACTCCATTTTCCATATCTTTTAAGTATTTCTTTTTTTATTTTTTCAACAGGTACTAATTGTTTATTATAAAAAAGTCGCGAATATATCTTCTGTTGCCAAGATGCGATATGGTCGAATACATCATAGTGATGCAAAAATTCAAACAATAATATTCTAGCAGTTTCTGGTCCAACCCCAAAGAGTTTGGTCAATTCTTTTTTAGCTTCTTCTTTTGGCAATACTTTTAATTTTGTTTCATCAATCTTACCTTCTACAAAATCATTAGAAAGTCTGATAAAGAATTTTGCTCTATATCCGACTTTTAAATTTCTTAATTCTTGTTCATTTACCTTAACTAATTCATTAGGCAACCATAAAGCATAAACTTTCTTTTTATCAAATTCTATAAGTCTACCATATTTCTCTAATAAAGAATTTAACATCTGAACACTTCTTCTTACTGTTGCATTTTGTAAAACAATTCCAATTATCAATAGTTCATATAAAGAATGAGCAGTGCTAACTCTCATTCCTTTCCATTTTTTAAGCACTTGCCCAAGAAATTTATCTTTCTTAAATTTTTGAGTAAATTCAGATATATTTGCATTCAAATCGTATCTCCAAACCAATTCATTCTTTATAATTTCTATTTGTTCTTTTGAACATTCAGAATTAGAAAAAATAGTAATTTTAATTTTTGGTTTTTCAATTTCACCAACATTTTCCAATCTAATACCGAAAATATCTTTTTTTATCCTAATTGTTTGCCAAAATTTACCTTCTTCATAAATCGTTAGTTGATCTGGAAAATGAGATGGTTTATGTAAAGTAGCATCAAAATTAAATGGACTTTTTGGAAATAAATAAGTTGTATCTTCTTTGTTTAAAACTAACAATTCTCCCATAATCATTAACTATACTACTCCCTTTATTTATTTTTCTAAAAAACTTAGCGCGCGCCTTCCCACCACCGCTGACATTCGGACTTCTGCGGTGCAGTAGCTCCTCGACCTCACAGCCAGAATTTTTCATGAGTCATTCACTTTCGTTCATGCTCGAAAAATTCGGGTGAGGGTAACTAACATCGTTAGTTTCAATTCTGGGCTTGCCTTACAGGCACGCTTCGCTACTGAAAATTCTTATGTTGTTATCTTCGTTAAAATCATAAAGAAAAAACTTATGAAATGCTTCGCACTTCATCTAACAAAATTTTAACGAAATTGTTGAAAAATAAAAATTATAGAACGAAAGATTTATTCTCTATTTGCATTATAGTCTAGCTTTTTGTTTTTTGCACAAATATAATTTGCAATGCCTGAAATTCCTTGAATCGCAGTTAATCCACCAAGAACCAGCATTCTTTCTAAATTTCCTTCTAA
Source organism: Candidatus Woesearchaeota archaeon (assembly GCA_018303285.1). Classification (GTDB taxonomy): domain Archaea; phylum Nanobdellota; class Nanobdellia; order Woesearchaeales; family GW2011-AR9; genus JAGVYL01. The sequence goes on along the minus strand of JAGVYL010000021.1, from coordinate 1,257 downwards.
TGCTGCTTCAATAGTTCCTAAACTTGTGAATCCTGCTCCGTAGGCATTGAATAATGCTACATACAAATTAAAGCCAGGTTTGATTGTATTTTCTTCCATACTAAACAGAATAAATCAATACTTTATAAATCTTTCGGTTATTTTACCACTTGAAAATTAATAACTTATTTTTCAACAACTACGATAACAACGAATTTTCGGCAAGCCCAGAACTCGAGATTTTTGCCTTCGGCATCGTTGCACTAAAATCTCGTCCTCATTTCATTCGGAGAAACTAACAGCGATTATATTCAATTGAGTTCTCGCTACGAATAATACGGAACGAACGGGAAGGGGGCGTCGTCCTACGGACATATATTCTTTTTTTACGAAAAAGAGATTTATTGGGAAGGGGCGTACGAAACGAAAACAAAAAGATTTAAATAGTAGTTGTATTCTAAATAATACATATGTATAATAAAATAAACATAACCGAAAATGGTTTACAAATCATTTCTTTATTTACGAATGGATTTGATAGAGAGTATTACATAAGAGAAGTTGAGAAATTGCTTAAAATAAGCCCACGAACAGCACAGCTAATTCTTGAAGATTTAGAAAACAAAGGAATCATAGAATCAAAGGTAAGGGGTAAAATCAAATCTTATAAGTTAAAAATAAACGAATTAAGCAATAGATATCTTACATTTGTCGAGCAATACAAATCAATAGCATTTATGGAAAAAAATCTTCTTGTGAAAGAAGTTATAGAAAAAATAAGCCCATTCCTTAATGGAATTGGTATTATTTTTGGAAGTTATGCAAAAGGGATATTTAACAAAGAATCTGATTTAGACATTTTTGTAGTTGGAGACTATGAAAAAGAAGAAATCAAGAAAGTTTCAAGAAATTTAGGGATTGAAATAAGCATAAAGTGTTATCCATTAAAAACATTTGAGAAGAATGTAAACCAAGATATCCTAATAAAAGAAGTATTAAAAAGCCATATAGTATTTAAAAATACGGAGTTGTTTATTCAAAAGGTGCTGAAAAATGGATAAAATAAAATGGTGTGCAGGAAAGAAGGAAGGTTTAAGTTTAATTGAACCAAATTCAAATCTCGCAGAAGCATATATCAAGAAAGCTGAAGAAGCCTTAGAGTCAATGAGGGTAAATGTCATAAAAGATTGGAAAATCTCAACCGCATACTATACTCTCTATTTTTCGCTTTACTCAGTTTTGACAAAAATAGGCATAAAATGTGAGATTCATTCTTGC
>JAGVYL010000020.1:27269-29596 GCA_018303285.1 Candidatus Woesearchaeota archaeon | reverse complement strand
AAACCTATTACTGGTGCTCGTGCCGATACTTCGGTTCCAACACCAATAACTCCTGCTCAACCAGCTGCTGAAACTCCTCGTACTGGAACTTCAGTAGCTCCTGCTACTGCTCCAACTACTGCTCCTCGTGCTGGAGCACCAGCAACAACTGCATCTGCTCAACCAGCTGCTGAAGCTCCTCGTGCAATTACAATAACTTCGACAGCACCAACTACTTCTACCGTCCCTCGTGCAACTACTCCCGCGCCTTCTCAACCAACAACGGCACCTCGTGCTGGTACTTCAACAACACCTATTACACAAATCCAACCTATTACTGGTGCTCGTGCCGGAACATCTACGGCTATTCCCGCACCTTCAACAGTTGCTGCTCCTCGTGCGGGTGCCACTCCAACTCAGTCAGCTACTGATAGAATTAGTACTCCTCTTGCATCCACTCCAGCTTCTAGAACAGCTGCTTCTACCGGAACCATCCCGGTTAGTGCTTCAACTAGAACAACAACCACTCCTTCTCGAACAACTCCTACTATTCCTGCAGCATTATCTCAATGTTCTGATAGTATCGACAATGATGGAGACGGCTTTGTAGATTATGACCAAGAGTTAGTCGGTTGTGATAGTTTAGAAGATAATGATGAAACTAATCCTGTTGCAGAGGATGTTACTGTAGAAGATACTACTCAATCTATCCCTGAAGAGCCAAGTGGTGGCGGAGGGGAAACAACTGCTGCTCCAAGCGCTCCTGCTTTTCTCGAGACAGTACCAATACCAGAAGCTCCTTTTGAAGAGTTGCCCCCGGAAGATTTGTCCGCAGAAGAAACGAAACCAGAAGTTCAACAAGCAACAGCAGAATCAACTATGATTGGGCGAGCAGAGAAAACTATTGAACGTTTGACAAAAGGAGAGACAATAGTCATTGACACCTCACAGGTTATTGCTGAAATAAAAAGCGTGGAGATAACTGCGCGAAAAGAGGTTCATGGAACAGCATTTAGCATAAAAAAGACAGAAAAATCTGCAATTCCCCCGCCAGCAGCAAAGAATATTATTTCTACTTTCCATATTGAAGGACCAGAAAGCGATAAAGTTATAGAAGTAAAAGTAGAAAAAGAAAAGTATACAGACAAAACCACCGCTAATTGTTTTGATATTAAACATAACAAATGGCGTCCGGGGAAAGTTCAAGAGAAAAAAAGTGATGAAAAATATGTTTATCTGAAAGTGGCTTTGCCATGTAGAAATTGAGGTGAAAAAATGAAAATGCTTACAATTTTAGTGTTATTCCTGTTGATAATTCCGCTAATCTTAGCAGAAACAGAAGTTTATGTAGGTGATGCAGTAGATCAATCTCAAACAGAAGCAATAACAGATTCAGTCTTGGATTCAGACTACTTTATTTTTGGTATGATTGGAGCGATAGTCGTTTTAGTTGCCGTCATTGCTCTGGTTCTGTATAAAATTCTCAGCAAGCCAGCGGCACAGCCAGCCTGGCCGCAGCCCACTTTTCCTACTCGTTCAAGTTTTCCCCCACGACAAACCTTTCCGCAGCAACCTTCATCTTTTTCATCACAAAGGTTTCCCCAGCAGCCACAATTTACTCCCCCAGTTCAACAGCCAGTGCAAGATCCCACTACTTCATATATCGCTTCCTGTTTGGCCAAAGGCATGAGCAAAGAGCAGATTATTGCTGCCTTGGTGCAGAATCGATGGACAGTCCTGCAGGCCAGAGCAGCAGTGGATAGATATTTGATGATGAGAAGATAAAAATGAGAAGTAATCTTTCTCTGAATAAAATATTATTTTCTTTAGCGGGAATCGTGACGCTCACGCTTTTTCTTTTTTATATTGAAAAAGAAAATCTCGGCTTGGCGGGGGGTAATTCGTTCTTCAAAGACAAATGCCAAAACGCAAAAAATGCGGTAAGTTGTAAGATTACGCCGTTTAATATAAACATAGATCCCTCCAAGAAAAAGAACACTCCCGCTTCAAAGAAACAGATATCTTTGCCAGAAATTGCAAAAATAAAGAAAGGAATGATAAATATCACGTCTACTATCGGAGTGTGGCCGAATAAAGAGAACAAAACAGCAGCTTATGAAGCGTATTACACCTCCGGAAACTATCTTCGGGTGGTCTGCCCCGCTCCTTGTCCTATTCCCGAAGCCATTCTAAAAAACAAACTGATTGGAGCGCAGAAAGCAGTTAAAAATTTAACCAATTTTGTTGGTATAACAGTATTAACCGATCAAAAACCAGTGGATATCCATTTGATGAGCAGCGTGGAGTGCGGTAATTATACTGACATTAAACAAAAAAACAAGGTAAAT
>JAGVYL010000020.1:0-27221 GCA_018303285.1 Candidatus Woesearchaeota archaeon | reverse complement strand
TGGATCGTATATGTGTTTGTGGGAGTGGGAAGACGAAACTGCAGGTTTATCTATCAACCCAGTTTTCGCTGCTTTGTTAAACCAGCAGGCAGAAGAAAATGCGTTACGTTTGGAAGCCCAAGATGTAGTGGTTCATGAGTACGGACATATTCTTTTACTATACCGATTTACATTATCCCCTCCGCATATGTTTTATTGGCAGGAAGATTTAGTAAAAACTTTATCTTTTTATATTACTGGAAAATGGAATGGAAATGGATATCAGCCGGAAGATTTTCCTTTAATTACAGATGCGTGTAGTTCAGAATTGAATGAAAAGAATGGTGGGTTATTTATCTATAATCTTTGTACAATCTGCGGTTTCAAGATGGACGATATTCCAGTATTGCTAAATGCATTGGATTATTTGTACAAAAACGGATTGGGAAACGGTGAGTGGGGAATTCCTACAAAGCTTCAACTTAAACTAATTTTGGACGAGATTACTGGAAAAGACAGCATAAAAGATTGCGTTTTGTCTTATTAGAACTGGATATTACTAAACAAAGAAAAAAGATACATCTTGTATTTATCCAATCATCTCAATCTCAATATTCAGCCCTTCTGGTATTGGTATTCTCATCACCAGCCGTAATGTCCGTTCATCGGCCCCCAAATCAATCAATCGTTTATGTATCCGCATCTCGTATCTTTCCCAGGTAGCCGTACCCTCCCCATCAGGACTCTTACGGGTAGTCAGTTTTAATCGTTTGGTTGGCAGGGGAATCGGCCCTTTAATTTCTACGCCAGTTTTCTCAGCAATTTCTAGAATGTCCCGGCAGACCTGATTAATCTTGTCTATTTCCGGACTAGCCAATTTAATTCGTGCTTTGGGCATTTTTTGTTCCTTCCTGTCACCTTAGATAAGCCGCAGCTTTTTTTTCTTCACTATCTCTAAGCACATACCAGCAGCTACTGTTGCTCCACTGTCTCGGACAGCGAACTTAGCCAGTTGAGGGATATCCTTGAACCTTTCGATGCACATCGGCTGCATAGGTTTAACCCGTACTTCCGCAGCATCTCCGTTCTTGACAAAGTCCGGTTTTTCCTGCACTACTTGACCAGTAGCTGGATCCAACTTCTTGGTAATCTCCAAGATTTGGCAGGCTATCTGAGCAGTATGGATATGGAAGACCGGAGTATAACCCGCAGTCAACACAGTCGGATGATTCAAAACCACGATTCGGGCAGTGAACTCAGTAGCTACAGTGGGTGCATTGTCAGCAGGGCCTAAAACATCGCCTCTGGCAATGTCTTTCTTATTAAGGCCTTTGACGTTGAAACCGACATTGTCTCCCGGCTCTGCCTGTTGCAGTTGTTCATGGTGCATTTCAATGGATTTAACTTCTCCAATAACACCCTTGCCTTCTCGGCCAGGTACGACAATTACTTTATCGCCGATTTTCATTACACCAGTTTCAATTCTACCGACAGGAACTACACCGATACCGGTAATATTATATACATCCTGGATAGGTAGTCTTAAAGGTAAAGTGCTAGGTTTTTCTGGAACTTTTAATTTGTTCATAGTTTCTAACAAGGTCCCACCAGTATACCACGGTAAATTAGCAGTTTTCTTTACTACATTGTCTCCCGGAAAGGAAGCAATGGGGACAAAGGGAATCTGATCCAACTTGTAACCTACGGTTTGCAATAATTTGCCTACCTCGGCTTTAACTTCGTTGAATCTGGTCTCAGAGTATTTAGCCATATCCATCTTGTTGACAGCGATAATCAATTGTCCGACACCAAGTGTTTTTGATAAGAAGACATGCTCCTTGGTCTGAGCTTGGACACCGTCTCCTGGATTGGCAGAGACAACTAATACCGCAGCATCTGCTTGAGAAGCGCCAGTAATCATATTTTTGACGAAATCTCTATGTCCCGGTGCATCAATTATAGTAAAGTAATATTTTTCTGATTCAAATCTCTTATGGGAAAGATCGATGGTGACACCACGTTCTCTTTCTTCTTTAAGATTGTCCATGACAAAAGCGAATTCAAAACCTTTCTTACCAAGTTTCTCGGCTTCTTCCTTCAGTTTTCTCATGGCTTGCTCATCGACGTTACCAGAGTCAAACAATAATCGTCCAACTGTAGTGCTTTTACCATGATCTACATGGCCGATGAAAATCAAGTTGATGTGTTCTTTTGCTCTTGCCATATTATTTCCTCCTTCGTTTTTTAATTTTTGAAATTTTATTTCCCTTGTTCACACCTAAATAAGGCATTAAACAAGTCTTAGGAAAATTTCTAGCTGTTATTTATAAACATTTCGCTCATTATCTTCCTATAGTGGAGAGTAACAAATCTTTTAAAGAACAGCCTTAAAATCTGTTAAATGCCTTTCGGATTTTTAAAAAAGTGGTTTGGAAAGAAAGAAACTCAGAAGACTATAGAAGAGGCCTTGAAAACTGAGTCGATTACTGTATCTCAAATCGAAGAAAAAAAGGTCTTCCCACAAAAAAAGACTTTGCAAATTCTCTCTTGTCAGAAAAATAAAACTCTCAAATTAAAAAATATTCAGGTGGCTCAGTTTATTTCTTTCTTAACAAAAGGAAATCTTCGCATTGAGTTAAAGATACCATACTCTGGAGTAAATGCAAGAGAAGGGCGCGATTTTCTCGAGAAAGAATTTGAAATTCTTAGAGAAGGTTTATACGGTTTTCCCGTACCATTTTCTGATTTAGAGATTTATCCCATAAATCATTCTTTGGAAGTTTCTTTTAGACTAAGTGAAATCAGAGTTTTACTCGATAATTTAGATTATTTCCTCACTCTCTGCCCAGAAGAAGATGTAGAATTAGACCCTTCGTATCCTGTAGCTCAAGCTGCCCATAAACTCAACGAATTAAAAATACTCTCCCCAGACTATCATTTTTCTCTTAACGGTCAGCATATGATTGATATTTATGCTTCAAAAGAAAAGTTGGATGAAATCCTAAGTGTAATAAAAAATAATTATCATACCTTGGCCATTCCCTTAGAAAATGTTCAGTTCGCATAATCTTGATAGTATATGGCTACTTTACAAAAGAAATCTTTAAATAGCCCTTCAGTGGAACAGGGAATTAATTGATTGGAGGTGTTTAATTATGGCAGATGATGAAGGAATGGGAAGTGGAAGTGGTTTTTTAAGTAAGGCGTGGAAGTTTTTAGCTGGATTATTGTTTATCGGTCTAGCCGCCTTAAGCATATATTATTGGTGGAGTGCGTTCCTTACTTTAATCGCGGGAGCAGTCGGCGTAGTGCTAGCCATAATAGGCTTAGTATTTTTCATGCTCGCTTTTACTGAATAAGATGATTGTAAAAGAAATAAACAAACGTCTAGCCGCATGGAGTATATTTCTTTCTTCTCTTTTAGTTTTTATGATAGCTATGCGTTATCCCGCAATTTCTTTATCTTTTTCGGTGTTTATTTCAATGATGGGATTTATAATATCGTATGAAATGCTAAATGACAAGAATTTTTTGTTGAAACTTAAAAAGTTTTCTTCCGAATTAATCACTAGTTTTATCGGGGGGTTGATAGGAGGACTATTGATATTAGTCGGCTCTGAAAATGCATTAAATACGCCTTCTTCAATGTTCATTAGTACTTTGTTTGTATCCGTGGGGCTTTTATTTTTTTATCTACGTTTCACATCAATTGAACTTTGATCATAGAAATCTATTTTAAGAAATAATCATCCTTAAAAACTAAAGCTATTACCCTTCTTAAGCAGCACGGGATTTATTATTTTTAATGTATGATTCAATATTAATTGTCGCTTCTGGAATATCTAAATCCTTTTTAAGCTTTATAAACCAATACCACATCAAGAAATCGCTTAACTATCCATACTCTTTTCTTAAAATTTAATTTATACATGTTTAACCACCCCGAGTGGTTAAATACATGTTAACTAAAAAGTGATAGCACAACGAAAAAAAACTTTAGAAAGATATATAAACTCAATCTATATTTTGTTTTTTTAACATGATGGAACAAACAAAGAAAATCCATAAATGGTATTTGATTACAACTATAATCCTTGTAACTATTCTTATTTTGGATCCCCTATTTGGGATTTATGTAATAAATCTTTTTCCATCTTTTTTTATTATTTCTCACTTTATCCCAATATTATTTGTCCTTATTTGGGGGTTTATCAGTTTTGTGTTATTGATATTCTTAAAAGCCAAAAATTATCCTATCACGACATTAGTCGTGCCTTTGATGGTATTGCTTGAAAGTCTTATGCTTATCTTTCAACCAGCTGGTTATTGGGATTACATAATCTTAGCATTCAACTTTATACTTTTAGGAGTTTCTCTTTACTTCTCTTGGAAGAAGTAAACTGTCTAGATATATCACTATTTTTGTTCTTGGTATTTTTGTTATTATTGTCTCTTTGGCTATCTTTTGTATCCAAAAGAAAGTTGATTATACTCTTCTGTTCCATAGACGCAGATTCCCTCCTCGTGCCAGAGGGTAAACTCACTGATACCAACATCTAAAGCCATCTTACTGCAGATAGTGCAGTATGGTTTGCCTGCAAATGTTTTTTCTCCTTTCTCGTCTAAACGGATGAAATATAATCTTGAACCTAGGAGAGTGATTCCCTGCGGGTCTTTTCTCAATGCTAACATAATTGCCCGTTCCTCAGCATGGATACAGCAGGTTTTATCAGACTTAAATCCGTCTGGCAAATCATCTTTCAAGCATTTTTCTAATCGTTTATTTCCCGGAGGAGAATTAAAGCCGTAGCCGATGACTTCTATATCTTTGACGATAACAGAACCGCATTTCGTTCTTAAGCAAGAAGAGCCATTGGCTACAATTGCTGCTAGGTCCATAAAGTTCTTTGCTTCTTCTTTTTCTTTTCCAGAGAGGTATTTCATTTTTCAAGTTTAGACATTTGAATGGGGCTGCTGGGGATTGAACCCAGGTCTGGCGGCCCCGAACCGCCGATTCTACCACTAAAATACAGCCCCTTAAAGTGCCGAATATTTATACGCCAGCGGCAGGTATCGTCACTCCGCATAGCTTCGTGCCGGAACCTCCCGTGGCTTACGCCAGCGGCAGGACTTTCAAATCACAATCATTTGATTGCTGACTTTTGAACCTGCGAGCCCGTGAGGGCATTAGTTCTCTGGGAAACGTTCGAGACTAACGCATTACCAGATTCTGCCACGCTGGCTTAGAAAATAGTAAATTTTCTTTTTTATTATTAATCTTTCTTAGAAATATTTCAGCAGCTCTCGAAAATCATTAATAACTACTTTAGCTTTCTTTCGTACCTCTTCTCGTTTTGGATTAAATGCCACAGGCAGACCAGCAATCTCTAATGCAGGAATATCATTTTCGTGGTCTCCGATATAACACACATCCAAGAGAGAAACTTCGTACATATCAGCAAGCATCCGCAGTCGTTCTCCTTTTTGCTGTAAGCCAACTGCAGAAAGTGCCTCTCCTGTAAACTCACCTTTTTCGTTAACTCTCAGTAGATTAGCCAAACAGAATTCTAAGCTATTTTCTTTTTTTATTTTTTCAGCTACTAAATCTACTCCGCTGGTAAGAATTCCTCGTCGGTATTTTCCCTTAGTTTCGGAGAAAAATTCCTTCACGCCAGGAGAATAAGGAACGGGAAAGATTTTTTCGGCCACAGTATCAACTTTCACACCTCGAAGAAGGCCGGCGTTGTACTTCAGCCATTCTTCGTAAACTGCAGGATTTTTACGAGCACGTTCATAATATTTTTCCACCGCAGCCTGCCACTCCGGCCACTTGCCGGCCGCTTTGCCTATCGCATCCCAGCTGGACTGAAAATCTCCGGATTCATACTGCACGAGAGTGCCGTCCATATCACAGGCGATGAGTTTGATCATACAAGAACCGGCCAGAGAGCAGTTTTTAAGGATTTCTAATATTTGCCGCTATGATTATTTTATCCTCGATTCTACACGGTTGTTTAACAAATCTCACCAGCTAAATTTATAAATAACCGCCTAAAAAGGAGATAAATCACATTTAGCGTTAAACTTTATGGCCAAACAAGCAGTAGAAGCATTGGTGGACGGAGGAAAAGCCAGCGCAGCCCCTCCTCTCGGCCCGGCTTTAGGCCCCTTAGGCGTGAACATCGGCCAAGTTGTTTCTGAAATCAACAAAAAAACAGAAGCTTTTAAGGGAATGCAGGTTCCTATCAAAGTCATCGTCGATTCTTCTACTAAAGAATTTAGCATCGAGGTAGGCACTCCTCCTGCTTCTGCATTAATCAAGAAGGAAGCAGGTATTGAAAAGGGAGCGGCTAATCCGTTGCAGGAAAAATTAGCAGACTTACTAATTGAGCAGATAATCAAAATCGCCAAGATGAAAGAAGATGATTTAGGCGGAAAAACGTTAAAACAAAAAATTAAAGAAGTTCTTGGCTCTTGCAATTCTATGGGCGTCTTAGTGGAAGGCGTTCCGGCCAGAGATGCTATCGCTCTCGTCGAGCAAGGTAAATTCGATGCAGAGATTAAATCTGGAAAGACAGAGGTAACCGCCGAAGAATTGAAGAGAATGGCCGAAGAGAGAAAACACCTGCAGGAAGAATTAGAGAAGAGAAAAGCTGCATTCTTAAACAGAGCCAACGCTATCATGAAAGAGATGGAAGGCAAAGAAAAGAACAAGATCCGTGCCAAGATGCTGGAAGAGAAAATCCCCAAGGACATCGTCGATCAGCTGGTCCCTGCAGAAAAAGCTGCTGCCGCTCCTGCTGGTGGAAAGAAATAATTTTTTTAAACTTTTTTAGAATTAAAAATAAATTAAACAAATTCTTTCAGATTACAGGTCCTTGCTCTCCGCCCTGCGATTTCATTATCTCATTGACTTTTTTCAGCTTGTAATTGACAATCACCATCACTACGATGGCCTCAACGAAGATAATCGCGCTGATTACAAGAAATAAAACTGCTAAATCCAATTCGTTTATTTCCACTCCAAAAAGTATCATCATCAATCACCTGTGTTTGTCATGTCAGAAATACTTGGGAAAATCTCGCACTTTAGTGCGAGGATAAGCATTTCTGAGCATCCTGAAAATCTGCCTGCGGATTTTCATGATATCAATATATTATAGCAGTTAATCTTCTTCCCTTTTTATTCTTTTCCCTTGTTGGAGAAGCCTGTCCGGTCACTGGATAGTATATTCTCTCCGTCAGTTAATTGGGTAAAAACCTCATACTCTCCTTTTTCCAAAGAAGAAATATCGAATTGTTGAGCGATTATGGATTGATCTTTTCCAGTAGAAAAAGATTGAGTTTTCACTGTTTTCTTTCCGTAAGCCATGGCATTGAACAATCCCAACGGATTCCACGGCTGATTCAACCGAGGTTTATATTTATCTGTCGGTAATTTATTCACTGCCACGCTCATCTTGGGAGCGATTGTTTTAGCACCAGGATTAGTAGCCAGTACTAAAGTAACCCCCTTCTTCTCTGGAGATATTTCTAAAACCTGTTTTACTGCCGGCAGTTCAAGATTCTCTTCATTCTTTTTTACTGCTTCTTCAATTTTTTGCACAGTCTCTTCACCTAACTCCGTTACTGGTTTACGAGAGATAGTAATCGGCGCTTTAGTCAGGCTGGGAGCTGTACGTTGAATTACAACTGCCGATTTTCTTTGTATTGTTTCGGTTTTTATTGATTCGAATGATTGAATCGGAGTGCTGGATGTCCTTACAACTGCAGGTTTAACCGGAGTTTTAGTAATTGTTTTTTCTTCAGCAAGCGTACCAGTCTCTCTTGTCACTTTAGTCGGAGAGACAATTCTACTTATTGAACTACCCGATTGAGTAAAAGATGTGCGAGAAGCGGTAGTCGATGCAGTGCGGCTAGTAGTTGAACTACTACCCGTGCTTGGTGTAGTTGTAGAACTTTGTCGAGTAATCGTTCGAGTAGTGGAAATCGGAGTAGTCTCCGTTATTGTAGATTCCTCGATTTCAGTTGTACCTACGTCTTCGGAAACAGTAGTTGTTCTTTCAGCAGTTTCTCCTCGTACTGCAAATCCGGTCAGCTCGGGCTCTTCACTAAACATAGAAATTGTATCCTCTGCGCCCAACGTTACGGTATGCGTATTAAAAAAAGAATAAGCAAATATCCCCATCAAGAGAAGAAGAGTAATTCCTGTAAATAAATCTATTTTTTTATGTTCTTTACTCCAGAAGATTTTCATCTTTCGTTTAATAGCTTTAATAAATTCCATCTTTCCTCTTTTTTGATAAAGTAATCCAAATATACTATATAATACTATCGTTATTCAACTTTTATTTTCTATACAGAAATAAATTCTCGTAGAAATTTTTTTTAACTGAAACAAAACATTTAAATACTCCTTTGTTTTCTTTTAGTATAGAACAATAATCTCTATCTCAAGCATAGAGAATTAGTCGATCTTAAAAAAGAAAAAAAGGAGGCGGTATCGATGGAAAATAAAAATATATTTTTTGGAATAATATTATTCTCAAGTTTTTTGATTTTACTAGCAGGAGTTAATGCTGCAGTGACTATCCTCGCTCCTCTTAATAACACTTGGACTAGTATGGGAACTTCAGGTTCCATTGCGGGAGTATTAAACGTGTCTTATAACCATTCTATCAATTCTATTGCAAATTTCTATGCAAATTGTACTGTTTATGTTGGGGGAGTAAGTTTAAATACCACTTTAAATATACGTAATAGTAGTACTGATGGTGGTGCGTATATCATGAATATCAGTGCTAATGCTTCTATCTCCGAAGGGGTTAATTATCTTCAAGTAATATGTATTAATGGAACTGTTGGCGCAGCAAGTTATATAATTGATAATTCGTCCAATTTCACGGTTAAAACAGATTATTCTGCTTCTCAAGTTACTTTTACTTTACCTGCATCTACCAATCTTTCCGTAGTTAATCGAGCCTTGCCACTTAACATTACCGGTTGGGCAAATGATACTGGTTCAGGAATTAATGGCTCCACAGTATTATTGCAATTTAGAAACAGTACCGGTGGTTGTTGGTTGTGGTCAGGAGCTACAACTTTAACTTGGGGTGCATGTACTACAACACATCGTATTGGGACGGATAATGATTGGACTGTATTAAATTATTCCTCCGTAGGCATATGGGGAAATGGTTCTCTTCTTACAACAGTTGATTTACAGTCAAATCGTTTATATTACAATGTTACTTTGTATGTAGCAGATACCATCCCTGGAATTAATGGACCAGTAAATCCTACCTGGGGAGTGCTTATTTTCATGTTTGATAATCGTACTCCTAATTCAAGGATATGGAATGTTAACGATAAAAACTTATCAAATTGGACCACTACGCGCCTTTTAAGAATTAATCTCTCTGCCGATGATAGTTATCTCGGTTATTTTAATAATACTGATAGCGCTTTAAATTATTACAATGTTTCTCTATCATATAGAAACGGTACAATGCTTAATTCTACAAAAGTAACTACGGGATACGCCAATTTTACGGTGATTAGTATTACCAGTCCAGTAGACAGTAATTCCTTAGTGATTAACTTAACCGTAGTAGACAATGCTAGTAATAGTAATATGACTTCTTTGGAGATAGGTGTAGATGCTGCAGCGCCTAATTCGATTATTTATTCTATTAACAACCAAACTACCAATAGCAGTTATATCATTACTCTTGTTAGCACTATAAACTTTACACCCTCAGATAACATAGCAATAAAAAACTGGACTCTTTCAGTTTACAATAGTAGCACTCATAGGGTGTATAATTGGACTTATATCGGACTTACCAACAATAGTAATATCTCTGCATTAGTCAATTATACTTTTGATACGGATGGTATTTATACTATTAACTTGACTACCTATGATAATCTTAGTAACGTTAATGTTACTATCAACATGGTTACAGTAGATACCACAGACCCTTCAGTAGGTACACCAAATTTTTATACTATTACTAGTTCTAGTGTTCAAGTATCAGTGACTGGTAGTGATACTAATCTAAATGCATGTACCTATGGTGGAGGAGCTTCCGGCACTTTATCCTGTGTTAGTGGTACTTGTACAGCTACTGTATCGAGTTTATCCTCAGCGACCGTCTATTCGTTTAGTGCTACCTGTACAGATTTAGCAGGACGTAGCACAACTGGTTCTTCTGCTTCTGTTACTACTAGTTCTATTGGTAGCAGTGGCACAGGCGGCTCTGGCGGCGGTTCTGGATCAAGCGTAGCTGGTCAATTTAGCAAAAAAGTTTGGTCTTCAATCTACGCTGGTGAAACAGCTACACTTAAAGTGGCAGAAGGCGATGGCATTGGAGCGACAGAAGTTAGCTTCAAAGTAGACAAGACTTCGTATGGCGTTACTGCGGATGTCAAAAAATTAGACAAGACTGCAGTACCGGCAGAGATAGGGGGCAAAAAAGTCCATAACTATCTGAAGATTGCTGTTACTGGAGCTATCAAAGAAGAAAATATCAAGGAAGGTAAAATCATCTTCAAAGTAGCTAAAAAATGGCTGGCCGATAATATGGTCTCAAAAGACAAGATTTCCTTGTATAGATATGCTGACAATAAATGGAGCACTTTACCAACAAAGTTTACCCAAGAAGATGACCTCACTGTTTATTACAGCGCAGATACGCCTGGCTTCAGTTATTTCGCTATTGCTGAATCAGAAACATCAGCAGGAGCACCGGCTTTAGTTAAAGAAGAACAGCCAATAGAAGAAGCTCCAGCAGTGGAAGAAACGCCAGTAGCCGAAGAAGCGCCTGCTTTTAAATCAGAAGAAGCTAAGAGCAATACTTGGTTATGGGTCGTGCTGGTAATAGTGATTGCTGCAATCATTGCAGCCATTTACTTCTGGCCGAAGAAGAAGGGAAAGGGCTTCTAAGCCCTTGTTTTTTTATTTTTTAATATTTTTTTAGATGTTTATGCTTCGTTTTTTAGTTTATACTTGAGTACCATGCAGAATATATGCTTCTCCGCATATAAATGCTTAAAAAGATACCTTCTCAGTATTTTTTATGGCTAAAGATAATCTTGAACAAGAAGTAGAAAAATATGGAATTAAATATTCTCCATCGAAAATAAAAATCCCTCGCGGAGAGTTAAGAGCATATATCATCAAAGATTACGTTGATGGTTCTTTTGTTGGCACCATAGATACCGTATTAAAAATAGTTATCGCCAGAAGAGTTTCGGATATTAAGAAATACGCTCATTTTTCTTGTGATAAGAAGATAGTTGAAGCACCACTTAGAGAAGGACTGCTTTATGGTGAACGCTTTGAAGACAGGTAGTTTTTATAATATGCGATAAATTTTTGCATGGAAAAAACCACTTACCACTTCAATATATCTCCTATCTGGCACAAACCACTTTTTTGTTCTCCCAACTCAACTAGGTATTTCGCTTTTTTCTTAGCAAAATAGAATTCGAACGGCCGAAGCCCAATCTTAATCTCTATGATTCGCTTCTCTTTGTCCAAGAAGAGCACGTCTATTGGAAAAAAGACGAACCAATTATGCAAAGAAACATTTCTCTCTCTATCAAAAATAAACACTAAGTTCTTTCGTTTAGAAAACATCAAGCCCTTTAGCTGCGAAAACAAACCGTAGCAAAACTTTTCCTTTTGGCTGAGGATTTTACCTGTCCTTTTGTTAAAAATCATCGTAAGAGCGATTAAACCACATAAATCCCTGGCTTGCCGAACTTAGCTTTTCCTGCCTTGTTCTCCGGATCATGTTTCTTGGGATCATTGTTAGCAAAGACTTCCACTGCCACATTTAAGTTGGTTTTTAGTTTCCCTTCAGCCTCTTTGTATAGCTTCAATTCAGGCGGAATGACATAAAGATACGCTTTCTGCGGCTCCTTGCCTTGTTTCTCCCGGATAATCTTGAATATATTTTTGATATCATTAATTGTATTTTCTATTTGCTGCTCTTGCTGCTCCAGCTTTTCATCGATTTTAGAAGCATCAAAAACCGGCCAGCTTTCTAAACTAACCAGTGTTTTATTGCCTAATCTATGCCAAAATTCTTCAGTAATATGCGGACAGATGGGATGTAATAGCTTTAAGAAAGATTCTAACTCTATACGATTTATCTCTTTTTCTTCGCCCAAAGCATCAAATAATGCCCTAATCTTGATTACCGCCAGATTATACTGAAAAGTTTCAATATCTTGAGTAATCTCTTTAATCGCTTTATGCGTCTTGCTTTCTGCTCGTTTGCTGGAGTTTCCGACAGACACTCCATTGAAATATTCAAAAACACGGTTGATAAATCTTAGGCTTCCTTCAATTCCGCTGTCGCTCCATTCAATATCCTTGTCGGGAGAAGCAATGGAAACTAAAAATAGTCTGGCCGTATCCATACCGTATTTTGCTGAGATTGTTTCCGGTAAGACCACATTGCCTCGGGATTTAGACATCACTGCTCCGTCCGGTCCGTGCAGCATTCCTTGATTAAATAGTTTAATGAACGGTTCGTCAAATTTCAAAAAGCCTAAATCCCGAAGAGCTTTAGTAAAAAATCTGGCATAAATCAAGTGCATGCAGGCATGTTCTGCTCCCCCGATATACTGGTCGACAGGCATCCAATAATCTGTCTTGCTGGCATCAAATGGTTTTTTATCGTTTTTGTTATCGCAATATCTCAAGTAATACCATGAAGAATCAAAGAACGTATCCATTGTATCTGTTTCTCGCCTCGCTTTCCCTTTGCATTGGGGGCATTTAGTTTCTACAAATTCTTTATTGCTTTCTAAGGGATTTCCCTGGCCGAACTTCACATTCTCCGGCAGTTTTATCGGCAGATCTCTTTCCAGAACAGGTACTACCCCGCATTTTTCACAATAAACAAATGGAATGGGCGTACCCCAATATCTCTGACGAGAAACCAGCCAGTCTCTTAACTTATATTGCACTACCTTTTTGCCTAATCCTAATCTTTCTAAATCAGCCGCAATCTTCTCTTTAGCTTCTTCATTTTTTAAACCCTCAAATTCCCCCGAAGCGACTAAATGGCCGTTATTTACATACGCTTCGCTTAACACCGGACAAACCGGCTTTGGCCAGTTCCCACAGATTACCTGTTTAATTGGTAGACTATACTTTTTAGCAAATTCATAGTCTCGTTGATCATGAGCCGGTACCGCCATCACCATTCCTGAGCCATAATCTGCTACTACAAAGTTTCCGGCATAAACAGGTATTTTTCCTTTGGTCATCGGGTTAACAGCATAACTGCCAGTGAAAACCCCGTCTTTTTCCATCAAATCCATATCTTCCTGTTTAGTGCTCTTCAGTTTTTTCAGGAATTTTTCCACTTCTTTCTTTTCTTTATCCGTTACCAGTTCCATCAATCGAGGATGTTGGGCAGAAACAACCATAAAAGTTACGCCAAAAATCGTATCCGGTCGTGTAGTGAATATCGGCCATTTCTCGCCGTTAATCGTAAACAAAATCTCAGTTCCCTGGCTTTTGCCAATCCAGTTGCGCTGCATGCTCTTAATCCTTTCCGGCCATTGCAGCTTGTCGATATCTTTCAGCAGCTCTTCTGCATAAGCGGTAGTCTTGATGAACCATTGTTCTAATTGTTTTAATTCAATATCAGTATCCCCATGTCTCCAGCATTTGCCATTATGCACCTGCTCATTGGCCAATACAGTTTCACATTTCGAGCAGTAGTTGACCGGAGATTTCTTTCGATAGACCAGTCCTTTCTCAAAGAATTTTAAGAAAAAATACTGATTCCAGCGATAATATTCTGATGAATGGGTCATCAATTTTCTTTCCCAGTCATAACTCAGACCAAGCGATTTTTGCTGTCGGACAAAGTTTTCAATTGCCTGTTCAGTAAATATCTTAGGATGACTTTGAGCTTTGACTGCTGCATTTTCTGCTGGCAAGCCGAATGAATCATAACCCATAGGGTATAAAACATTAAATCCGTTCATTCTTTTGAAACGAGTGTAGATATCTCCGATACTATAATTGAAAGCATGCCCCATGTGCAGGCCGGAGCCAGATGGATACGGAAACATCTCTAAACAGTAGAACTTTTTTTTCTTGCTCTCTTCTCTGACAGCAAAAACTTTTCTTTCTTCCCAAATATTCTGCCATTTCTCTTCAATCTGCTTGAAGTTTATTCCGGTTGCTTCAGTTGTTTCTTTGATTGGCAGAACTTTCACATTTTCTTTAGCAGGATTCTTCATGGTCAATAATGATGAGAATTTGTTTATAAGCCTTTTGGCCGTAAAGCCGAAGAAAGAATACGATACTATTTTTATTTAATATACCCGCCTTTCTGCAAATCCCATAGCTTTTGGTACTGGCCGGGCTGCTTAATCAGCTGCTGATGGTTGCCCATTTGCACGATTTTTCCTTCGTCTAAAACCACAATTGTATCTGCTTTCATAATCGTCGATAACCGATGAGCAATGATGATGGTTGTTCGGTTTTCCATTAGTTTTCCTAAAGCTATCTGGATATCTCTCTCTGTCTCGGAATCAAGAGATGAAGTGGCTTCATCAAGCACCAAAATTCTCTTATCGGCAAGAATAGCCCGTGCAATAGAAACTCGCTGTTTTTCTCCTCCTGAAAGTTTTACTCCTCGTTCTCCTACAATAGTCTTCTCTTTATGGGGAAAATGGGCGATAATCCGGTCAAGTTGTGCAAGTTTAATCGCTTCCATCACCTTTTCGTGTGGAGCATGAGGATCAGAGAAAGCCACGTTATTGTATATCGTATCGTCAAATAAAACACATTCTTGGGGAACGATACTCAATCCAGAGCGCAAGCTTTCCTGTTGAAACTGATTGATATTTTTGCCGTCTATTAAAATTTCCCCCTCGCATACATCATACAGACGATAAAGCAATTTTACTAAAGTAGATTTGCCCGAGCCAGAATGTCCTACCAAGGCTACTTTTTTATGTGGAGGAATAACCAATTGAAATTTCCTGAAGAGATGCCGTTTATTATAATTAAAAGAGATATTTTTGAATTCAACTTTTCCGTCTCGTATCTCCAACTCTTCCGCATTCGGCAAGTCTTTGATTTCATTTTTTAATTTACCATACTGGAACAATGATTGGAAATCAGCCATTGAGCGATAGAATCCTCTTACACCATGGACAAAATTAAACAACGGACCCATCACCCCCCCATAGATAGTATAAATAAAGGTCAGCGTACCGAGAGTGATTTTTCCGTGAATAAAATCCATTAAGGGAAAATAAATTAAGAAAAACAGGCCTAGTCCAGTAATCACTGATTGTCCGCTGTCAAACCAACGGGAATACTTCCACATGGTAACATATGCTTCCTTTGTGTTTCCGCTAATCTTTCCGTACTTTTGTTTAATCGCTTCTTCTTTCCCAAAATATTTTATAGATTCGATATTAGTAAAAATATCCGAGACATTGGCTTTTTCTATATCTTCTGCATTGTTTGCTTGTATAATTGATTTTCTTTGCATTTGTTGAAGAATAAGACTGTAAGAGATGAATACCACAGCTACCGCTAGAATAACCAATGCCGGAGCCAAATCCAAATAGATTAATGAAGATGCTGTTAGAATAAGTTGGAATAATAGCGGTAAAATGTTAAATGCAATAAAATCATCCATCCGTTCAATAGCCGAAGCTCCCCTCAGCAGACGGGCAATTAAAGAACCACGTTTATGGGTGGTATGAAAGTTATAATCCAGATGTATCAAATGACCGAAATACTTTTTCTTCATATCAAAGATCATATTCGTTTCCAAATAATTTATGCGGTCAATGTCCACCCATCGGCAAACTGCTTGTATACATATGCCTGAAAGAAAGATTATTGCAACAATCAGCAAAATTCTTATCAAAACATCAAGAGCAATATTACCGGATAAATACCCTGTTCCTCTATCAACTATCTCTTTAAAAAGGAACTTATTGAGTGTGTTGATTCCTTCATTTAATAGGATAAGGAAAAGAATCAAAAGCATAGTCTTCTTATATTTCAGAAGAAACTCTAGATAAATCTTAAAGTTATACTTAAAGTCTATCTCTCCTCGTTTTTTATGGTTCATGGGATGCCTTCGTTTAGGTGAACAAAAATAACAACCCAATTCTCTGAAAATAATCAAAACTTCTTAAATTCTGCGGCTAAATCAATCAATTCCACATTGCCCATCATCAGGCCGCGGCAGCAATACCGCTCTAAGCCTAAATCATTCAGAACTTTCTTCACTGCTTCTCCCTTGTCTACTCGCTCTTTGTACTCCTGCCAAAGATGACCGACCGGTTTGCCGCAGCTAAAACATCTGATGGGAATAATCATATTCTAAGAATTCTTGAGTTTATTTATAAATCTTTTTAGGAGTTTTACGAAGAATTTTCAAGGATCATCTTAAATAATCAAACATCCGCTTCTATGGTCCTGACAAATTCTTTGGTTCCGTGCTCTAATTCTATCAATTGTTTTTGAGAATCTCCGATAAAAAGCCGTAAACTCCATCGTTCTTCATCAGCTAGTCTTTCCATCCCTCGTTCAGCACTGCCGCAAAGCTCAGCATAAAACTGTAGTTCTTTTTTCTGGGCTTTAAGATGAGCCTGTCTTAAACTGTATCCCTGACGGATCCATTTCCGCTCTTCTACTTCATGGATGGCAATGCCCATGAGAAAACGTTCCGGCATCCGGCTGTCAATTAAGATTAAGTCATTATTCTCGTCAAAATCTCCTAATATACCGATTTGTTTAGAATTATCAATACTAAACTGTCTTCCCTTGTATAAAAAACTCTTAATCATATATCTATTTACCTCTTTTTCCCCAGTTTTCGCAGGAAAAAGACTTTTCTTTAGTTTTTAAAGTTTGCTTACTATTAAAAAGTGTAAAACGGAAAAGAAATATTGTTTTTTATCGGTAAGACGTCTGCTTTCTCGCTCTGGCCTTGCTTTGTCGGTTTGGCTTGCGGGATTCTTTTCTTCTTACGTCAGCTACTAATAAAAGTCTGTCATAGCTGTCAAAAACAGTTTTTAATTTCTTATCAAAACTAACTAACGCACGAGCAATAGCTACTCGGCAGGCTTCGGCTTGACCGCTAACCCCACCACCCCTAACTTTTACGTGGATATTTACTAAAGGATTCTCTGCCAGCAAGAATGGTTCGGTAATACGGTCCATGAAAGTAGGGGAATCAAAAGATTGCAATAATCGGTTGTTAATCATTACTTTTCCTTTTCCTTCAGTTAAGGTAGCTCTAGCAATGGCTCGTTTGCGCTTGCCGCTGGCATGGATTACTTTCATTGTTTAGCCCCCATTAGTTTCAATATCTCTCCCACTTGGATATATTTCAGATTAGGTACCTTGCGGATAGAAGCAAAATCCAATCTTTCAAATTTAGCATCTTTCAATGTTTCAGGAAGATGAGCATAACACTTGATGCGGCCGTAGGCTTCTCTTCCTCGCGGCATTCTCCACGGCACCATTCCTCGGATAACTCGTCTTACATAAGCTGCCGGTTCGCAGGAGATAAACGGCCCCTTAAAAACGTTTCCTCGTTCTACAAGCTTATGATGAATAAATTTGAAGACTACTTCTTTCTTTCCGGTTATCAAAGCCTTGCTGCAGTTGACTAAGATTACCTCTTCTCCAACATTAGCCTCTTTAGCCGCATAAGTAGCCAATCGTCCTAAGATTAATCCTTCGCAGTTGATAATTTTCATCCTAAAATCCTCACTTTGCTTGGTTTAACATTATTTTTTAACAGTTCATTCAGGGAGATAGCTTTTCCTTTCTGGTTAATCTTCTTTTCCGCTTCAGTAGAAAAGCTAAATGCAGCAACTTCTACTTTTTTGTGCAGCTCACCAGTGCCTAAAACTTTTCCTGGCACAACTATAATTTCTCCATCCCGTGCATACTTATTGATCTTGTAAACATTAACCATCTTTCTTTGCCGACTGGGTTTTTCTAAATCTTCAGCAATTCTTCTCCAGAAAAGTGATTTTTCCTTAAGAGCTTTCGCTTTCATAACTTCAATCAGATTTTTCAGTTGATAATTACTCGGTCCTGTTCGGTTCATTTTATTTTAAATAATACTGGTTATTATCTTTACGGATTTTATCTTCTCCTAAAAGAGCAGCCACGGCTGCATCATAATACGGTGTAAACACTGTCTTTTCGGTTTGTGAAAAATACCGAGGGATTACTTCATTATGTAATCTATCTTCATTTTGAGGAGATAACTCCCTTAGACTATCTAAGATAATCTCTTTCAATTTTGGTACTTGTGTTCCAATTGCCATTTTATTTTATGATATTGATGTGGGAGGCAGGGTTTGAACCTGCGTAGGCACTAAGCCAATAGGTCCTTAGCCTATCCCGTTTGGCCATTCCGGCACCTTAGTGTCTCCGGCACTCCCACGAGCTTTAATAGCGTGAAAAGAGTGCGTTTTACTCTTCGAGCTGGCCGATAAAGTCTTCTACTTTCTCGACCATTATCTCTGCAGCCGTTTCTAATATCTCTTTTGTGCTGAGCTGACCCCAGCTTTCTAAGGTAAAGATGAAATTGTCTGTCTCTTTGATAGTGATGCCGTCAAACTTGGCCGCATCGTAGTTAGTATTCATATACAAAGATTCTTCATTGACGCTTAATTTGTTTCCTTTCAGTTCAAAAACCTCAGGCAATAACTCTGCGATTTTCTTTGCATCTTTTATTTTCTTGTCATCTACTTCCATTTCCACTTCTCTTCTGAAAAAGACGTGTCCCGGGCACCATTTAGCGTGCACTTTTCCTCGGCCTAAGATAGCAGTAGCTTCTACTTCTAATTTCTGTCCGGCTAAAGTCTTAACAATAGGCATATCATAAACAAAGGTGCATTTAGGATCGCTGCTTTTTGCTTCAGAGGCCATGACATATCCTTTCTTGCCGGATTTTAAGCTAATCTTTACTTGGCATTTAGCACAGCCCGCTCCTTCACAAGTACATTTATCTCGGAAGTTATATCCGTCTAAATCAGTCTTGATTGGTATCAACCCCATTCTTAAGGCTATCATCTCATCATAGAGAACTGAACTGTTGTTAAAAAGTTCCACTTCTTCGATAGCTAAGGTCGGTACTTCTTCTAATATTACCCGGCGTAAAGTATTGACCATCTCTTCGTTGGAATCTTTAATCCGTAAAATAAGCTTATTGTTTTTCTTGTCCAAATGCAGTTTTTCCAGTTTCATACTCGTCTTCCTCTTCGTCCTCCTTTCTGACGGCAGCCGTCATGAGGTTCAGGAGTGACTTCTTCGATTTTTCCGATACGCAGGCCGCTTCTGGCTAATGTTCTAATTGCTGCCTGAGCGCCTGGACCAGGGTTCGTCGGGCCATTATGACCGCCTGGAGCTCTTACTCTGATATGTAAAGCGTTAATACCTTTGTCTAAGGCAATTTCTGCCACTTTTTTAGCTGCCCCCATAGCAGCGGTAGGTGAACTTTCTAAACGGTCAGTTTTGACAATCTGTCCACCACTAGAGCGGGCAATAGTTTCTGTTCCGCTGAGGTCAGTTAAGGTGATCATCGTATTATTATAACTGGAATAAATATGCGCAATGCCCCATCTTAATTTGCCAGTTGGATTCATCGTCTTTCACCTTTGCGTGGTTTTCCCCTCATATCTCTTCTTTCTGGCCGTTCTCTCTTTCTTTCCTTCTTCTCTTCCGGTTTTTTCTCCAAGATTACCCGTTCTGGATGATTGAAATCGCTAAACGCAGAGGTAGGAACAAAACTGACTTGTTCTTCTTCTGCTTTAGAAACAATATAGGATGGAGAAGTAATCTTTTTGCCAGCGATAGATACATGATGATGGCTGATAAACTGGCGGGCTTGTTTGATAGAACGGGCCAAGCCTTTTTTGAACAATAATGTTTGTAATCTGCGTTCCATAATCTTTTCAATAGGGATTGCTAAGATATCTTCCATCTGGGCATTTTCTTCCAAAAGGCCCAATCGTCTCAAGCGGTCAAGCAATTCTTTTCGTTCTCTTTCTGCCTGCTGACCTTGAGCCGCAATTAATTTTTTTGCACGGTCCTTGAAATCTTTTAATAAGGAATTGATTTTGTAGTATTCTACCTTATTCTTAAAAGCATATTTTTCTTTCAGCTCACGCTCTTTCTCAATGTTCGGCCCGATCCATGGATGCATGGGCGTGCTGTATTGTTTTCTTAATCGTCTGACGTAACCCATTTTGTTTTACCTCAAATAAGCCAAAAGCTTTTTGATGGTTTCAAAAATCCCCCTGTAGGGATTTTTTTTATTTCTTGCCCTTTTCTTCTTTCTTTCCGCCTTCGGCTTTAGCCGGAGCAATCCTCTTTTTGGCTACTCCCACTACCTTGCCCTTATTTTTACGGAAATTTGAACGAGTACGCTGACCTCTGGTGGGTTGGCCGTACATATGGCGGATGCCTCTCCAGCATTTGATAGATTTTAAGCGTTTAATATCATCTTCATTAGCTAACGAGAGGTTAACCGCAGTTAAATGGCGGTCCGTTCCCTCAATTGGATCTTTTCGTCTGTTCAACATCCATACCGGCATGTCATGGCTTAACGGATTTTTGATAGCCTCAGAAATATTCTTTAATTCCGCATCGTTCAAGTAACCTACCTTTTTATGTTTGTCAATGCCTGTTACTGAACAGACAGCATTGGCTAAAGAGAAACTCACGCCTTTAATCTTTCTTAAAGCATCTAAAACCGGCTTGTTGCCGTCTAATTCTGTTTCTACCAGACGGACGATATATTTGAGATTAGGATCGTGCACAGGAGCAGCCGCTGACTTAGGTGCTGGTCTTCCCTGTGGTTTAACTTGTTCTGCCATTTTTAAATTTGTATCAAATCTAATCGAGCCGAGAATAAATCTTCTCAGCCCTTTACGCAGCTATTGTTTAAACAGCCACTCGGACTTGATTTAAACAAAAACCGGCCGTTATTTAAAAAGGTTTGGGGATTGGCGGAAATAAAATAAAAATTGCTCTGGTTCAA
This sequence comes from Candidatus Woesearchaeota archaeon, assembly GCA_018303285.1. Classification (GTDB taxonomy): domain Archaea; phylum Nanobdellota; class Nanobdellia; order Woesearchaeales; family GW2011-AR9; genus JAGVYL01. Next base: position 6,174 of record JAGVYL010000020.1, on the reverse strand, counting down.
TTATTCTTTATTTATCCTTGCGGATTTTTTCTTCGAGATAGGTTAGATAGTGATCTATCAATTCTTTTACCCTAGACGATTTTGCGACAATAGCTTGATTTTCTCCTCGGTCTCTCTCCCGCTTTCCGGAAACCAAACCAATTATTCTTCCGCGTTTATCTGCGACTACGCTTCCGCTAAATCCGGGTTGGGAATATTGATCCAAAATAAGCATATCGGTAAATAAATGAAGAGAGTTATCATATCGTTGCAACTGAGATTCTACCGCTTCAAAAACTCCATGAGAATAATAATCAACCAAAGCAATCTCTGCAGGATTTTTTAATGACACTAATCCTTGTTTGGTCATAGTAAAATGAAGTTCTCCCGACATTTTTATTCCCACCAGAGTATATGTTTCTTTTGCTTTTTGTGAAGTTAGAAAACTTGGGGGGACAAAATGTTCTGGGCGGTAAGAAGTCTTAACCAATGCCAGATCATATTTTTCAGAAAGAGCTAATATTTCTTCTACCTCATAAACTTTTTTATCTTCCGATATAACCGCAAAAGAGTTCCAATTTTGAAATCTGTCGTCCTTATCGATAATAACCTGGGCCGCAGTAATCATATGCCCCTGGTCGCTTACCATCAAGCCTTGTCCGCGGCCAAAGTTATACACCGAGACATCTTTTTCTTGTCCCCAGATCAATGGTAAATTTACCGGCTCTTGAGAATTAAACACTATAATATTAACGATGTTTCTTAGCACTTGTTCTAAAGAACTGGATCCTTCGGCATCAAAGCTGATTTTACTTAATGTCTCCTTTTCTTTGCGGGGAGTTAAATCACTAGTCTTCAGAGCACTTAAACGTGGATGGAATTCATAATCCGGTAAAGTCTCAGAAGTAATTAGTACAGAAGTTTCATATTTTTTTAAACGTTCTTCCAGTTGATCGGAGTAGCTTTTCCATCGGTCATTTGAAAGAAAAGCCAGATAAAAACCTGTTGTAGTACTAGCTAAAAGTCCAACCATGAGCATATCCCTAAAATCAACCATATTTGGCAGGAGTTTTAGGTATTTATAAACTTTACTATTATTTAGTGGTTAGCAAGAAGAGTAATCATTCATGCAATAAAAAAATAGCCCCGCCACTTAGAGCGGGGTGAAACGCTTCCATGCATTTTTATGACCTTAAGGTGATATGTCTTCTCCAAATGCATCTTGCCCAGTAAACAAATAGTTATAAAGATAGGCTTATTCTCTTTTTTTAATGAGAATCACACTCTGCTCCGGTGCGGCCTTTTTTGATAATCTGCACGGCATAAAAAAAGAACTGGAAGAAAGAGGCCACGAAATTCTTCTGCCAAGCATGATTGATTATCATCATTTAGAAGAAGACGCGTTGGCAAAAATTCAATACGGCCTTATTCGAAATCATCTTAAAAAAATTGATGAGTCCCATGCTATCTATGTAGCTAACTACAACAAAAATGGGATAGTCGGTTATATCGGAGGAAATGTTCTTTTAGAAATGGGCAAGGCCTTTGATAAAAGCATACCCATCTTTTTAATGCAGGATATTCCCTCAGAAGTTGGTTATCGAGAAGAACTAATTGCTTTGCAGCCGATAGTGGTGGGAGAAAATTGGAATACTTTAGATAGATTTCTTCGCGGTCATTACGCTGCATTTCCTTTAAAAGATAAAGTTGATTCTTCTTAAAATGGAAATCTACATCAAGAAAAAATCAATCTCTGCTTTAGCTGAAGGCGATGTCATCGACGACATCTTCGCGGTCAAGATAAAAAAAGGATTTCAGCCGTACGTTAAAGGTTTTTGTTTTGAAATTTTAATCACTGACAATTCCGGCAAAACTTTAGAGTACAAATATTGGGGTGGCAATGACGAGAATAAAGTACGAACTCTTTATGAGTCGATAAAATCCGATAATGTTATTCGTGTCCAAGGCAAAGTTTCTGTTTATAACAATAAACTTCAATTAGCTACAAATGAGCCGATGCTGGTAGAAGTCTTGCAGGACGGCCAATATATTCAGCAGGATTTCATCAAGCCGGCTAAAAAGGATATCACTCAAATGTATGAAGAATTACAACAAGTCATTGCTCAGATTGTCGATTCGGAAATAAAAAAAGTTCAAACAGCATCCGGGAGCGATTGAGATTCACCATAACTGGATGGGCGGTCTGTTGCAGCATTCTTTAGAGGTTGTTCACTTCTGTCAAACAGCCTGCCAGTTATATCCTGCGTTGAATAAAGACTTGCTTTTGGCCGGAGCCCTGCTCCACGACATCGGCAAGCTGGAAGAATTAGAGATGACTTCCCGCATCAAAGGAACAGTTAAAGGCCAGTTGGTCGGCCATTTAGTTTTCAGTACTATCTATCTTTCGCAGAAACTGGCAGAGTCAAGTTTACCGGAAGAGATGAAAAACAAGCTTCTTCATCTTATTGTCAGCCACCACGGCCATCAAGAATACGGCTCTCCTAAAGAACCGATGTTTCCCGAGGCCATTGTCCTTTACTATGCCGATGAACTGAGTTCCAAGGCGGCCGAGATGCTGGAATACGTGGAAGACGGCAAGACGACAACAGAGGACGACTTTATATTCAGCAAAAGGCATGGCCGTAATATCTATTTGAAATAATCAATCAGAAAGTATTCATCTCCCCGCAACCAAAACATTTATAACTATAAAGTAGTTTTAAACAAAAATGAGGTTTTATCTCTTAAGCAACGGAAAGGTAGACATCACCGACGATGCAAATAATCTTCATCGGTTCTTCTTAGAGAAAGGGTTTTCTGACATGAGTATACGCTTAGATAAAAACTATCGATTAGAAGAGTTAGTTATTACGGAACGTGTAAAATGTAGTTCTCCAGAAGCAAGAGATATGATATCTTATGTTAAAGCTGATGGGGTTAAAGTATATTTAGCCAGCATTTATCATGAAACTCAGTTGAATATGGGAACAAAAATAACCGTTCGGCCGCATCCGGATTTACAATACGCAGAGACTCGAGCTATTCTCCTTAATCCTCCGGCAGATTATTGTCCTAAAAGCACATCGGTTCAAAGAGTGTTCCCGGTTAATTTAAGCCCTGATGAATATCAACTAAGAATTCGTAAACTTTTGAAGTTTAAAGATTATTCTCCGAGAGATACTTGGCCGTTATGGCCGCAGGATAAAGGTTCTATTTCTGTCGGTGGCATGGACGAATTATCAGATATCTTTGAAAGATGGAAGATGAAACGACTAGTAAAAGGGTATGGTTGCGTAGAATTAGAAGACATTGGAAAGAAACTTCTTCAGCAATTGATTGGTTAATTATACTTCATCCACTCTCCAATACGGATTAATTTCTGTAATAAATCTTTTCTCTTTGAATCGTATCAGGCCTTCCCAAGCAATCATCGCTCCTTGGTCTCCGCAATACTGCATCGGGCATTTGAAGAATTTAGCTCCTCTTTCTTCGCACATGATCTGCAGCATCTCGCAGAATTTTTTATTAGCCGCCACCCCCCCAACTAACAATAATTCTTGTTTATCCACATGAGCCATGGCTCTTTCCGCTACTTCGGCCATCATGGCAAATGCAGTTTCTTGAAAAGAGAAGCATAAATCTTCTGGAGAAGCTCCTTTCTTATACAGATTCTGGATTTTTGTCAAGATTCCAGAGAAACTGACATCCATTCCTTTAACTGTATATGGCAGGACAATGTATTTTCCCCTTCGAGCCATCTCTTCAATCTTTGCTCCTGCAGGAAATCCTAGACCAATATCTCTTCCGAACTTATCTAATGCATTGCCCAAACCAACGTCAAGTGTTTCTCCTAAGATCCTAAATTTACCGCCCTCGTAAGAAATCACTTGAGTATTGACGCCAGAAACATACAAAAAAACAGGATTTTTAGTTCCTGTGGTAATTTCTCCAATGCTTAGATGAGCCGCACAATGGTTTATTCCAACAAGAGGCTTCCCTAATCTTGCCGCTAGTTCTTTAGCTTTTTTAAACCCGACAAAAAGAGCCGGAGTCAACCCTGGACCCGCAGAATAAGCAACAATTCCTATATTCTCCGTTCCAACTATTTCCAAAACTTTTTCGATCATTCCATCAACTACAGCTTCATGGTGCTTGGCCACTTGATCAAGAAGCATCCCTCCGCTTTCTGTCTTATAACTGTCTGTTTCATTGGCCAAGACGTTTCCTTTCTCATCCACTGCTCCCACACCAAAGGTATGGGCCGTGCTTTCAATCCCGATAGCAATCATCTTTCTTTTAAGATAAGCGTATTTTAAAAAAGCAACGCAAGATTTAATTAAAAACGTCCTTTTAAAATAAAAATGTACCATTCTCACTCCGGATATTCTTCCTCGCCAGCTCAATATGGCGGCCTGGAACGGACAATCTATCAGCATCCGCCAAGCCAGTATTCTTTCGCTTCCTCGCCAGCGTATTCTCAGACTGCTTATTCTTCCTTTACATCGTTTCTTTCTTACGAAAAAAGAAAAACCTCGGAAATCGCTGACTTTATCCAGCATCATATCAACAAAGAATATACTTTTATTCCCTCTGATTTTCTTCTTCCTCAACGTACCAATCAACCATTTATTGGTCAAGCAGCAGAAATCCGTTTGTTAGTAGAAGAGACTTTCCAAAAAGTGATGGACTTTCAGTTACCAGAAGATTTCACTATAACTGTTCTCTCAGAAAAGGAATTTCGCAAACTCGCTCCGGTAGGTGTAGTGGGATTATCCATCAATCGCAAAGAGATAAACGCAGTTTCTGATATTTTCATCCTTAACGATGAATTAGATAAAGTTCTTCTCACCGTCGGCCACGAGCTCGGCCACATCCTCACTAAGCCATTGAAGGACAAACGGGATGAAGAAGCCAAGGCCTTTGCATTTTCCTTCGCTTGGATGAAGGCAATAAAAGAGCATAATATTGGAGAACTAAGCTCCTCGTTAATTCTTGATCAGCCGGCTAGAAATGGTTTGCATGATTTGGCTCATAATTTTGTATTCAACCTTTTACAAAAAGGAAAAAAAGCTTTAGAAATCTACCTAGAATTAATCCGCGGAGGCTTAACTCTTGTCCCAAATTGAAGAACTGACAAAAACCTTCGGCTCTCGTACCAAAGGCCTAGAAATTTTTTATCTGCTGAACGGATTGAAACAAGTTGTCCGTCATGGATTTTACGATAAAGAATTGCCTGAAGTGGAATATTTCTGCAAAAATAATCATCTCGCTTTAGAAAAATCCTCTTTTAAGATTTTACTGACAGAAAAAAATGGGTATTCCAACAAAGGTATCCGCATAGAAACAGATCATCCCGAAGGAATGTTCTTTGTCTATATCGCAAAAACAAAAGAAACCGCTCAACAGGCCAAATTCTTCGAAGAAAGAGGTTTAGATTTGCCGTTAGGTCTTCTCTTGGGATATCCTCGATGCTGCGTGGATTTTTTCTGCCAGAGTTTTAACGAAAACAACACAAATTTAGAGTTGAAACCGAATAATATTTGGACTAATACAATTCAACGAAATAAAGACTGGGTGCTTATTTCTCATTTTCCCTGCTCTTCTGATTGTAAAGAGAGTATTTACCTCGCCCAGCAGAGATGGGAAACGATAAAAAGAGAGGACTCTCACTTGGCTCAAGAGATGATGAAAAATCTAAAGCCAAGTTAGGAAATTTTTATAAAGCATTTCCGTTTTAAAATAAAAGATGGCCAAGTTTTTCCCTTTGATTTTAATGTTCTGCAGCTGTTCTTTTTCATCTTCCTCCACTTTTCGTTATAAAGGAACAGAAATCAATCCGGCTGTTTACAGAAAAAATGAAACGGAAATCCAAATAGGAAGAGAACGAAAAGAAAAAGACATTCCCAAAAAGTTAACTCTCTTAGAACTAGCCATCAAAGAAAGAAGCGAAGTTTCTTCTGAATCTGCGGCCTGTTATCTCAACTATCCGCCAAGCATCTTTCTTTTAACAAGCCGATGCTGCGATAAAAAACCATATCATTGCGATGCTCAATATAATCAATATTTAATACAAAAAGAATCTCAGTTAAACCATCAGTTAGAGTTTATTGATGCTTACTGTCCAGACAGTGCTCATACACAAGAACTTGTTTGCAATCCATGTTATCGTCAGCATCTAGAAGAAAAGTTAAATTC
>JAGVYL010000019.1 GCA_018303285.1 Candidatus Woesearchaeota archaeon | reverse complement strand
ATTCACTTTTGGAGATTCTGCATCCAACCTTATTAGTTTGTACAGCCCAGGTTGTGATTGTGTTTCTGCTAAGGAGATAACCATGTACATACCACCCACTGCTACGTGCGGAAACAACAAACTTGAAGGAAAAGAAGAATGTGATGGTGCATCTTTGGGTAGCCAAACTTGCGCAACTAAAGGATTTAGCGGAGGAAGTTTAACATGTGCAAATACCTGTAAATTTGAAACAGATGGCTGCAAGACCCTTAAAATTAGTACAACTCCTAAGACTATTACACCGACTACTACAAAAACTATTATTCCGACTACTACAAAAACTACTGGCGGAACAGACGAAGATCATAACTATGATCTCCCTGCGGGTTGTCAATTAGTCTGTCCCGTAGATGTATGTGCAGCTAAAAGTAAGAAATAGATATATCTTTTTTCTTGTTAAACTGAACTTGGTCACTTTTGTTATGTCAGAAATGCTTGCGAAAACCTCGCATGTCAAAAACTTATGTTTTTGAGCACACTCAGAAATTTTTAATTTCTGATGCTTTAATGCGAGGATGAGCATTTCTGAGCATCCTAAAAATCTGCTTGTTAAAGCAGGTGTCCGAACAAACTCCTCACTTTAGTGCGGAGTAGGACACCTGCGGCAGATTTTTATGATAAAAAACGTGGGCCCGGGGAGACTTTCCAGCCATCATTTTTTCCTGGCTTTTTGAACTCCCGACCACCGGCTGACTTAGGTTGTACCGATGCTGGCCGTATAAGACCGGTGCTCTATTCTTGTTGGGTTGATACCCCAAAACCAAGCTGAGCTACGGGCCCACCAAGAGGGAAAAAGCCGGCTTCAATAAAAATGTTTCTGTATAGAAGCCGTAAACTGATTCATGCGGGGGCGTAAGAATTTCCAATAGGAAGATTTATATAGTTCTTTATTATAACTATTGTTATATGAAGGAACTTATAGTTATTAAAAGGAACCGTACGTTGTTTATGGAGTCTAGTTTGCAAAGGATTTTAGAAATCTTCTTTATCATGCCGGATAAGGAGTTTAGCTTGTCTGAAGCTGCTCGCTTAAGCGGGGTTAAAAAATCTAATGCCGGCGGCTTCCTGCGCTTTCTGGAAAAAAGAGAGCTTATCATCATTGAAACTTTGAGTAATCTCTGGAGAATCAGGGCTAATCTTAAGAGCCAGATGTTCTTAAGGAGTAAAATTGTATATAATCTCAATCTGATTTATCAAAGCGGACTGATAGATTTTCTAAACGACTATTACCAGAATCCCCGGGCAATAATCCTCTTCGGTAGCTTTAGAAAAGGGGAAGACATCTCAACCTCAGATATAGACATTGCCGTAGAGCACCGGGATGATTACGAAGTCGTTAGATTAGATGATCTAGCTGGTTTTGAGAAAGTTTTTAAAAGAAGCATCCAACTACATTTGTTTAATCCCAAAAAGACCGACAAGAATGTATTAATAAATATCACTAATGGAATAGTGCTAAACGGCTTTTTGGAGTTAAAATGAATGAGGGAATAATTCGAGTATTGTTAAGAGATGGAAGCTTAAGACTACGGCAGGCGGACTTTTGTTACACAAAAACACCGAAAGGTTTAAATAGTAGTTATTCTATAATTTAGTATACATAAGTTTTGGATTAATCTAAAATTAAAATAAGAGCAATTTTAGAATATGGCATTGACGAGAAAAATATTGAAAAAACTGGAAGCTCAAGCCAAAGACAGAAAGATTTCCCTGCTAATCGGAGCGAGGCAGGTAGGCAAAACAACCCTTCTGAAAATGCTTTCTGAGGAGCTCTCTCTTAAAAATAAATGCTTGTTTTTGGATTTAGACATCCTAAGCAATTATGAAAAGATAAGCACTTTTGAGAGTCTTTTAAATCTGCTGAAGATTAACGGATATAGCGAAAAGCAAACAGAATTTTTTTATTTGTTCTTGGATGAATTCCAGAGGTATTCTGCAGTTTCAAAAATTATGAAGAATGTGTATGATAATCTGCCCAATGTCAAAATCTTTGCCTCCGGCTCGTCTTCCCTTGCCATAAAAAATCAAATTCAGGAATCTTTGGCCGGAAGAAAAATAATCCTCGAGATATTTCCCTTAGATTTTGAAGAATTTTTAACTTTTAAAAATGAGGACAAACTAGCCAGCAATCTGAAGAACCTTTCCAAATTGAAAGGAGATAAGCTAAATCAATCGCTAAAAGACTACCGGCGATTTATGGAAGAATTTATGATTTTTGGAGGTTATCCTGAGGTCGCCCTAAAACATAGCCTTGAAGAAAAAAAATTGGTTTTAGAGAGTATTTTTGATTTATACGTAAAAAAAGATCTGGTGGAATATCTTAATATCAATAAACTTTTAGAAGTTAAAAAATTAATTGAGTTTTTAGCGATAAATAACGGGCAAAAGATAAAATATGAAGAAATTTCTAAAATAACTTCCCTGAGTTTTAATGAGATAAAAAAATACCTCGAAGTTCTGTTCGAAACGTACCTGATTAAAGAAATCCGGCCATTTTACACCAATAAAAACAAAGAATTAGTGAAGATACCAAAGATTTATTTCTTGGATAATGGGGTGAGGAATTATTTTATAAATAATTTCAATGAATTGAGGTTACGAAATGATTCGGGATTTTTATTTGAAGGTTTTATCTTATCAGAGCTGCTTAAGCGGGGCAATAAAGGGATTAGATTTTGGCAGGATAAAAATTTTAATGAAGTAGACTTTATTTTGGAGAAAGACGGCAAGAGTATTCCTCTGGAAGTTAAGTTTAAAGAAGAATTAAAGCTTGAAAATCAGAAGAGCCTTAATGTTTTTCTTGAATCATACGCCCAAGTAGTTGAAGGGGTTATAATAAATCTATCTAAACAAAAAAAGGACAAATCGGTTAGGTTTATTTTGCCCTACAATTTAGACACAGTTTGAGTAATTCTTAGTGGAAAGAAGTTTTTTTATTATTTTATTTTTCCAATATAAAAAGCCTTATAAACTTCTTATTATTCTTCCTTGACAATGGAGCAAAAAGAGCTAGAGAAGACTTTAAAACAGCTGCATCCTTTAGAGAGAAAAGTCATTTTGATTCTTAAATCGGCCAAATCCTTTCCAGAAGCAGTGAAGCTGAGCGGCCTGCAGGAAGTGGAAGTGATGCGGGCTTTGGAATGGCTGGAAAACCGGGGAGCAATCAAGCTGGAAAAGCTGCAGAAGATTCTAGTGGAATTGGACGGCAACGGCCAGAAATACCTGCGAGAAGGCCTGCCAGAGAAAAGATTTCTTTTTGCAATGAAGAACATTGAGGGAGGAGTGGCTTTATCAGATATCAAACGAGTGGCTATGCTGACAGATGAAGAAGCACAAGTTTCTCTTGGGTTGCTGAAAAAGAAAGCGGCTATTGAAATCCAGACAGACGGAGCGTTAAAAGCAAAGCTAACATCTATCGGTAAATCTTTATTAGAAAAACTCTGGCTGGAAGAGAAATTCCTGCATAAGAACTTTCCAATTGATATGGCCACTATCATACATGAAGATAAATACGCTTATGAAGAGCTGAAGAAAAGAAAAAATGTTTTAGCTACCAAAGATGTAACTGAAAGAAAAATTATTCTTACAGATTTCGGTAAGCAGCTGACTGAACAGAAGATGGAAGACAAGGATACTCTCGGCTCTCTGACTCCGGGAATGCTGAAGATGCAGGCGTGGAAAGGAAAAGAGTTCCGTCATTATGATGTGAAAATCAATGTGCCTAAGATTTACGGAGGAAGAAGACATCCCCTGCAGGAGAGTATCAATCAGGTGAGAAGAATATTTCTGGACATGGGTTTCAAAGAGATGGAAGGGCCGCTGGTGGAAACAGCTTTCTGGTGCATGGATTCGATGTGGATTCCCCAGGATCATCCTGCGCGAGATGCCCAGGATACATTTTACTTGCCATACGAAGGAAGATTGCCGGAAAAATTGTCTAAGAAAGTGGCGGAAGAGCATGAGTTTGGAGGAAGATGCGGCTCTAAAGGATATGGATACAAATGGAGTCCGGCTTTGGCCAGGCAGCTGCTGTTAAGAACACATACAACTGCCACTACTTTCCGTTATTTCGGAGAAAAAAATATCAAACCGCCGGCCAAATATTTTTACATCGGCCGGATATTCCGCAATGAATCTATTGATGCCACTCATCTGCCGGAATTCCACCAAAGCGAGGGATTTATCATGGATGAAGGATTAACTTTGCGTGATCTGATGGGTTACATCAAAGAATTTTATCATCGTATGGGCATCGAGAAGATAAAATTCAAGCCGACTTATAATCCTTATACTGAGCCGTCAATGGAAGCATTAGGTTATAACGAGCAGTTAGGAAAATGGGTAGAGCTGATCAATTCCGGCATTTTCCGACCAGAATCATTGGAGCCGTATGGAATCAATGTGCCGGTGATTGCTTGGGGATTAGGGATAGAAAGGTTGGCAATGATGCTGCATCAGCAGAAAGATATCCGCAATATGCTGGGGGCGACAGGCAGCCTGAACTGGTTTAGGCAGCATAAATCAGTCGGACTAAGAGGATAATAAACAATGGTAATACTTGAAACAAAATATTCCTTGCTGAACAGTTTATTGGGAAAGAAGATTAACGAGAAAGAATTAGAAGAAACTCTTTTCGAGATGGGTTATGAACTGGAATCAATAACCGGAGATGAGCTACGAGTGGATATCACGGCCGAGCGGCCGGATCTGCTTTCTACTTACGGTCTAGCCCGGGCAATCCGAGCATATTTCGGGATGAAGAATGAGAAGTATAAACTGAAAGAATCTGGATTGGTAGTTAATGTGACGGGGGCGGCTAAAGAATGGTCGTATGCTGTTGCTTGTGTAGTCAAAGGATTGAAGTTTGATGACGGGCGGATTAAAGAAGTAATCAGAATACAAGAAAAATTAGGAGCTACTCTTTTGCGAAATAGGAGAAAAGGCGGATTGGGGCTTTATCCTTTAAACAAAATTAAATTTCCAGTTACTTATACTTCTGAAGAGCCAGGAAAAATAAGATTCAAGCCCTTAGAAGGCCAGCAAATAATGAGCGGCAGCCAGATTCTTGAGAGACATCCAACTGGAAGAACTTATAAGCATCTGATTGAAAATTGGAAACGATTTCCTCTGTTTAAAGATGCGGTTGGCCAGATATTAAGTATGCCGCCAATCATCAACTCTCACGAGCTGGGAAAGATTGATGAGACGACAAAAGATGTTTTCGTGGAATGCACAGGCACTGAATTGAAAACAATCAATCTGGCTTTGAGTATTCTAGTGGGAGCATTGATAGACATGGGGGGGGAAGCGTCTGCCTTAAAGATGAAGTATGGGGCAAAGACGATTGTTTCTCCCGAGTTCAAAGAAGAAGTTCAGGGTTTAGAAGTGAAAAAAGTCAATCGTTTGCTGGGATTAGAACTAAGTGCAGAGAAAATTAAAAAGCTGCTTGAGAAGAGCATGTATGAAGTGAAATCTTTCAATAAAGAGAGATTAGAAGTGATTGTTCCTCCTTTGCGTTCTGATATCTGGCATGAAGTAGATTTGATAGATGATGTAGCCAGAGGTTATGGATTTAATGATTTTGAATTACGAATGAAATCTGTAGAATCAACTGGAGAGACTACTCTTGCAGTGAAGCTGAAAGAAGAGCTGGCAGGTTTGCTGGTAGGATTGGGATATCAGGAGGCATTTACCTTGATGTTAACATCAAAGCAAGATCAGTTTGAAAAGATGAAAGTGAAAGAAGCCAAACATATCCAGCTGGGAAAAAGTGTGGAAGGAAGCATCAATATGCTGCGCTGCTGGCTGCTGCCGGAATTGATGAAAGCGCTGACCTACAATCAAAGTGCTGAATATCCCCATAAACTTTTTGAGATAAGCCAGGTTACTTTGTTTGATGAGAAAGCAGAAGTGAAATCAAAAGAAACTTTGCGTCTGGCAGTGGTTTGCAGCAATGCTTCGGCTAATTTTACCGAGATTAAGCAGGTGCTGGATTATTTATTAAGTGTTATTGGGATGGAGTATACAATCGAAGAGACAGAGCACGGCAGTTTCATCCCCGGCAGAGTAGGCCGAGTGATGGCCAAGGGACGGCCAGTGGCTTATCTGGGGGAAATCAAGCCAGAAGTGTTAGCGGCTTGGGGTTTGGAGATGCCGGCCTGTGCATTAGAGATGGATTTGGCGGAATTGTTTGGGTTGTAGGTGAAACGTATGAGTCGAGTAATCTTTCCATTTGATACCAAAAAGTTTTTTGAAAAATTTGTTAAGCATCACAATTTTCCGAAAAATGATTTTGAAAAACAAGCTATTCTGTTGTATTTAATTGAAAAATTTAAAGATAGTCGTAAGTATCTAGAACAAGAAGTAAACGAAATACTCAAAAAATATTTTGAAGATTATACTTTGCTTAGAAGAGAGTTAATCAATTTTGGATATATGCAAAGAGATTCAACGAGTGGGGAATATTGGGTGGTAAAGAGAGAACTTACTTTAGATGATGTGCGTAATAACGCTCTTCTAAGAAGGCATGCACAATCGTTCAACGTTTTAGATGAAGATAAAAAAGCATAACTCTTATAAACTAGAACATATACTTTAGATTAACTGATTCAAAATGAAAAAACTATCTTTATTGGTCTTGATGATGTTCGGTTTAAGCTACTTGGTCTTGGCTGCGCCAGATTTAGCTATACAAGAAATTAACATTGCCGAGCTGGGAGAACCGGGAGCGGTTATGGATCTTACTATCTTTATACAAAATATCGGCGAAGAAACCGTAAAAACAAGGCTGCCGGCACAGATTTATTTTGATAATGATCAATCCGCTGGAGCATATCCTTTAGTCTCTCTTTATGTGGATACTCGAGCAGATAAGGCGGTGCGGCCAGTAGAGATTATTTCAGCTGACGGAAGTAAAACAGAACAGTATCCAGTGAAAGAGAAGGTAATCTATTTGCAGCCGGCCTTAAGCGGTGAAATATTGGATAAAAAACTGCAGGAAATGGAAACGCGTTTAGAATTGTCTCCTGAAGAAAAAGTTAAAGCTTTGGAAGAAGCTAAAGAATTTTACTCTAAAGAACATGAACTGGGAGTAGATGGGTGGTTTATCACTCTGCAGCCTGAAGAAACAGCAAAGCTAGATTCCGTAGTCTTGTCGTATAACTATCCTTTTGAAGAAGTATCCAGTTTGGAATCTAAATCTCATCATTTCAATATCATGCTTGACCCGGCAGGAGAAATGGGCGAGGAGAAAATTTTCAATAATTTTGAAGGAAAACTGTTTACGGTTTCTCCCACGATTTTATCTGGTCCTTTGTCCAGCACAAAGAAACATCCGGCTTTAGAGGAAGGAGAATATTTTGTCACACGTCTAGGTTGTGCAGAATTGAAAGGGAAACAAGTCTGCAGTGAGATGAACGAGGATAGCACTTGGACAGTTTCAGTGGAAGGAGAAGAGCAGACTTACGATTTATATGGTCTGTTGATGAAATGGCTGAATGGTATTTTTAGTGATAGCAAACTAGCCTCTGCTCAGGAATTAGGGGGGGCAGAAATAACTGTTTATGCCAATGGATATAAAGTAAAAATTTAATCGTTAGGAATTATTCTACATTTATTCCTTTAGTCTGAAGAATTTTTTTTGCAGAGGCATCAATAAGATCTTCGGAAATAGTTCCTTTTTTGACGGCTTTTTCTACTACAGAAATCATATGGTAAATCTCTTTCGGATCTTGGTTGAAATTAAGCACCACGTCATTTCCAGCTTTGAAAAGATCAATGTACATCTGGTCTTTATTTGAATAATACTCTTTTAGTCCTAACATCATTACTTCATCGCTGATAATCAAACCAGTAAATTGGTTTTTTAAATCAGTTATCAGTTTATCTGAGACTACTCCTGGCTTTGATTCTGAATTCAAGATACCTTTGACGATGATGTGAGAGATCATGATAGCCGAAACATTATTTTTGATACTGTTCTCAAACATAGCTATGTCATCGGGAGTTATATCGGCATAGGTTAAAGTTTTGTGAGGATCGCTTGACGAGAGTGTCTTTCCGGGATAATGTTTGGCAGTGGCTAGTATCCCGCTGCTTTGTAAACCGAGAATATATGAAGCGGTTTTTTCTGAAGCTTCTAGCGGTGTGCCAGAAAAACTTCGACAGTTCCAGATGCTATCCTCTAAATCGACGACTGGTGCAAAATTGAGGGTGAAGCCCATCTCTGTGAGGAGTAGACCTTCATCATAGCCAACCGCATAAGCTTCTTCTGCGGTCTTAATCTCCTTTGCAGAAGGAAAACTTTGGAAGTTTTCAAAGGGATTTTTGCAGCCACCTTCCAAATCTAGAGTGATAAACAATGGAAGAATTGATTCTTTTTGAAATGTTTTAATGCTTTGAAGGAATGCTTCTTTTGATGGTTTGGCTCCGAGATGCACTCCGCCAATCAACATTTTCTGAAGAAGTTCTTTGTTATCTTCATTGCCATAGACAATAACCATCTGGGCAATCTTTTGTTTTAATGTAAGAGAGTCAAATTGAAGGGTATTTGTGGTTTGGTTATAAACAACATTTTTCGGTGCATCAATCTGTAAAGGCATGCTCTTCTGAAGGTTGAGCAGTGTTAAGACTATCACGAGAAGAGACAAAATTCCTAGTAGTAAAAACTGAAAAAATATTTTTTTATTTATTTTATTCTTGGATTTTGGCATAGTATCCCTCTTCTTTGCAGGTGTTGAAAGCCTGACGGTTGACTAAATAATATTGTCCGGAGCTTTCGGAGATGTAACACCTGAACTGAGAGTTATCTTTTTTGCAAGCAAGCTGTTTTTCGATTTCTGAACAGCAGTAATCCAGTGGAATCTCAGTAGAAATATTTTTATTATTGAACATGCAGCTAGGTTCTGAACTATCCAAAGCGTATACGACTTTTCCTGCGATTGAGTTTAACGGGAGGAGTAGATTTACAAGCAAGATAACTATTATACTAGCTAAACTGACGTTAATCTTAGTGATAAGATTCATAATCAGAAGGTAATTATTGGGGTTTATTAAATTAATGGGATTTAAGAATGAGTTTTTTCAAAGTTTATTCTACATACACTTGGCCGCCCTCTCCGTTCTGTAGGATAAAATTCATATCTTTGACTTTCAGCCGTTCTTCCCGGTTGCGAAGGAAGGCAGAGATAGATTCTCCTACCTGGTTGCAGTAGAAAGCTTTGGCTAAAGTGTAATCTAAAGAAAAGATGTTCATCCAATCTTTATTCTCTTGGTAGTAACCTTCATGCCGTTCGGGAATGGAATCAGTGAATAAGACGGGAACTCCGGCTCGGCGGAATCGTTCTTCTGCAGAGATGCTGTTTTTCCTGCTTAAGATGGCATGGGTGGCACAGATGTAAACTTCGGCACCTAGTTCTTGTAAATTCTGGACCGGACCATTTTTCCCGGTTTCATATTCTCCCACCAAAGAGCCGCCGGAATCAATCATATCCTCGACAATAATAGCCTTTTTTTCAGAAAGGTCTAAACCAAGAAGTTGTTTGGTCTCTGCTCGGCCGTGGGCTAATCGGTCTTTGTCAAAAACTTGATATTGGGTGTCTAATAAACGAGCCAATTTTTTCGCTTTTTTGGCTCCTCCCGCATCAGCAGCAAAAACAATCACTTGTTTCTCTTCTCCTTTAAACGAATCTTTTAATTTTTCTCGGTAATAAGCAGCGAATTCAGGAATGGCGCTGAGCTCGTCCAATGGACCGTCAAAATAACCTTGTTCCTGCTGGGCATGCAAATCAAAAGTGACGATTCTTTTAAGGCGCTGACCCATGCTGGCAAAGAGCCAATCAAACAAGCCGCTGGCAGTGATGGGGACTCGGCCGTCATCTTTTTTGTCCTGGCGCATGTATGGAAGGAATGGAACATAAAGGGTGGTTGATTTTACTCCTGCCCGTTTAAGATTATCTCCAATGACTAATAGCTCTACTAGATCTACATTTGGGTCTTGAAATTTATGAAAAAGATGAACATCTTTTTCCCGGACATTTTCGTTGATCTGGGTAAAGAATTCCTGATTGTTGTGCTGTTTAATGGTGCGGCTGCAGAAGTGCAGATTTTTTTCTGCGATACCTGCTAAAATTTCTTCTTCCTCAGAACTAGGTTCAGGAAATTCTTTGTATACTCTCTTTTGGATCATCCCTTCCAGTTGTTTTTGATGAGGCTCGGCCGAGCGGCTGCTAAGAAGAACAACATCAGAAAGACGAGAAAGCTTATGGTGGCGGTTCAACCTTTCGACGGCCGAGAAGCTCATGAGTGGATGTTTCTTCGGCCGTTTAAATAGTTTTGTTTAGTGGAGAAGAGAGATGATAAAGTTTTTAGTGTGTATATGCCTGATGGACCAGTCGGGATTTGAACCCGAATTTCCGCCTTGCGAAGGCGGCATCTTAGCCGGATTGGATGACTGGCCCGTAAGGATTTATTTTTCTTGTTATTTAAAAGAATACTGATAAAATTAAGAAGAAAATATACTTACTTTTTATTTGCCGCTTTCCTTTTCTTAGCCGTTCTTTTAGTCTTGGGCTTTGGCGTAGTGTTCCAAACCGGCAAGCCGAGTTCTTCAAAGGCGGCGGCCACTTTGGCATGAGAAGCGTTCTTTTCTATTTCAATCACTCGGTCTAACGGTTCTAAGTGAGCAAGATTGACTTTCTTTCTGCGAGTTGCTCCATCTACCAAAGCAAACTTGTTATCTTGGAGATCAAGAATGACACATTCTTTGCCAGCATCTCGGCCAGCGATCTTTACGCATAATCGTCCAATTTCAAGCATTTTGAATCTTCTCCACAAATTTAGCTCTCATACAGGGGCTGCAAAGCACGCCTCCGTAAGGCCGCTCCGGCCGGCGCTGAGTTCTAGGCAAAGCACGAATCTGATAAGACAAGCCATGAGGTACACCAGATAAAACTTTTCCACAGGAAGCACAATGGGCTTTGGCCGGTTTTTTCCGGCGGTAGTGCATTGCAGTTTTTCCTCCCGGTGTCTTGACAAAAGCTTTACGATATGTTCCGGATTTATGTTTTCCTTCTGGCATTTTAGTTCTGAACCATAGTTTATTTATAAAGATTGTTTAGCCACTAACTTAAATTGTGGCTAAATCCTCATCAGACAAGATAGTAACTTTTGTTGATTCTCTGGAGCGGACATCTGAGCCGACCACATAAGAAACATTGGAAGTTTCTGCTATCTTGATCAATTCCTTATCCACTGTGCCGTCAATAACGATACCACTGACGTTGCCTAATGTTTTGATAGTGGTAGCTAATTCCATGCGCGGCACTTTGCCTAAGACATTAAGTTTGTCGTCCAATAAGCAGGCACCACGAGTACCAAATAAATTGTCCAAGGTGGATTTTAATTTGGCTTTGTCTTTAAGCTGCAATGGCTCTTTTTTAGCAGAAGCAACTGGTGCGGTGGTTACGGAAGCAGCAGCCGGGCTGTTCTGAATAGTGCTATGCATAGTGGGCATGGCCTGGCGAGTGAATCCACCTATAGTAAACCCTGGCTTTTTGGTAAACGGCTGGGCAGCAGGAGAAGAGAAAACCTTTCTCTCTTCACCATTAATTCTAGGCGATTCATCTGTGGTAGTGATATTCAGTTCCAGTTTTGCTTGCTCTGCAGTGATTCTGCCGCGCAAAGCTTTGTGGATCTCTTTCTTGGTAATCTCTTCGACCTCGGTGCCATTAGCTGCTTTACAGACAAAATCAATATCGGCTACGGCCAATAGTTCTCTGATGATAAGATCTCCTCCTCGGTCTCCATCAACAAAAACAACTAAGGTCTTTCTTTTGCTAAGATCCTTAATTGTTTGGGGGACAGAAGTGCCGTTGATAGCAATAGCGTTCTTAATACCATGCTTAAGCAGGTTAAGAACATCGGCTCGGCCTTCTACTACAATCACTTCATCAGATTCTTCAACTGCAGGACCGGCAGGCAACCGCTCTCGGCCAAATTCCATAATTTCCATTACCCTTACGGACTGAGAAACTTCATCAGCCAATTCCTGAGAATCGGGCAAGGCGCTATCCATCAAGCCTCGTAGAAGGGCTTTAGCACGTTCAATCACTTGGGTGCGTTTGCTTATTCGGATGTCTTCCATCCGAGTAACCTCTACTTTAGCATTGCACGGACCGATTCTTTGAATAATCTCTAAAGAAGCAGCCACAATAGCGGTTTCAGTTCTATCTAAAGAAGACGGAATAATAATTTCTCCCATGGTCTTACCACCCATGGTATTAGTGTCAACTTCGATGCGGCCGATTCGGCCGGAACGCTGTAATTCTCTTAATTCTAAATCTGCTCCTAACAGACCTTCAGTCTGGCCGAAAATTGCTCCGATGACATCGGGCTTGTCGACCACACCTTCGATATTGATAGTAGCATGAACAATATACTTAGCCGCCACAGGGCTAATCTTTGCCATTTTAACCAACCTCCATTAATATTCATTTTGATTGTTTTTTTTAATTTTTTTATAGTGCGTATTATTTCGATTATTTTGTGTATTACCGTTTTTTATTAACCTCTAGAAAAACATACATTAACTCTCACTATTTAATTCAATTTTAATTTAATCGGTGATTTTGATGAATGTTATGTTTTTCTGAAGTTGAAGCCCGTATGTAACCCCCAAATTCATAGCTTGGATTACATCCGACAGCTCGATTAGGTAACTCTAATACGGGCTTTTAAGTTCAAAATGAGGGTAATATATAAACTTTTGTGGATTTTTGATGAGGTATCAGAAATAATGAGATAAAACATCTAAAACTCCAAAACAAGCAGGAAGAGCCAATGCTCCTCTGAGAGCGCCCCGCTTAAAGTGCTGGCGGAAATCATCAGTTATTCCATCTTCGGTTCTAAGAGCATTATAAACTGGATTGAGAGCACCACCGACCAAGCCACCTCCTACGGCCATACCTGTATACAGGGCAATGTGATCTAAAGTTCCTCCTAACGCTGGTTGAGTATTTTCTAAGATAATGGCAGTAACTGCTCCTGTACCTAAGCCAACAGCGATATTTGGTTGAGAATGCAACTGTCGAACAAGATTAGTTCCCCGGCGAAGACCTCGAGCGATAGAAAGTGCTATATACGCAGCTCCTCCGCTAACTAAGCCGTAGCCCATTGGGGGGGCATAAGAATGACCCGCTTTAGCGATTTCTTCTAAAATGGGGAAATCCATATCAATAAGAAAATTTGTTTATTTATAAGTTTTTCTACTAATAAATAGTAATCGAAAAAAGTGATGTCCATGGTCAAATAAAGTATTTTTTAATATTTTATGGGCGTTTATGATATATAAATGTTAACGAAGGGTTAATTTTATATAATCCGACTTATTTTATCGTTTAACTGATGATTAATTAAACGAGGTGGGCTAAATGAAAGAAATTAAAGATTTAAAGAAAGATGCGATACAAGAGATTGGGCAGGCAGCGGCTGAGTATAAATATCTGCAAAAATTACATGATGAATTAATCCTTTTAAAATCTGATTTAGGAACTAATCCTAAACGGAGCGAAAAAGACGTAAGAGAGGCAATTAGTATTGTACGGGGAAGCTTAGGGAGAACTGAGAGATACCTGAGCAAAGTTGATCTTAAAAAAGATATCGCTGAGTTGATGGGATATCTCCCGCAAAAGCTTAAAGCACAGTTAGCTGATATGGATAAACTGATAGAGATAGCTTTGAACTTTTTTATACAAAAAGCATCACGTTATACTGGTGCGTTAAAGCAAGGGTTAGATGATTTGGAAAAAGAAGTAGACCAGGCAGCGGAAGCAAAAGATGCCAGAGTAAAAAGTTCCTCCCTAATCAGAGCTCGACAGCATGTCGATGCGATATTGGGTGAAGTAAATAAAACTATAGAGTTTATTGGTGGTTTCGAAGTAGAGCTGGGAAAATACCAGAAGTTTTTGGACTACTTAGAAGATCTTTAATTTAAAGAGAAAAAATCCTGTAATCAAGAGAAGTAACAGGATAATAAGGAATATCCACCAAGGAAACCGGGATTTATCTTTTTTCAAGTATGAATGGATTTTCTCCTGCATCTGTTTGATTTTCCCCTCTTTCAGTAAGTCTAATAATGCGAGATATCTTTTTCTTTCTTTTTCCTTTTTTATAGAAGAAATTTTTCCCAGAAGAAGCTGCTGAAGATAGATTATAAGTTGTTTCTTCTTCTCTGCGTCTTCTTCTGCAAATATCCCCGTAATTATTTTAAGCAGTTCTTTCATTTTTTGGTAAGGAAGCGGGAAGAGAAGCTTTTTTAGCATCTTCTACTAATTTTCCTAAGATAGCGTAATCTGCATAAATTTTGTGAAGCGAAGCATTTTTATCTTCAATCTCTTCTCTTAAAACTAGTATTATGTCTTGAATCTTTTTGTTAGCAGAAAAATCTTTTTCCAGCGCCTTAAACCACGATTCTACTTCGTTCAACCAGGTTTTGTATTCTATCACCAGTTTGGCGTATTTTTCCGGAGTGTATCCTGCAGAATGAATTTCAGTTTCAAATGCGCGGCATAATTCTGAAATTTTTTTTGGAGAGAGGTGGGCCAGCCGGGTAATAGCTAGGTTTTTCTTTCCCTGTTTTAGTTCTTCAGTTTTCATGGTGTTCCACTGACTGCACTGCTGGCTGCAGGAGCACCTGATGGAGGAGAAGAGGGAGTTCCTCCTCCGGAGCGGCCAGTTCGCCATTTTTTAAGACCAAATATGCCTCCGAGGATTATAACTATTCCAACTAATATCCACCACCAATTCCCCGATATCCAACTGGTAGAAACACATCGATTAGTATCGTCATCGCATTTCTCCCCTTTCGAACAGCTTGCCGCCTCGCCACAATATGATTTACATTGTTTGTTTTCGCAATAGAATTTATTTTCATCTTTGCAATCTTCATCTTTATCGCACTTTTTATAATCTTTTGCAGAGGTGAGGGAATCAGAAGTTGTTTCTTCAATTGGTGATGTTTCAGATTCATCTGTAGGAGGAGCTGCGGACTCGTCCTCTGTTCCTTCTTTAATAGTATCTTCTTCTGGAATAGTTTCTGCATCATCTTCGGAAACAGAATCTATCTCGTTTCCTACGGATTTAATAGACAATTGAATGTTTTTCCAAGTAGTAAGGGGAGAGAAATCTTTTGCTCTAAGATGGAATCCTCCAGTGTCTCCCCAGTTGTAAAGAATGTTTACTCCGGGAACGAGAATCAAATATATCAAGAGAAGGATTAAGAATACCTTAAGGAAGAATACCCCCCAATTAGTACTCTTTTTAGCAGCGGGTTTAGCTTCATCGGCCATATCTAAAGGAATAAATCTACGTTTTTAAGCTTTTCCGTTAAGACTTAGATAATTTGTGTTTATTTATGCAATAAAACTATTTTGTCAATAATTTTTTTAAGATCACGTTGAAGCCATTAGCGGAAGTAGATTTTCTACGCCGAGCAATGGCTACAGCTTCTTGATAAAGAGCTTCTTCATCTCGAGGAGAGGATGTCTTTTATACTTCAGCAGATCCAGAGATTATTATGCCGTTCTCCTTATGTAATCCTAACCTAAGATTTATACTTCTTATCTCATCTTCTTGCTTTTTTATTATTTCTTCTATTGCGGAACACTCTTTTAAGGAATACTTCGTTTTTCCCATTTTTATTGCATTAATTCCATTTTTAGCTACTCGTATCTGACCTTTCAGATTTTCCTTTCGTTGTTCTAATTTCGTTCTTTCACCATCTTGTGAATAGTCTTCTGATTCTTCTTCTACAGTTCCCCGAACAATAGGTCTAAGTTCAATGAGGATGTTGTCGAATGCGTCTTTTAGCCTATTATACCGATGCTCTTCAAATTCCTTAAGTAGATAGTCTACTACACCAATGGTGCGTTCAATCGAAAGATTCTCTATGTGTGCGTTACTTGTTTTCGCGGATTGTTTTTTGGCTTGGAGTCTTAGCTTCAAAACTCTTAAAAATTGAGTGATGTCTTTATGCCATTTTGGATAACGTCGAATAAACTCTTTAAACTTGTCTACGGAACCAAATCTTTCTTTGATTTCTGTTTGGTAAGAATCAATAATCCGATCTAATTTTGTATTAGACTTGCCGATTAGATTACTCAGTTTAAGCACTTCTTCTGCTCTAAGCTCAGAGGTTTTTTTTGCCATTTTTTATTTCCAGGGATAATCTTCTACAGATTGTATATACTCTAATTCATCCGGATTGTCCATAACACGTTCTAAATTTTCTAAATCTTCAGATAAGAAAGCAGGATGCCGTTCCTCTTTATACTTAAATATTTTAGGTATACCAATTGCACCCCCCATGATTGAAGCTATTAGAAGAAGTATAAATCCTCCCCCCGCAAGAAAGGGGTTCTTGTTTATCCAAGTATCTAATCTGCTGAACCATCCAGCCGATGTTTCTTCATCAGGTTCTCCTGTTGGTGTTTTTGGAGCAGGAGTGGATTCAGGTTCAATTGGAATAGGAATGGTTTCTAGTTCTGTGGGAGGAGTTTCCTCTTCTGGTGTGTCTTCTGGAACTTCTTCGGGAGGAGTCTCTTCAGTTGCGTCTTCTTCTGGTGTTACTTCCCCTTCAGAGGTTTCTTCTTCTGGAGGAGTTTCTTCAGCCGGTTCTTCTGTTGGTATTGTCTCTTCTTCGATTAGTTCTCCAGGTATAGCCCATAACGAATCCAACATCTCGCTAAGCGTAGCTTTAGTTTGATCCCAGAAGCTTTCTCCTTCCACTTCTGCATTTGAATCTCCTCCTCCGACAAGAAGGTAGCTGCCGATATTAAGAATAATCCAAACTAAGAGGAAGGCGAAGAGAAATGCCAAAAGCTTAGCCCACCATTTTTCTATTTTGCCCAGCCAGACGATGATTAAATAAGCAAAAGCCACACCGATAAAAAAGAAGATATACTGCATAAAGGGAATAAGAAATGAGGGGCTGAGGCCGGCCTTTAAAGCGCCAATGGCAAGAGCTAAAGAAACAACAATGGCAATCCCTAAGAGAGGGCCGCGTTCTTTACTATCTTTTCCGTATACTCTCTTAAGAGAAATCCAATTGATAGACAAGAATAGGGTAAAGAAAAATAGAAAGTCAATCAATGTTTTATTTGTATCATAAAGACCTAAACCAGTAGTACCGTAACGAAGATTGTCTAAGAATCCTTGGGCTGAAACCATAGGAAAAAGGAAGAGAATGAATAGTAATGAAATTAACACCATCATCCTCTTTTTCATAAATCCTTTTTTTATCTTCATTTTAAAGCACTGGCTAACGCATCTTCAGCAATGGCTTCACGATTTAAAGCCACTCCATTTAATGTTTTGATACGGGAAAGACTTTTCTCTGATGCGCTGGAAAGTTCTTTTTGTTTAGCAAGATAAGCCGATACTACGGTGTTCAAGCGGGATTCATCTCTTTCTCGCTCTAAACTGAATAGTACTCCTTGACTGGAAAGGAGTTCCTCTGCATTAATATCAAGAAAACGGACAAATTCATCCAAGATGTTGAACCGAGTGTCAATATCATCTGCCAGAGCAGCATTGCTTTGGGCTATTTCTCCAAGACGTTCTTGGATGTATCCTGTGAGTTTATCAATCTCCTTTTCCATCTTGTGGTTTATTTTTTCTTGTTCTGCGTGAATATAATTAACAAGAGCAGGCTTAATCACAGTCAATTTTCTTGAAAGATTTTCCGGCAGCTGCAAAGCAGCAAGAGTTCTTTCCACTAATTGTCGGAGTATTCCCGGACGGGGAAAAGGCAATCGGAATTCATCTCTTTGCAAATTACTTTTTAAGAATTCTGCGGTTTCCAAATCGCCGAAATCTTTTTTTAATTGGGAGATTAATTCATCTTGCATGCGATGATACAATCCTTTAGTTTCTTTTAACGGATCTCTAAACGTGTTTTTGTTCTCCCATTCTTTTTCCAAAGAGAGTAACTGGACTTCCAGTTCCTTCAAAAGTTTTATTTCATCAGGATAACGGAGAAGAGGAAGAATCAATTTTTCTATTTCCTCTGCAGACGAAGGATCAAGTAGAGCATCTTTAAATAAGTGGATAACGGATAAGAGAGACAGGGTGTCTGAAGCCGCTTCCACTGCAAGTAAAAATTTGTTTAAGCGGCTGCTTTTTTGAGCCTGAAGCTGTAATTCTTCTAAATGTAAACGAGCTAAAGATTTTTCCACTACCCATCGACGGAGGAGAGGTTTTCCATGGGTGAGTATCTCCTTGATTCTTCCTTGATTTTGGTTGATAGTAGTTACCCACGCACCAGGGTCTTTTGTTAAACCTTGCAGGAGCTGTTTTAAGTAACGCTCTTCCTGTTCAAGATAACTGGCTTGTTGCAGATCAATCATTTTTGTAAGACTCTTCTTTTTTCCAAGGGAAGACGGCTAAGTACCTTTTTAAAGTTTTCTTCGCCTAAAATGTTCCTGGCTGTTTGTACATCTGTTTGGCTTAATCGAATATACTCATTTACCAATCCTTTAATTTTTTCGCGGTTCATTTTTCCTCCTTAAGGTGTTGGGGGTGGCGTTGTTAGTCTAGTTAACTCATTAGTCAAAAGTGTGAATTCTGCCGGAGCAAATTTTTTGGTAGTACGAGCATTTTCCTCGTCCACAATTGTTTGTAAAACACTCAGTTTATCTGCATCATTGGTCAGCCGGTTTATCCTAGCTAGAATATCTCCAGCTTTATTAAAATAGCCGTTTTCCACTGCTTGAGCAAGATTAGCGGTAAGAGCGGGAATGTCTGGCGTTGGCAAATTTAATTCATTTTCAATATCTAATATCAATCTTCTTTTAGCTTCCCGGCTGGCATTCCAATTGTTGATACTATCTTTAAGTTTTCTTCCTAACGCCATCCCTATCATGCAACCTACATCACTTAATCCCCCTACAGATTCACAAGTTGGAGGAGTTGGTCCGCAATGGGGACACACGTAATCTTCTGAACCAGGAGGTGTTTCTTCGCATCTTCGATTGCAAGCACTACATCGGTAAATAGAAGCAATGCTTCGGATAGCACCGCTCCCTATAGATCTTAAAAAGATAAACAAGGATACTCCCACTACCAACCAAATGAGTTTAGTTACTGGGCTTTCTCCGGGAATAAAGGGGGGCGGAGAAGTAAAGAAACCAAATGAGACAAGAATCTGGGCAGAATAATCTGCTGCCATCACTGCTGCGGCTAAGGCCCAAATCCTCCTCCCATCTTGGTTGAAGAAAGGTATCGCGGAGAGAGGCATATAAACGGCAAAGACTATTCCGACATAAGTCACATATAATATTGCGTTTAAGGAGACTCCATTATTAGCAGCAAAAACAGCAATAAATCCGAAGATCCAATGTCTAAAGTTGCCTAAGCCTCCCAAACCTTGTTGAATTCTTGCACTTAAACTCGTGGCTGCAAGGAGCAAAATAAACACAATAATCCCTGCAGGCAAAGGATAAACTTTTTTGCCTACAGAATCAACTTCTATCTTTAGAATGCCATACTTGAGCTTTCCTTTAGAAGAATATGTTCCGGTATGCTCTCCGAAAAGACCGGCATCAGGCGCC
This sequence comes from Candidatus Woesearchaeota archaeon, assembly GCA_018303285.1. Lineage (GTDB taxonomy): Archaea > Nanobdellota > Nanobdellia > Woesearchaeales > GW2011-AR9 > JAGVYL01. The sequence continues at coordinate 31,780 of JAGVYL010000019.1, read as the reverse complement.
CTTTCTCCGAAGAGGAACTTTTCCGCATCAGTAAACGTAGAATGTTCCCAAATACCTGGAGCGTTAACAATATTTTTGCTAGCATCAAATTCGACCAGATTGTAGGCCAAAATTAGGGCTATAACTACAGCTAAGACATAACCAGGAGTGTTGGCGGTTCCATCATTTTTTTGAAAGAATTGTCCAATTTTTTTTCCAATATTTCCCAACGGAAGAATGGGAAGAATAAACGCCATCAAAAACCAGAAAATTCCGACATTAGCTAAAGGCTTGAAGTTGAATTGATCGTTTTGAAATGGAAAAAGCCATTTAATAAGTTCATGCTGGTAGACTTTTAGATCCCCTAATTGAAACGAGATGTACCCCCCAATCACTATAAATAGAAGGATTAGTATATACGCAGCAGTTCCTGTTTTACCTTGTTTGGGATTTAAAGCATCTTTAAATGGGGGAGTAAAATATCCCACCAAAATCATAAATCCGCCGATTAAAAAAATATTCAGAAAAAAAGTAGGGGAAGTAAATTTGGAAAAATCAATTCCTCGCATCCAGCCCCCACCTTTTAAACCCATGAAAGCAGCTACTCCGATAAAGGCCAAGATTATAAGAATAACTACCCATTTAACAGCGCTTCCACTTTGTCCTTCGGCCATAGGTTACACTCTCTTTTATCTTCGAAATAAATAAGAAGGAGTATATAAGGTTTTAGCTTTCTAAAGAAAATTATTAGATAACTTTGACTTTGCTGCCGATGGCCTGTCCGGGCATACCGGTCTCGAAGATGGCCCAATCTGCTTTTTGATATGGTTTCCAACATATTGGAAACCTTTATAAATAGACAGGAAATGGTTACATGGTATGAAAGGGATAATCGAAATACTGCAAAAATGGAATCTTTGGGAGAGGAAAATATCCTCGGGTGTTAAGAGGGAAAAATACATCAAAAAAATCATGCCTTTTATGGAAAGAAAAGAGGTATTAGTTTTGAAGGGCATAAGGCGCAGCGGCAAATCCACCCTCCTTAGGCAATTGATGGAAGAATTGCTTAACGCTGGAAAGGATAAAAAACAAATCCTTTACCTAAATCTTGAAGACTATGGCTTTGCGGATAATCTCACGCTGGAACTATTTGATGAGGTGTTGGATACTTACCAGCAGTATGCAAAGAATAAGGGAAAAGTCTATTTTTTTATAGATGAAATCCAAAAGATTTCTTCCTGGGAAAAATGGATCAGGACAAAATACGATCTCGGAGAAAATATCAAATTTATTCTTTCCGGCTCTTCAGCATCGTTGCTCTCAAAAGAATTATCCACTCTTCTAACTGGAAGAAATCTATCGTTCACAGTCCTGCCGCTTTCTTTCAGCGAATTTCTTCTTTTTTCTCCTTCTGGAAATACCGAAGAATATTTCCATTATGGAGGATTCCCCGAAGTAGTCTTGGAAAAATCAGAGGAGAAGAAAACTTTTCTTTTACAACAGTATTTTGAAGATATTATTCATAAAGATATTATCGATCGGTACGCTATAAGAAATACCAAGCAAGTGATGGAATTGGCGAGATATTTAGTTGCCGCTTCAGGCTCAAAAGTAAGTATAAATAAACTGTCAAAAATGTTTGGTTTGGCTAAAGATACCTTACAAACTTACATTAGTTATATGCTAGATGCGTACTTGCTGTTTGAAGTAACTTTTTTTTCCTATTCCCTCAAAGTGAGGCATGACATCGCCAAATTGCCTAAATTTTATTGCTTGGATTTAGGCTTAATAAACGCCATTCAAGTAAGATATTCCAAAAACGTGGGGCAGATGTTTGAAAATGCGGTACTGATAAAACTTGTTGAGCAGTATAGCGAAATAAGTTATTGGGGAGATGGCGAGTCGGAAGTAGATTTTGTAGCAGGAAAAACTGCGATAAACGTAACTTCCAGCAATGAGATTCCCCTTCGGGAAGAGGAAGGACTAAAAAAATTCAGTCAAAAGCATCAGGAATTTATCTTGCGGTTGATTACCAAATCATTGAAAAAAGAAAATATTTTCCCGCTAGAGGAGTTCCTTGAAAAAGAACTTGTTTGAAGAAACTTTCTCCGATTAGATAACTTTGACTTTGCTGCCGATGGCCTGTCCGGGCATACCGGTCTCGAAGATGGCCCGTACCTGGCCGTTCCTTCCGTGGGGGGCAGAAATCTTGCCTTTCAGTTCCTTGCCGGCCGGGCTGGTCCAGACTATTGTTTTTCCTACGGCGGCCTGAGCTTTTTCTTTGTTAGAAACGCCATTGATGCGAATAATCATCTGGTAATGATGGACAGTCCTTTTTCCCCGGCGGAAATTAACAATGTTTCCTTCCATGTTTTTTGAAGAAAGGGGGGTTATTTAAAAAGATTGTTCTCTTCTTGCAGAGGAAGGTGTTTAAGGTTTATGGAGTAAACCTGACCATAGTCCGGGGAAAGGGAATGGCATCTTTGATGTTGTCTAAGCCGCAGAGCCAGGAAATAACTCTTTCTACCCCCATGCCGAATCCTCCATGAGGAACTGAGCCGTAACGGCGGGTATCTAGATAGAATTGATATTTAGCTGGATCCTCACCTTGTTCTCGTAGGCGCTGTTCCACCTTTTCCAAGACTTCTTCCCGCTGGGAGCCGCCAATAATTTCTCCATAACCTTCCGGAGCGAGAAAATCGCAGCCCAGAACGACTTCTGAGTTTTTTTCATCCTCTTTCATGTAGAAAGCTTTAACTTTCTTGGGATAATGTGTAACGATAACCGGGGTGTCAAAATGTTTCATCAGTTCGTCTTCTTCAACAGTACGTAGATCTTCCCCCCAAGGCAATTCTATGCCGTTTTTTTCTTTAAGCAGTTTTAAAGCTTCATCGTAAGTGATGCGGGGGAAGGATTTAGTGGCTGCAGGTCGGAGTTTAGAAATATCGCGTTTAAGCAATTCTAACTCTTTTGCATTTTTTTCCAAAACGGTTTTGATTATATCTTTTAGCAGGGCTTCTCCATGTATCTGTATATCAGTAAAATGACACCACGCCATTTCCATCTCTGCATGCCAGTATTCCGTAAGATGGCGAGAGGTCTTTGATTTCTCTGCTCGGAAAGAAGGAGCAATAGTATAAATTTTTTCTAATGAGAAAATAGCCGGCTCAGCGTAAAGCTGCCAAGTTTGAGCGAGATACAGCGGCTTGCCAAAATAATTAACTTCGAATAGAGTAGAGCCGCCTTCAGCAGCAGCTGGCTGGAAGATAGGAGATTGATATTCATAAAATCCTTGTTCGCGGAAATAATCATGAATGGCTCCAAAGACAGTATGGCGGATTTTGAGAACAGCAGTCATCTTTCTGCTTCTTAGCCAGAGATGGCGATTGTCCAGCAAAAATTCTGGAGAGAAATCTTTGGCAATGGGAAAATTATCGCAGGGACCGATGACCTGAAAGTTTTTGACATGCAGTTCGTAGCCAGTAGGAGCTCTCGGCTCTTTTTTGATGATGCCGGTGAGTTCAAGAGAAGCTTCTAGATGCAGCTTGTCAGCAGTCTTGAAGTTTTCCTCCCCTACTGCTTCTTTATCAATCACGCATTGGATGATCTCTGTAGAATCGCGTAAGACGACAAACTTGACATTGCCACTGCCTCTTTCCCGGTAAATCCAGCCGCGGAGAGAGATTTCCTGATGTTCATATTCCGGAGAAAGGATACTGGAGATGGGGAGAAAGGTTTTCATTTATTCTAAAGAAAGGAACTATTTTAAATCTTTTTTGGTGTTGTCCCATAAAAACTAAAAAACCTTTATAAAACACGTAAAAAAATAAAGAAAAATGGCATCAGCTGGAACAATGATTGAGAAGGTGGCCAGAATCACCAAGAATCCCAAGTTCATCAGGAATATCTGCACCTCTGCCCATATTCATCATGGAAAGACTGCTTTAACAGATAATTTGCTAGCTGCAGCCGGTTTGATGTCCTCTAAGTCCGCAGGAGATTTGGAAGAAGGTATGGCTACTTGGCAGCACTTGGATGAGCAGGAAAGACTGATGACGGTGGATGCAGCCAATGTTTCTATGGTTCACATTTACCATGGTGAAGAATACCTCATTAATCTGATTGATACTCCTGGGCACGTTGATTTTGGAGGCAATGTCACTCGAGCAATGAGAGCAGTAGACGGAACAGTTGTCCTTATCTGCGCAGTAGAGGGAAGACGGTAGTCAAGCAGGCTCTTCGAGAGAGAGTCAAACCAGTTCTTTTTATCAATAAAGTAGACCGTTTAGTGAAAGAGTTAAAACTATCTCCTGAAAAGATTCAAGAAAGATTCATCAAGTTAATCATGGATTTTAATAAATTGATAGAACGAATTGCCGAGCCGCAGTTTGCAGAGAAATGGAAAGTAAGCATCCAAGACGGAAGCGTGGCGTTTGGCTCTGCAAGAGAGAACTGGGCATTGTCTCTTTCTTTTATGCAGAAAAAAGGTATTGGATTCAAGGATATTCTTCATATTTATGAACTGGAAGAAGAAGAGAGAAAGAAATGGGTCTGGGAAAATGCTCCGCTCTATGAAGTAATGTTAGATATGGTCATCAAACATCATCCTGATCCTGTCGATGCCCAAAAATATCGCATCCCCCGCATCTGGCACGGAGATATGGAAAGCGAATTCGGCAAAGATTTATTGACTACTAATCCTGACGGAAAATTAGCTTTTGTCATCACCAGAATTGTAGTTGACCCGCGCAGCGGAAAAGATATCTCTGCCGGACGTTTGTTTTCTGGCACAATCCGCAGCGGAATGGAAGTTTATCTGAATAATGCCAAAGTAAGACAAAGAATCCAAAACGTTTACATTTATCACGGAATCAAGCCAGAATTAGTAGACAGTCTGCCGGCAGGAAACATTTTAGCTATTTCCGGAGTGGTAGGCAATGCCGGAGAGACTGTAACTGTCGAGCCGGAAGAGGCCTTTGAAGAGTTAAAACATATCTTTGAGCCGGTTATCACTAAAGCCATCAAGCCGAAGAAGCAGATGGATCTGCCTAAGCTGATTGAAGTACTGCGAAAAGTAGGACGAGAAGATCCTTCTATTAAAATTGAAATAAATGAAGAAACCGGGGAAAATTTAATGTCCGGAATGGGAGAACTTCATCTGGAAATCATTGAAAATAGAATTAAGACCGAAAAAGGAGTAGAGGTAGAAACTTCTCAGCCGATTGTAGTCTTTAGAGAAACACTTACCAAACTTTCTCAAGAGGTAGAAGGAAAGACTCCCAATAAGCATAACAAATTTTATTTTACTGTGGAGCCGCTTTCTGAAGAGATTTCTACCGCTATCAAAGAAGGAAAAATCCAAGAAGGTAAAACAAAAAAGAAAAATTTGGAATTAAGAGAATCCTTGATGGCAGTAGGAATGGATTCTAAAGAAGCAGATCAAGTGAAGGATATCTATCAAGGCAATCTGTTTTTGGATAAAACTAAAGGCCAAGTCTATATGCACGAAGTGATAGAATTAATCTTGGACATGTTTGAAGAAGTAATGCGCCATGGTCCTTTAGTAAGAGAACCCTGCATCAAAGTAAAAGTTAATCTGGTAGATATGAAACTGCATGAAGATGCAATCCATCGAGGTCCGGCTCAGGTCTATCCCGCTATCCGTGAAGGTATTCGGGGGGCAATGATGACTGGTGGAGCAGTCTTATACGAACCGTTGCAGGTAATGTTAATTGAAGCTCCTTCAGAATATACTGGAACATTGACTAAATTAGTGACCAGCATGAGAGGTCAATTGCTTGATTTGATACAAGAAGAGCATCAGGTGGCTATCAAAGCAAAGATGCCGGTAATGAATATGCTGGGGTGGAGTTCTGAATTAAGAAGCGCAACAGAAGGCCGAGGAGTTTCTTCACTGGTCGACCAAAGCTTCGAAAAGCTGCCTTTCGAACTGCAAACCCGAGTGGTGCAGGAAATCAAGACGAGGAAGAAACTGACTGACGCGATGGTCGGGGCGTAAGGCACTACTCTTTTTAGTTGGTGATAGCGGAGCTGGGGAAAAAATGAACTTAAAAACAAATGTTGGATATCTGTTATCTGTAGGGATTTATCCGCAAAATAACAAAAAATATGTTACTTTATTTAAAAATGATAAAGTCTTGGCTGAAGCCAGCAGTTTTAACAGTTTAGAGGAAGTATTAAACAAATTAGCCAGTGATTTAAGACAGAAAAATGAAGAGCCGATTCCAAATGATGCACCAATTAAGGTAGTCAATGGTCAATTGTATGTATATCAGAACAGACGCTTTAAATCCGATAGCAGGTTTGAATCAGCTAAAAAAGTTCCACTAAGTGATGAAGAACTAACACGATTATATTTTCTTGCACAGAAGGAAGAAGTACATAGTGCTTATCTTAGCTGGAAATTTGGGATTTAATTAATACTCCGGCCGGGTATCGTCACTTCGTTCCGGAACCCCACTCACTTCGTTCGCTTGGGGTATCGTCACTGCTGTGTCGGAAATGAAACATTTCCGAGCACTCTCAGAACGCAAGTTCTGAAGTTCCGGAACCCTGCCGGATTATCTCACTTTGTTCAATACTCCGGCCGGGATTTGAACCCGGGTTACAGCCTTTCTCTAGTTCTTATCTTTGAAAGGGCTGTGTCCTTGGCCGAGCTAGACCACCGGAGCAATATTCTTTCTGCTTTAAAGGTGATTTAAAAAGTTTCTTAGGATTTCTATGCAATCAGAGAACTACTCTCTTAACTCTACGGCCAAATCAATGCCTCCCTTTCGGTTTAACTGGTATATTTTCCAGAGGAGGCCGTTGATGTCTTTGTAATCGATGCGGGAGGTGATAAGCCAATGGCTGTCTTTGTCAGTACGAAACTCAGGCAAAGCAGCCACCACTTCTCCGAATCGCTGGCCGATGTGGTGTCTCTCTGGCGAATAGCGATTGACTAAAGTCACTTTGGCTTTTTTCCCGTCCTGATGAAATTCTTTTCCGGATTCAATTAACGGAGAAAAATCAAATGGTCTTAAGCGGAAACGGCACTCCTTTTTATTTTCTGAATTATATTTTGCTAATTGATACTGGTGGATAAGCCAATCCTCGGATGAGATAAGGGTAGGCACTCGAGAAAGAGGGGTGCTCTCGGTATAGTCCACCTGTAAGGGAAGATTTTCTGCTAAGCAGTAAAGCATGATGCGGGTGTCTCCTTCGCTGAAAAGTTTGCTGAGGGAGCGGCCATATCCGGCGATATTGTCCAGATGAGCATTATATGCTTCAATTTCTTCCCATGCGGCCGGAGAGAAGTATACCTGTTCCTTAGTCGGCTCTTTTTCTAAGCAGATTTCTTTATGATAAAGAGCTTTAACTAAAAATCTGTCTTTGGAAGATAAGGTTCGTTCTAACTGCTTCTTTTTTTCTGGAGTGAGTTCTATAAATTCTTCATTTATTCTTTTTAACATCTCTTCTAACTTTTGAGAACTGATGATTTTCTTAAAAAAATCCGAGGGGGCTGCTTTGTCGCGTTCAAAAACTTTTTGAGAAGGATCTTCTAAAGAAAGATGAACCGAAGGGTATTTCCTGATGGGAAAAGAATCAGAAGGATGAGAAATAATCTCTCTCTCCTGAAGGAAAGAGATTTTCTGGTTTATTTCTTCCACAGAAAATTTTCCTAAACTCTGCCGGTAAATAGCTTCTCTCTGTTCTATATATGCGATTGTTTTTGGATGAAAGAAGCTATTTTGAAATGAAAACCGGTGGTATGGCAGAGCTAAGCCCGCAGTTTCTACTTCTTCAATAAACGAGAGTACAGCAGAAATATCTTTTCCTTGCTGAGAATATTCTTCAATTGAAGAATAATTTTTTATTTTCGCGTGAGCTTTAGCTACTCTAGCTAAAAATTCTTTATTGTTAGGAAAAAGGCCGGCGGAGATAGCAGTTTGGCTTTCTTTCCGGGCTTTTTGATAACCCTCTTCAGAATAACTAGAATGAAGCCAGCGGTCAATGATTCTTTCTGCTGTTTCCTGGGTATCATAGCTGAGCTGGGAAACAAGAGCCTGGGGCAAGTCTTCTACCGGAAGATAATTTCCTTTTAAGATTAATCCATTCTGAGCAACGGCAGCCTTTCGGGAAATGACAACTGCTGTTTTGGTTATCTCTTGAAATTCTTCGATAGGAATCTCGCGGAGAAGAGCTTCTAATGAAGGAGAACTGTTCGAAGAGATTTCATAACAGCGTTTTAGTATTTTTAGCTCTTTGTCGGAAAGAGGGCGGTTTTTACTTTCCAAAGCTGCACGAATTTCTTTTTGAGGTTTAACGACCTTAGTATTACCTTCGATAATAAACTCATGGTACCAGTCTAATAAATGGCTAAAGTTTTGGGAATGAGCGAATTCGGAGTACTGAGCAAGAAAAGATTCATTTTCTTTAGTTCTTAACTGGTAAAGATTAGGTACTGCATGGGCGATAGTTAATGCTTCTATCACCAGCACTTCTTCTAAATCAAGCAGAGGACTGATACGCCGATAATTCTCTTCTGCAATCTTTCCCTTTTTGTGCAGATATTTGATATCAGAAACAACTTCATTAAGGGTCATGGGCAGGTTGATGTATTTATAGCAGAGCACCTGCTGGAAGATTTTGTTTGCTTCTTCTGCAGTCAATTCGGAAAGAGAACCGCACAATTTGCGGGCGGCAAGTTTGTCTTCGTCAGAAAGATGAGGATTAGCCAGCAAAGTGTTAAGGAAGTTGACGTCCGGCTGCATTTCGGACAAGAGCTTTCTGGTTAGGTTATCTTGGCTGACCCAATGGTTTTGAAGATAATAATCTAAGTTTTGCAAACGGCCTTCTAGTTTTTCCCGGTATTCTTGTTTCATTTCTTCTCGTAATGAAGAACGAATCGCATTGAGAAATCTTTCTGGCTGAGAAGCGAGATATCCGGGCAGAGCTTGAACCAGCTCTTCCAGTTGGGCGGCCATTTTAGTTTTTCTTTTTTTCTCTTTGGCATGAGTCTTGTATTCTAAGTCTAAATCGAAGAGAGAGAAATCTTGTTTTAAGTGGTGTTCACAAGTGTCTCCTAAACGGATGAGCTGGGAATCATTGGAGAGAGTGATTAATCTACGAGAGATATGCGCTCCGCAGGCATCGCATTGAGAACTTCTTCCGGGAGCTAGTTCTTCCCACCAATATTTCGAGTCATAGCGGTTTTCTACTTCAAAGCGTTGGAGGTACTGACTAAAGTTGGAAAGAGTTGGTGGTTGATTAGTGGCGATAAATCTGGTCCAAAAGAGTTTTAGGCGGCTGGCAAAGGCAGTGTCTCGGCTTCTTTCCGGGGTGAAAATTTTTTCAATATTATTCTGCTCAGTTTTTTTGGAGCTGTTAGCTAAAAATATTCCTTTAATCTGATAAATTAGGGTGTTTTCTATACTCATGATATTCCCCCATCACCCCTACTTGTAGTTGGAAAGAGGGTTATTTAAAAGATTTTTACTCAATTTTTATAAATAAACCAAATAATTTGTCCTTCTTAGTTTAGTGGCTAGAACACTCGGCTGTAGCTTTATGCGCTGAGGGACGAAGCACAAATGCTCTGAATGAAACTCAGTCAGCCAATAGTCACCGAGGAATCCCCGGTTCGAGTCCGGGAGGGGGGACATTTTTTATGTCAATGTTTTGTATATTGTTCATTTAATCTTATCTCGGCAGCTTGCAGCCTTTGGGGCATTGTGCCCGCTCTACGGATTCTTTAGAAGAAAACTTTTGGCCGCAGATCTTGCACTCCATTACCCCTAAACTTTCTAAGAAACGAACAGATTTTCCGCGCATTTTTTTTCCTCCATTGATTTGATACGAGAAGCAACTGCCGGGGATTTATAACCCTTTGCTTTTTTTAGAAGTTGTGAGAAGAGATTATCATTCGAGGATATACTGCTTGCGAAATAATGGTCGCTTTCCGTATTTTAAAGAAGAGAAATGATTATATACGCCGTTTTATTGTTTTTTCTGATGTATCAGATAAACGAAAGAAGATTTAAAGAAAGAGATTTAGATGCTATTCTACAAAGCAAACATCTGGCTTCTTTAAGTGACAACGTGGTAGGAGAGATTTATTCTTGTATCGTTCTGGGGATTGAAGGGAGAGATTCTCCCAACTACCTTTATCGCGTGGGAGAGAAATATCGCAGAGAGTATATCCCTTTTAATGTAATCCGGGATGCAGAGCGAAGATTCCAGGAAAAGTGCAGATTGGGTTTTGGTGATGCAATTGCCTGGATTGCAGGAGAAACAGAAAAACGAGGGGAGCCGCTTCCTGAAAGCGAGATTTCTGTTAGGTATAATCCGTTGATAATTGATTCTGCAGACGGAGGATATAAACAAGATACTATCGAAGGTCTAGTCCATCAGTTAGTAAAAAAAGAAAGGACTTTAGCAGTGGGAAGAGCGTTAAAATGGGGAGCAAAAGCATTTGTCAACAGAAATCAAGAAATTCCCCACGGGACAATTCCTTATAAAGAATATGAAGAAATCTTAAAATTTCTAAAAGAAATGGTTTAAGAAAGATGAAAAAAACATTCATCTTAGATACTAATGTTCTGCTTTATGATCCTAAAGCGATATATTCTTTTGAAGATAATGATGTAATCATTCCTATTCCTGTAATTCGGGAGTTAGACAATAAAAAATCCCGAAGCGATGAGGTGGGAGCAAATGCCCGGGCAGTAATCCGAGAACTGCAGAAATTGCGGGGAGAGAACGGCCGCCAGATAGAAAATATGCCCCTAAATGAGCAGGGGGGAAGATTATCAATCGTAAAATATTCCGGGGCAGAGAAAGAAACTGACCAAGCTTTAATAGATTTTGCCAAGAACTATTCCTCTAATTCAGAAGAAGTCATCTTAGTTACAAATGATCAAGTGATGCAGATTCTTGCAGAAGCGGAAAAAGTAAACAATCAGGATTTTTTGACAGATAAAAAAGGAATCAGCTTGGAAGGCCTTCTTGGCAGGAGCGAAGGAATCTCTCTCAGAGAGGAGGAAATCGGGGAACTGTACCAAAATAAATGCTTACCTTATGTTAATCAGGATTTGATAGAGAATCAATATCTTTTAGTGCGAGTGGATGGCGAACCTTCTGTAAAGGAGCCAAGTTTAGTCAAATATCAACACGGGAAATTGAATCTTTTGGATAAGAAGATTTCCGCACACGGGATTCATGCAAAAAATCCGCAGCAAGCATTTTTGCTGGATGCCTGTTTAGATAAGTCTATCCAACTAGTTTCGGTGCTAGGCAAAGCAGGCACGGGGAAAACTCTTCTTGCATTAGCAGCCGGCCTTTATCAAACGATTGACCGCCAGGAGTATGATCATGTGATTGTGGTGCGGCCGATGGTCCCGGTAGGAAGAGATATAGGTTTTCTTCCAGGAGAAGCTGAAGAGAAGATACTGCCGTATTATGAAGCTATCTTTGATGCTTTATCTGCAGCAACGGAAAAGGAAATCAAACAGCCAGATAAAGCTCAGCGGAGAGTACGAGAATTGTTGGATCTAAAGATTATAGATTTTCAGCCGGTGACGTTTATGCGCGGAAGGAGCATTCCTCGTACTTACTTTATTGTTGATGAAGCGCAGAATCTCACCCCTCATGAACTGCAGACGGTTCTTACTCGGCCGAGGGAAGGATGCAAGATAATCGTGACAGGGGATCCGTATCAGGTGGATGAACCGTCTCTTGATGAAACACGGAACGGGTTAGTCAATGGCACTAAACGATTGATCTCTTATTCTTTGGAGGAATCCAAACGCAGAGCTTCCGGAGAACGAATTTCGGAAGAACTCCTTTCTGATATCTTTACTTATGTGCCATTGAAGGTTACTGAACGCAGCAAAATGGCCAGATTAGTGGCTGCGGCATGGGGCAATTGAGAAACATTTATATTCTCTAAGAGTTTGTTTTCTCTATGGCCAAGCTGAAGATATATCTTTTCCGCCACGGAGAGAGTTTTTTTAATCGGGCAAAGGAGTTCACTGGCTGGAAGGATTCTAAGCTGACTGCTGAAGGCAAGGGAAATGCACGGAAAGTGGCGCAGAAGCTGAAAAATAAGAAAATTGATTTGGCTTTTCAGACAAGATTATCTCGTTCTCGAGAAACTATGAAAGAAGTGCTAAAATATCATCCGGAATGCCGGAAAGTGATTGTTGATGACAGAATGATTGAACGTTCTTACGGCAAGTTTCAAGGAAAGAAACATAGCACTATCATCAAGAAATACGGCCAAAAGCAGTTCGATACTTGGCATAGGTCTTATACCGTTGCTCCTCCTGGCGGAGAAAGCATCCAGATGGTGGAAAAAAGAGTGAAATCGTTTATCAAAGATTTGCTGCGGAAGATGAAAAAAGAGAAAATCAATGTAGCTATTTCAGCTCATGGGAATTCTATGCGGCCGTTCCGGCGGTATTTTGAGCATCTGACCATAAAGCAGATGATGCGATTAGAAAATCCATGGAATAATTATTTTGAATACGAAGTTAAGGTTTAATTCTTTAAGCCACAAATATTTAAAAAAGCAGGGGTTTGAAAGAGAAGTATGACTGCTATCTGGACAGAGAAGTACCGGCCGGAGAAGTTTGACGAGGTCAAAGGCCAGGAAGAAATCGTTTCTAGAGTGAAAGCCTTTGTGGAGCAGAAGAACATGCCGCATCTGCTTTTTGCCGGACCGGCAGGGGTAGGTAAGACAACTTTGGCCTTAGTGACTGCTAAACAGCTCTTTGGTCTTTCTTGGAGAGACAATTTTTTAGAACTTAATGCTTCTGACGAAAGAGGAATCGATGTTGTCCGAGTAAAAGTAAAAGATTTTGCTCGTACCAAAGCGATGGGAGATGTGCCCTTTAAGATAATTCTTTTGGATGAATGTGATGCTTTAACACGGGAAGCTCAGCAGGCTTTGAGAAGAACTATGGAGATGTTTACTAAAACGACCCGTTTTATACTTTCCTGCAACTATTCTTCTAAGATTATCGAGCCGATACAAAGCCGATGCGCGATTTTTAGGTTTAAGCCATTGAGTGAAGATAACGTAGGGGAGATTATTAAACATATTACTGAAAAAGAAGGTTTAGAAGTTGAAGAAGAAGCGAAAAAAGTCTTGCTGGAAGTTTCAGAAGGAGACTGCCGTAGATTAGAGAATCTTTTGCAAAGCTGCGCAGTTCTTGACAAGAAAATAACTAAAGAAGGAGTTTATATCGTGGCCGGAGCAGTCAAGCCTAAAGAAGTAAAAGAGGTTTTGGAAATGGCGGCCAAAGGGAAGTTCTTGATGGCACGGGAAAAAATGCTGGAGATGATGCTCAGCTGCGGTTTAAGCGGCTTGGATATGATTAAACAGATACAGCGAGAGATTTGGAGTCTTTCTCTTGATGATAGAACTAAGATGCAGCTGATCGACCGCTGTGGAGAGATGGAATTCAGGATGACTGAAGGAGCAGACGAGTTTGTGCAGATTGAAGCGTTCTTGGCGTATATGGGAGTGATTGGAAATAAAAAAGAGAATTAAAACTGAAAGATTATAAAACTAAGTAAGTATCATGGATAAAAGCCACAACCGTATTATCGTCTCTTCAAGCTTAAGAAAAATTGAAGAAAGAATCGAAGTAGAAGAAAGCATTAAAACAATTGATGATGTTTTACGAGAATTGGCTAAATGCGCCGATCAAACCCAAAGTTATCTTTCCACACGAGAACAAGGCGGATTTCTAGAAGATGAATTAAATGTCCAAGACTTAGAAACAGTTGGAATGTATCACACTACTAGAAGATTAAGTAAAACTCAAAAAACGATCTCTTTTTCGCGGGAAAAAGTGGCAATAGAATTCTGTTATGCCCGAAAGAGAAACTATACTCTAATTGACAGTCTAACTGACGTTACCGCAGATGATATGATTAATAAAAGCACGGCTATGGAAATCGTAACACGAACAGCATTGTTATCCGTAGTCGCTGGAGAAAAAGTAAATCTACATCATCGTGAATTAGAACTTGGAAAATCAGCACGAACTTTAGACCCCTATGTCTTGGTTAAAGTTGAAGTAGTAAACACCGTTCCATTAAAATTATGCGGGATAGAAATTTCGTTCATTCCAACAGAAAAACGTGAAGTAGTATACCAAATGTAAATCTCAAAAATAAAATAGCATTTTACTGGCTTTCTTTGATTCTTAATTTAGTTTGGGCCAAGCTCTGATATTTGTAGTTTAAGGTCAAACCAATATTCTTGGTATACAAGTCTTCTTTGGCCAGGGGGCTTTTCAATTTGCAGGTAATAGACGCACTACCAGTATCATCGAAGCGGCCTTCGTTTACTTTACCCGCAGATTTACAGTCCCATAATTCTGGCTCATCAATAGTGAAACCGAAATTGTTGAAATTGAAGTTAAAGTCGGCGTCTTTAGTAGATTTTCCCGGACCAGCATTTTTTACTTCCAAAGTCAAGGCAACAATGCCGCTGCCGGCGGTTTCTTCTTTAGCTGAAGTTATAGTAATCGGTGCGCCAGAGACATGGAAAGGTTTAGGTTCTGCCACTTCACAGACTCGTTTATCATTGAGATTTCCTTTGAAGCAGACATTGTCTACGCGGATATATGTTTTGTATTGATAAGTGACTTCGGCAATCCATTCTAAATCAGCATAAGTGGTTACTTTAGGCAAGTATTTGACAGCTGAGCCGAAGGAGACAGTTTCCTGGCCGCCGGCTTTATTTAATTCCGATACTTTATCGACAATATCTTTATTTGACAATTCCCATGAAGCAATACCTTGGAAACTTGAAGGAGGAAGACCGAGTAATCTTACGTTAGCATCTTCTGGAGCTAATTCATGTTCTCCTTTATTGTTTAACGTGACTTCTACTAAAAATGCTTCGGAGTCATAAATCGTATCAATGTTATCCTGTTCTCCACCCATCAGTTCGAATTTGGCTTCTACACCATTAGTGCCGCCGAAAAAAACATCTTTAGTTTGAGTCTGGGGCGTTTCACCACAGGCTACTAAAAATAAACCGACTAAAATCAGGGAAAATAAAGCTATTTTTCTCATGTTTTCTCCTCCTTTTTGTTGATATAGTTAAACTTAATTATTATAATTGAGGTTTATCTTGGTATTTAAATAGTTTTCTTGTTTTGTATGTGCATAGCTCGCTCGTGTGTTTCATTCAAAGCATCTCGTAATGAAACACCAAGTACCGTCTAATGATGAACTTTGTTCACTCGCTGGCGATATTCGCGCTATGCACATACCTTGTTTTGGAGCAGTAAAAAGAAAAAAATTATGGTGTCTGGACAATCTGGACAGATTTCAGCCAGGATTTCATGTAATTATAGTTTAATTCTATTCTCAGAGGAGTTTCAAAAGAGGGGCTGTTGCCGATAGAGAATTGGCAAATCATCTTGCCTTGGCCGTTGTTCAAGGTAACTACTCCGCTTTCTGGTTTGCAGCTGATCAATGTTCCGCCGGCCATGCTTACTGAGTAAGCCACCTTATTTTCATCTTGATAACCTAGATTACTCGGACAGGAGAGTAAGCTGGTGAAAGGGCTTAAAACCAATCCTCCCCCTACATTTTGGATAGTAATATCAAATAAAGCTTTACCGCCGAGCATCTGGGGATAGATATTGGTGACTGCTACCGGAGCGGCTTGACTGCTGCTCATCTGTACGCTGCCGGGATTGCAGGATTTTTGTTGAGAACTGATAGTATAAAAAAGAGGATCAACGCAAACTTGAGGCGTAGCTACCGTTTGATATTGATAACAGGCAGCAAGGCGTAATGTGGGGGTGTAAGTTGGAGTATTGGCAGGAAGAAGAATATTTCCTGATTTGAATTCAATCTGATTGTAGCCGCCATTAAGATTGTACGGATTTTTTCCGTCGAGCAAACCGCAGCTCTGGCGGTAATTCATTCCAGTAATGATGGTGGAATCATAGCCGCTTAATTCTACAAAACAATTCTGCGGCTCTAAGTTGAAGCGGCCGAGATTATTCACTTCGACGATAGCATTTAATTGATTGACGTCATAAATCTGATTGGGGGGAGCATTAGGCATAAACTGAATCTCCACTCCTTGAAAGCCAGTAGAAGCGGCCTGCAGGGCAGCGGCTGATTGGCCGGGATTCTCTCCTTGGGGCACACCGCAGGCAGTTAAGACTAGAAGAGCAGATAAAACTATTAACAATAGCCTCTTTTTTTGCATTTGAAGAGAGATTATTCTGGCTTTTTTATATCTTTCTATTTTATACTGGAGAAGAGTTTAAACATCCCACTCACTTATAAAATGGTTTCTGGCCGATGATGTTCAGTTCTATCCAGTTAGTGGTTTCGTATGAGAATGTGGCTTTGACGAAAAGGGTGGTGGTATAAACATTCTGATTTTGCAGAGGAGCCTGGCAGACGACTAGATTTTCTCCTTTTTCTAAGTCTAATTCTGTCGGCGAGCAGAGGATCATTTGATTGCCTAATTTTCCTTCTTCTATCACTAAATCAGTTATTTTTCCTTTATCTTTATTCTTGAGATGCAAGCGAAATTCCACTTTGGGTTTATTGCCGGGGAAAATGATTTCATCTATTTTTTCTATAGCGAGGGGAGAACCCTGACCAGAAAAAGAAGCAGTGTCCTTGATTTTGCAGGCATCTTTTCCGGCGGCTAACCCGTACATATCGGGGTTGATACATGCATCATAGTTCAATTCAGTAGTGTAATCATATGAAGTGACAATGTTGAATCTTTCTAAATGTTCTTTAAGCCCTTCAGGCAGAGAAACTTTTCCTTCAAATTCTTTGAAATCTAAACTGCCGATATAATTGACAGCGCTTCTTCCTTCCATGGTTTCAAGAGTTTCTTCTGTTTTGAAAAAAGAGAGATAGGTCTTATCAAAGCCGCTGATTTGAATTTTACCGTTGGTCGCTTTATAAGCGCCAAGATTTTCCAAACGTATCCCTACTTTAATATTGCTGCCCGAGTAAATCTCCGGGGGCGGAGCATTTTTTATTGGCGTAACCACTACCCCTTTGTAGCCGGTTTTGAAGCTAGCCGCAGTATTGGGGGAAGAACCACCGCAGGCAGCAAGAAAGAAAAGGAGAACAAAGGCGATGAGGAGATAATGTTTAGTGTTCATTTTTGTTTAACTTATCTGCTCTAAGCTGACTTTTTTTACTTCTATATTGAATTCTTGTTTTATTTTATAATCATATTCTATAATGGCTTCAAAGTTTTCTTCAGCATACTTTCCTTCAGGAGATTTCAACTGCTGAGGCAAGCTTAACGAACAGACAGTTAAATCCATCTTCTTGGCTTTGGGAGGGACTTTTAAATCACTCTGCTGAAGGAAGCAGCCGTTTTTGGAAGTGGCAGCAGTGATGCCTTTGAGATTAAAGTTAAGATTATTTATCTTGATAATCTCTCCTTTGCCTAGGTTTTCTAATTCTGCAACTAAAATCGGCTGTTCATCAGAAAAAATTAACGGCTCTTTTTGAGAACTTCCTACCCAAAAGTTAATGCGCAGAAAATCTTCTGGAGCTTGGGAGAGATATTCTTTGCCGGGAAATTCTTTTGAACGGATTTCTTTAATTTCCTTCTCTGTTTTCAGTTCTTTTTCTCCCATGAATACACGTTTTAAAGTGGAAACCGTTTTTAAGTTGGCCATTTCCAAATTAAACGTAACTTTGTATTTTCCATTGATTAACGGAGATTCAGGAGCACAGATGAGAGATTTTTCTTCAGTTCCAGATTTGAATGGCATGGCGCCTTCCTGATTTTCAATTTTACCAGTGATGTTCTGTTTGTTTGTCGAAGAGCTGGTCTGGAAAGAGCAGGAAGCAGTCATTTCTACTGGTTCTTCGTGAGGGTTGACAGTTTTCAAAGTAGCCAGGACCTGAGTTTCTTCTCCGTAATATATTTGGCCGGATGCCGGGCCAGCAATTTTTATCTCTGTGGATTCAGCAGTTTTATCTGCTGCTCCAGCCACATTATTTAAGTTCTGTCCTTTAGTTGTTTTGCAGGCGGCATACTGCTCTTCATCATCTTTGTACGGAGCGCAGATTTTTTCAATACGCTTGTTTTCCAAGCATTCGGTGTAGACTTGACCGGCGCCGAAGATGCAGTCTATATAATCAATAATGCTTGTCTTGGCTTCTTTAGCGGCAACAGTAATCTTTTCTCCAGTCTGTTCTACGACCGTGAAATAATCTCGATGTTCTGCAGATTGCAGTTCATAGACTTGGAGAAACTGGGGGAAAAGGAAGAAGATTAGAGCACCGACAATAATGAGCATAACAATATCCGCAAAAATGCCGGGTTTCTCTCTTTCTTTGAGGTGCTCGATGAAACCGAGGATGAAAAGGGTGATGGCCAAGCCGAGCCAGAGAAAAACTTTGATGATGATTAAGGTGTCGGATAAAGCAGATTGGGGGGCGTAATATAATATTCCTTCCAAGGCCAAGTCGGCAAAGAAAGCGCCAAAAACCAGCGAGCGGAAAAACTGATTGCCCCAGACCATAAAGGCAAAAACCAAAGCGATGATCAATGAAATGAATACTGAAGCAGAGGGAGCATAACCGACTATATTTTTGAGATAAACATCCAAGCCGCCGATAAGAATCATAAAAATGTAGACGAACATAGAGGGGATATTGATGTTGGCCGCTTCCTTTGCTTTGCCGGCACCAGCCGCAGCTGCTCCGTAGACTTTGCTGCCGGAAGAACGCATGGCTTCGAAGAAACTTCGTTTTGGTTCAGGATTTTTTATTGGGGCTGCATTTTGTTGCGGAAGAGGAGTCTTGAAAGCTTGAGTCTCTTGTTGCGGAAGAGGAGTTTTGGAAAATTGGACATTTTGGGCAGAAGGAAGCTTTCGTTCTGCTATTTTTTCCTGCACTTTCTGTTCTTTTTTAGCGTATTGGGAAAAAGAACCTTTGCCGATTCCCTTGACTTCCCGGCGGAGCTCTTCCACTGTCCGCATTTGTTTACGCTTTGCTTTTTCTTCAGATGAAACCATAAATTGCCTCTTTTTTATGATGTCTTATGATATTTACTAATATCCTATTATATTTAGGACTATATCCCGAGAGAAATCTTTTGGGTTTATAAATCTGATTAAAGATTAAGAGAGATGCATTGAATAATTAAAAATTAATCAATAAAAATAAAAAAATAATCATTTCAAGTCAACCTTTAATTCTTTTATCTCAATGCTTTTCTTGGGCTTGACCTTGACAGAGTTGGTGCCCTTGACTACATCATCAGAGATGCTGACATTGTAGAAGATTCCTTTCTGGTCGATGTTGTTCATGTGGCCGTTGACCAGGACATCGGCCTGTTTTTTGTCTACAGAATCGACAAAGTTCAAGGTAAGGACGGCTTCTTTCTTGTTATCTTCTATTTCAGAGAACTGCTCTTCTGAGAGTTCAAAGTAATAAGTGGGAAAATCCACTTCTTTCAGCTGAGATTTAAGAGAGATAAGCGATAAATAATAAGAGCCGCTCTCGGTAAAAAATTCCATCTCATTGCTGCCCTTCTTCAATGAATCCGGAGAAAGTTCAGTGCTGAGATAAGAGCCGCAATCAGGGATGCCAGCATAAATTTGTTCGTTGTTTAGAGAGATGCGCAGCTTTCCTACCTTCTCCATCTGGCAGTCGACTGACATTTTTATCTCTGCTTTTTCTAGATTGTTCTTTTCAGTTTCAGAAACTAAAAACGAGCTTTTGGCTTTTTGAGTTTCCACCCGTTGGACATCGCCGACAATCTGGACGTTTTCTATATTATATTCGTTTGTCCGCCAGAAAGCTATTCCCGGAGAAGAAACAGAAATTTCCAGAAGATTGCCGGTTTCTTTAAGTAATCCTTTAGGCACTTTGAGGGGAGTGATGGCTCCGGTTTCAGCAAAGC
Source organism: Candidatus Woesearchaeota archaeon (assembly GCA_018303285.1). Classification (GTDB taxonomy): domain Archaea; phylum Nanobdellota; class Nanobdellia; order Woesearchaeales; family GW2011-AR9; genus JAGVYL01. The sequence continues at coordinate 11,868 of JAGVYL010000019.1, read as the reverse complement.
TGCTGAAAATCTCTTCGCCGTTTAAAGTAAGAACAAGTTCTCCTTGACTCTTCTTAACTGAAGCAGAGAGAAGAACGTTTTCCGTGTTCTCTAAATCATAGACATCAAAATAAATATTCTCTGATTTGCTGGAAAATAAGCTGTTCTTGATGAGAGTCAAAGGTTTTTGGCCGAAAACGGCACCTTCTTTTTTGATGAAGATGTAGACTGCAGGCAAGGCGTGTTCGTTAGTGTCTTCGGGCAGGAAATCTACTCTTCCAGGACTTTCTTTGAGAAGGACAAGGCCTTTGGTAGTTGTAGAACCCATAGAAGTGGTAGTGGAATCATCACCTAAGAGCTTGGCTCGTTCAGCAGGAGGGATGAATAAGACATATAAAACAATCAAACCCATAATAATAGCTAATAATGTGGCGGCTGCAGGAGCCCCATCCGCTCTTTTTTTCATATTCATAATTTTCATATTCATAAGTATCACCAGATGCAAGAATAGAGTAGGAATATTTAAAACTATCTGCGGTAGGATAGGTATTTTCAGTAGGTGTAGTATTTAAGGGCACTTAATTTTTTAAACTATCGGAATATCCTCTTCTTTATGCAGATACTTTCCCATGATTTTCGCAAGGGCTATGCGAAGTTAAGAGTTAACAGCCTGGATGATCTTTGGTATCTGAGCCAGATTATTGAAGCAGGAGATAGAGTGCGGGCTAAAACTACTCGCAAGATTAAGCTGGGGGAAAAAGAAGAAGCAGTGAAGAAAACTATTACCCTCAGCATTGCAGTAGAAAAAGTGGAATTTCATAAGTATAACAATATTCTGCGGATAGCAGGCAAAACCGACGAGGAGAAAGAAGACATCCCGAAAGGCAGTTTTCATACTATTTCTATAGACGAAGACAGTGAATTCACTTTAGAGAAAGAAAACTGGCCGGATTATCTGATCAAACGATTGAAAGAAGCGGCGGAGAAGAGATACCAATATCTTGTCTGTGTTTTTGACAGAGAAGAAGGATACTTCTTTTTGACGAAGAATTACGGCTACGAACTGCTGACAAAGATTTCCGGAGAGCCGGAGAAAAAAGAAAAACGAGCAGCAGCCAAAGGTCAATTTTATCCGGAAATAATAAAATTACTGGGAGAATATGCTGGGCGGTTTAATCCTGAAAGAATCATCTTGGCCAGCCCGGCGTTTTACAAAGAAGATTTGGCGAAATTAGTGAAAGACGGGGAACTGAAAAAGAAGATTGTCTTAGCTACCTGCTCTTCAGTGGACGAAAGTGCCGTAAGTGAAGTGATGAAGCGGCCGGAGCTGAAGGAAACGCTAAAGCAAAGCCGCTTCTGGGAAGAAATTAATCTGGTGGAAGAACTGCTGATACAAATCAATAAGAAAGGGATGGCGGCTTACGGCCTTAAAGAAGTAAAACAAGCAGTGGACAGCGGAGCAGTGGAGAAACTGCTGGTAATAGATTCCCTTATCCAAAAGAAAAAAGAAGAAGGGAAATTTGAAGAGCTTAATTGGCTGATGAGGAATACAGAGAAAAGCAAAGGAGAAGTGCATATAATCTCTTCTGAGCATGAAGGGGGAAAAAAATTAAATGGTTTGGGGGGAATAGGGGCGATATTAAGGTTCAAGATGGAGTGGTAAACCGAAAAGATTGTAGACCGGACAGAAAGGTTTATATTTGCAGTTATTTTCTTCGGTTATATGATCAAAAAAGGTGTAGGATTGGCATTTATAGTGTTCTTTTTGATTAATCTTGTTTCTGCATTGGAGCCGTGCCAGTCCGGGGGTCTTACCACTTCGGTGTATAAAGAGTATCAAATTCTTTACCCTCAAGAGGATTTTATCCGGATTAATAATATAGATTTACTGAGAGATGTAAGTCAGCTTAAGGATTTAACTTGCCTGCAATATATGGATGCAACAGACAGGACAATTATGGGGGATATCGCTAATCTGAAAAGTCTGACAAATTTGGAAGTCTTTAGTCTTTATTCCAATCCGGATGTTTCCGGCGATATCTGTTCACTGGCTGGAGCAACAAAGCTGAGAAGCCTAAAATTTGCTTTTGACCCTAAGGTAACCGGAGATATTTCCTGTTTAAAGTATTTGACCAAGTTGGAGACTTTTGCCATGACCCATACTCAAATCTCGGGGGATATCGCTGTCCTTGCCAATATGCCAAATCTAAAGGCAATTTATATCAGCGGCACTAACATCTTTGGAGACATTTGTTCGCTTAGCAAATTAATCAATCTCGAAGAGTTAGGAATCGCAGACGAATATCCTGGGAACCCAGGTATAACTGGAGATTTATCTTGCCTTGATGATTTACAAAAGCTGAAACGGGTTTCCATCTATAATACCGGTACAACCAACTGCGAACAATTTACTCAGTCTCATCCAAACATTTCCCAAATGGGGCCAACTGAATCTGGAAGACCAGCTGGCGGAGGATGCTCTAAAGAGTCGTTGAAAACATTGATAGATGTTGCTCAAAAGTATGAAAAAAAGATAGGTAAAGAAGTGCAGACAGAAGTGAAGGGAAAACCTAATTACCAGCCGGCTGCTAGTATAGCTGGTATAACTGATAAACAATATACGGGTCAGGACATTCAATATAAAGAACAAGACAATCGAAATCTTTTAACTAAACTTGTTGATTGGATTAAAAATTTGTTTAAAAAAGAATCTGTTCTGCCTTCAGATGCTAGTATACCGCTTATTCCTTCTGAAAGCAAAGATGATGGAAAGGAGAAATCACCTCCGGGTGCTCCAGATAGCGGGCCCCCAAAAGAATGCACCATTAACGGAAAGTTTATTGGCAAAGATAAATGCACGGCCATGATGGAGAAATCATCTCCAAAAAGTGAACCAGGGATATGAGTACGAACTATATCTTCGGATTTTAGTCACTAAAGCTATATGCTATACAACCGCAACCTTTTAATAGTAGTTCTCTTTACTTAGAACTTAGTAGCAAAGGAAAGTTGTAAAAAAAGTGGGTGAAAAATCGAGGGGTGTGAAACAATATGATCGTAAAAGACGACTTTTTGAGTAAACTGCGACGACACTTCGACCTGAATTTGTACGAAGTGAAGCTGTGGGCAGCAATATTGAGCCGAGGAGTTTCTACGGCAGGAGAGCTTTCTGACATAGGCGAAGTGCCGAGAAGCAGAAGCTACGATGTTTTAGAGAGCTTGGAGAAAAAAGGTTTTGTAACAATGAAATTGGGCAAGCCGATTAAATATATCGCGGTGCAGCCAGAGGAAGTAGTGGATAGAGCAAAACGACATATGAATATTGAAGCAGCGGAGAAAGTCCGAATGCTGGAAGTCACACGAGATTCAGAATTAATGTCTGAATTAAAGACTCTGTTTACTCAAGGAATCAACTTAGTGGATCCGACAGAATTGTCCGGCTGTATGCGAGGAAGACATAACCTTTACAATCATCTTGATTTATTGGTTAAGGAAGCAAAGAAGAGCGTCAATATTATGACTACCTCTGCCGGCTTGATTCGTAAAGTGGATCATCTGCGAGCATCTTTTGAACGAGCCAAGAAAAAGGGCGTGAAAATCAGAATCGCCGCTCCTACCACTAAAGAGCATGCAGAATTGATACAAAGCTTGAAAGACGTAGCAGAGATACGGCACGTAGAAAATGCAAAAGGAAGATTCTGCGTGGTTGACGGAAAAGATGTGGTATACGCGGTTTTGGATGATAAAGAAGCGCATCCCAACTACGACATCGGTATCTGGACGAAATCTCCATATTTCGCTTCGGCAATGGATGATTATTTCAACCAGACATGGCAGACAGGTAAAGTGCCTAAGTAGGCACTTTTTTATTCTTTTTTTTAAATTTTTTATTTCTTTTAGAAAGATTAACGAAATGTTTATATACTTCTTCTTTTTTTATTTAAGCTTACGAATTAAAAAAGTAGGTGAATAAATGAAGTGCGGAAAAAATTATAAATCTTATTTGATAGTTTTCGTAAGTTTAGTTTTTCTATGTTTAAGCATTGACTTGGTTCAGGGAGCAGTAGCTTGGACTAATTTTGGAACATTCCTTTTAACTACTGCACCATATGCCATAAATGGTCCGGGCTGTGTGGCTCCGGGAGTGCCTTCTTCTTCAATACGAATTGCAGGTCAAGGTTGTCCGGGAAGTGATATTAATTATGATTTGGGAGCGGTTTGGATAGATTTTGATGCCACATATATCGCATGGGATATTAAATCAGGGGGGGCAAACTTTAATAATGCTAAATTCTGCAACCCGGGCGGACCGACACCAGCTACATTATTTATTGAATTTGATAGAGATAACAATCCCTTAACTGGATGTACTGGTATTTGTTATCCAGGTGCAGATTACAGAATTAAGTTAAATGCGACAAGCAGTTATTTCCAGTTTTTTCAAAGTTTGCCTTCACCAGCGTGGATAACAAACGTTTCCGTGCCAGTGAACACACTTAAAACATGCGGAATTGGAGATATCAAGATTGCTATCAATAGAACAGATATTGGCGGACTCATCGGAAAGGTTAATTTTGATGTGTTTACAACTTTGGATAGTAATGTTAATGTACCCCTAGATAGCTTGGGAAGTTTCGGTGATGATAAAGTAATGTTTTTTAATGCGGCAGATACTATGTTCTCTTCGCAGGATCCCTGTAAATATTACAGCGGTCAAAACTCAGATAATTGTACCACTAATGTTGCTAACAGACTCGGAGTAACAAATTGTACGTGGAACTCTTTTGATAATATGTGTAATCCTAATTTTGGAGCACAATCTTGTGCTAATTTCTGCGGGGCATGTACCAACTCTACGGATTGTACAAGTACAGGCGGTAGGGGAAAATGTAAAGTAGTACCTGCTCCGCCAAAGGTACTACCCGTAGGAATGAATAACTTTTCTTATCTCAGCCAGAATAGCGTTTGCGTAGAAGATCAAGCATTGTTCCTAAGCGCTTCAAGTGGTTCATGTGATAATGACTGTCAAAATTGTTATAGTGAAAGAGCCTGCAATGCTTCCGCATATCCTACTCTTAATTCAATTCAAACTAAGGGATGTGCGTGGAATACAGATCCCCAATTTGGTAAATCTTGGTGTGAGCCTAGTTTTGTAATTTATAATTTTATGTGCGGGGCAGGAACTCAGCTTGAACGTTGTTTTAATCAGACGACTTGTTTAGCAGTGAACGGAAACTGGACTGCGCCCCTTAATCTTTGCTGGAATGCTACTAACCCCCCAACAGACCAGATAAAAGAATTATGTTATGACGGTACGGATAATGATGGAAATGGGTTCACAGATTGTTATGATCCGATCGGTTGCCAAAAAGATGCTGCTTGCGGAGGGGATGTTAATGTTTTGACTGGTGATTATGGTTTAATAGAAAACGTAGCTTTGGGGTTATCTATGTTTAAAGATATGGATCCTTCTCCTCCCGTATCTTTGTTTAGTGACGGGATTAATATTACTTTACCTCAGCAGATTGATGCGCGTCAATTTATGATAAAAGATATGGGTACTTCGTTAGGAATAGGGATTGGAGTGACTAATATGTCTAAATCTTTGCTTTGTACAAACGCTCCAGTTGGCGGTTCTGGAAAGTATTATTATTTTTTAGATACTGATGCTAATACATCAACTGGTTGTTGGGCAAATATCTCCAATGTTGTTTATAACGGATTTGACTACCGGTTTGAATATCAGATTCGTGCGCATCCTCAGCTTCCTGCGCAAGGAGCTGAATTTTTGCAATCATATCGATGTTTATCTAATGGTAACTTTAGCCTTTTCCGAGCGAAGATGGCAAGTGGGCCAACACGTGCAGAATTTGGAGGTAAAGTCGGTTGTATGACAGATAATGCGATATTATCTGTTGATAAAAAATCTATCAGCAATCCTAATGGAAAAATGCGATTTATGGTGGCTACTTCAGATAATGCTACGAGTGTTTCTCAAGCAAATGACACTCTACTTGGTTTGAATAATCTAGGAATTTATTATACTCCGGGAACTGTAGATTTCAAGCCGAAAGATTGTTTCAGCAATCCTTCAGCATGCGGCACAGCTTTCAGCACTATTGGCGGAGGCAAGTTTATGCCGTTTGAAGATTGTTTCCCGACATCGGGAGATGAGGATTTAGACGGATTGACTAATTGCGCGGATTCAGACTGTTCTATGGCTCCTTGGTGCGCAGGAACAGATTATATCACTAATGATCAGACCGCCCCCACAGTGAACAGTATTGCTGCTGAACAATTTAATAATTTTGTTTTCCTTCACTGGGTGACAAATGAGCCAACTAACGGAACTATCACCATGCACAGCTCCTGTGTTAACTCAACGGCAGTCAATACGATCTATGAGTTGGGGAATCCATCTTTTACTTTTGATGATTACCGCCCATGGCATGATTTAGGAATCAGAAATAACACCCTAGATTCTTTGGGGGTAACAGTAAGTTTATCTACTAATACTACTAAATTTTATAAATTAAAATCGTGTGACCGAGCAGGTAACTGTGCCACCAGCAGCTGTTTAAATTTTACCACTTCTACTGTAGCTTCGAATGTACAGTATAGATTTAATTTTGTCGCTCCTTCTGGGAATGCACTTCTGCAGAATACTGCAATAAAGATTTGGAATGGAACTGCATATGAAAGCGTGACTGCTGGTCAATCCTCGAACAGAAGTAATTATCTTGCTTCGGCTAAACTAAAGTTTGAAGACACTACGGCTAATTGGTCGATTGAACTGGAAGGAGTGAACTTAGCTAAAACAGTTGATTTTAACATGTCCTCTGGTTTTAATGTAACCACGGCAGGAACAAAAACTCATGTAGGATTGAATAGTCAGAAGTATCAGGAAATAGCTCAGAGTTTAGGGGCGACCAGTATTTTGATAAAAATTCCGGGCTTAGGTACGAAGCTGACAAAATGCAATGAGAATAATCTTTCTGACTGCAGCGATGTTTCTGCTCAGGCAGAGAAAAATGAGACCAATGTTTCTGGTAATTATGTGGTTTGGAGAGTTCCGACTTCTTTAGGATTTTCCGTGTATAGTAATGGAAATGAAACATTTAATCTTACGTTCAGTAATCTTACTACTGTTGTTCCCCAAACTATCTCTGGAACAACTAACGCTACGTATAGATTCAACATTACTAATTGGGACAATACTTCCCGAATGTATAATTTTACGGCAACGACTACCGGAGCGACAGGTAGAATAAATGGTTCTAATATGCTACAAGTCAATCTTACTAATTCCAGCAGCACCATCTTTGTCTTGGATTTGAATAGTTCTGCCAGCGGGGATTATACTGCAGTTATCTTTGCTACTATTTACAACGATCCTTCGGTGGTGCTTAATTCTACTGCAGATTTATTGACGACTATCAATTTCACGGTTGATGCAACCAATCCTTCAATAGTAATTCAGACAATTAATGCTCAGAGCAATAACAGTTGGACCAATAATCTTACCTTACAGATAAATACTACCGTTATTGACGCACACATCTCTTATTGGAATATTACGATTCATAACATGACTACTGCATCTCAGATTATCATCTCGAACAGAACTGCGGGACGCAATATCAGCAATCTTTTTGTCATTTTAAATGTTTCTGTCGAGGGTAACTATACGGTTAATCTGACTGCGTTTGATACGCTTAATAACAGCAATTCGACTTTGTTTGCAATTAGATTAGATACTGTCAGTCCCACTTCGTCAGTTTCCTGTGATAAAACTTCAGTTACTGCTGGAACAACTATAACCTGTACGTGTTCGGCAGCAGATGCTTTATCTGGAGTGGCTACTCAAACCTTTAGTTCAGAAACGCCTAGTGTCTCTTCAGCAGGAACATTTACTTCGACATCTTGCACAGTTACAGACAATGCTGGCAATAGTGTGATTGGCAGCGGAGTTTCTTATACTGTTACAGCAGCGAGCAGCAGCTCTTCTAGCGGAGGAGCAACAGGAAGCGGAGGCGGAAGTTCTACTGGAGTAACTGGTCAGTTTGAAAAGAAAGTCTGGTCATTGATCAATGCTGGAGAGGTAGCAACTATCGAAGTGAAGAAAGATGGAATGACGGCTACAAAAGTAGAATTCAAGACTACTGAAAAAGCAGCAGGTGCATGGGTCAATGTCAAACGAGTGGAAAAATCAGACATGCCATCAAGCACTTCCTCGGCTTTAAGCAATACAGTATACCAATATATGGAAATAACCAAGAGCTCAAGCTTGAAAGATACAGCTATCAGCGAAGGAAAGATTGAATTCAAAGTAGAAAAGAGCTGGCTAACGCAGAATAAATTAGATAAGACTGCCGTAGCTTTATTCCGTTATGCGGACAGTAAATGGAATGAATTAAAAGCAAGCGTACTCAAAGAGGATGATAAATTGATATATTATTCTGCCAGCACACCCGGGTTTAGTTATTTTGCTGTAGGCAAGAGCTCTACTCCTGCTGTAGAGCCGGTAAAAGAAGAAGCTAAGGAACTTGTTACGGAAGTCAAAGAATCAGTAGTGGTAGAAGAAGAGAAAAACGTTTCTCAAGAACCATCAATACTAAGTAAACTTAATAAAAAATGGTTATACCTAGGACTGAAAATCTTCTTGATACTGGTGGCCGCAGCACTGATATGGCTGATAATCCACCATTATCGAAAAAAAGCTAAGAACTGAGTTTTTCCTGTCTAACTTATTCTTATTCAAACATGGTTTCTATCGGATAGCTACGATTGGACTTGCAGGTATAAAATATTTCTGGAATCTTCGTTTAAGAGGGTGATATCTGCCAGGCGGATGGAGAGACTGATAAATCTTCCAATCTTCGATAGTGATACGGTTATCATGATTTAAATCATCTTCTTTGCAGATAATATCATTTCGATTAACATCATACACGATCAGAAAATCATAATTTACTTTTTCTAGGAAAATGTTCCTGCGGGTCTCTTCTGAGACATTTCCTGAAGGATTGGTATCTAAAAAGTATTGTAATATTTCCCATGCATCAACTTTTTTATCTTTATAATAAGCAGAAGTGTTCCCATCGAATTTTTTGATAAACCCTTCCAAATCAGGAATGCAGCTAACCGTCAGTCCATTAGCGGACATTTCTGCACAGTCTGATACGTTAGTAAGGAAAGGTACGCCGGGAATATTTGGTTCTTCACTTAAAGAAGGGCGAGAGCTAAGAAAGATAGATGCAGCAGCGATTATTGCGGGTTTAAAGTATTTCATCTTTATCACTTTATAGTTACTATTTAAAAATCTTTGCTCTACGCGAGAAGAAATCTGATGAACATAGTGGCATAACTTCCTTTGGGCAGAGAGAAACCGATGACGATTTTTTCTTTTCCGGGATTAAGTTCGTCTTTTTCTGCCTGGGAGATGCTTAATTCTTTTGCTTTTGTTAGTAAAGACCGCTCTTGACCTTCCTGCGAGAGTTCGGGAAAAGAACGAATAATAAAATCCGAGAAAGAGAGTTTTTCTTTTTTCATTAGATTTTTCAGAAGCTCGTTTATCTTTTTATTTTTGATAGTGGTATCAAATCCTATAGTTGGTAAAGAGAGATTTTCTTTTTTTAGGTTAGTGGGAAAAATAAATGTGCCTTGACTGTATTTAACGGTTTTTACTTGGGGGTATTTATTTTTTAAATAAATAGAAACAAGATTATTAAAAAGAAAACTTTGGTACGCATGGATATACAATGAGAGAATCTTCTTTTGGAACTGGCGCAGTACACCGAGATAATCATTTTTTCTTTTTAGGAGATAGTCCTGCATCCAAGAATTGTTATTTTCAATTTGTATGAGCAATTTGATAGCTTGGGCGAAATCTTTTTTGATCAGGCAGCGGCCGATCTCCACGTTCTTTTTAGAGAATCGCTGCTCATCAAAATAATTAGGAAATAAAATTGTTTTGCAGGTTATCCGTTTTAGTTTATCTGTTTCTTTCTTTGTCAAGTTTCTAAGTGTGATGATAAATTTGTTTCCTTGATTGTTTCCTAGCGAGATGGGTAGTTTACCGTAGCCTTGAAAAGTAATCTTGATATTTGGTAGAGAGATTCTTTCTAAAGTTTCTTTCTTGATGCCTTTGGCCGAGCAGAATTGTTCTGTAACTGCAGTTTTGTCTTTATTGCCAGCATAGCCAAGAAATCGCAACGGAAGATGCAGTTTTTCAGCAATCCGGGACACGGCTTCAGGAGTGCTGAGATTTTTTTTCTGAAGACGGAAGTAAGAATATTCGCCAGATTCGGACTTGTTCAATGGCAAAGAAATAATCTCTTTGACGATAAAATCTTCTGGAATGGATTTTAGTTTGTACATACTCTTTAGAAGAAAAAGAGATATATAAATGTTTATCCTTGGTTTGCAACGGAGAAGAAATCAATATTCTTATCCACTTAGTGCATCAGAAAACCACCCCCTATTCTAGACAGATGATATCATGCACAGTTTTGTACGAATGCAATTCTTTTGGAGAGAACCATACTGGAATCTCTTCTGCCGCATCTTCAACATCTCCAGACGCATGAATCAAATTTCTTACCATCACATTATGGGTGTTGGCATACTCTTTAGAAATATGAGCAAAATCTCCACGAATTGTTCCAGCAGCAGATTCATTGGGATAAGTTGAACCGACTATCTTTCTCGTTACTTTTATTGCATCAATGCCTTCAAGGACAAAAGCAACAACCGGACCTTCTTTGAGATATTTTACAAGCTCGGTTCGCACATTCCTGCCGTATTTTATTTCAACTTCTTTGTATCGTATGTCCAAATCTTCTCGATAATGCTTTCTTGCGAAATCTTCGTCTGCCCAGACCATCTTCATGCCGATAATTTTTAATCCGCACTTTTCAAAGCGGGAAAGAATCTCTCCGATAAGGCCGCGCTGAACAGCATCAGGCTTAAAAAGAATCAATGTGCGTTCTTTCATGATTGATTACCCCTAATGGAGATTGATAAAATAATACTAAAAATTTATTTATGAGCTCCTTTACGGTATCTCTTGGTCCACTTCAATCTGGCCGGATTTCTTTTGAGCTTGTTTTGGTTCTTCTCGCATTTGCGGGAGCAGAGCCAGTCAATCTTGCCAGAAGCCCAGACAAACATCTTGCCGGTTCCTTGCTTCATTTCCCGACCGCAGACGTGTTCCAGCTTGGATGTACATTGTGATCGGCGCCCGGATACAAAAAGTATCCGATAGTCTTATTTTTATCCCTTCCATCGAGAATCAAGCACATCACCTGAGTAGCTTCTCCTCTAGTGCCGGCTCGGCCGATGATTTCCTTCACTTCGGCCGGAATGGCGTTGATGAACCTAATTTCTCCTTCGGGGCGTTCGACCATTTTGTTTGTTGTCTAATCTTATCGGCTCTTAGCTAAATCTTCCACTAAGTGTTTGGCTTCTCCTTCTTTGGTGATAGCCACAGCCGCAGTGCCAACTCCAATGCCGGCAGCAGTGCCTAAACTTTCTTTACTAGAAACTTCTATACAGGGAATATTCTTTTCCTTGCAAAGAAGAGGAAGATGCATGACAATCTCTCTGGGATTGACATCTTTAGCATAAACCACTAACTTAGCCTCGCCTTTCTCGATAGCCTTGGTGGCCTCGTTGCAGCCCTTTCTGATCTTGCCGCTCTTTTTGGCCAGTTCTACGGCTTCCAATGCTTTATCTTCATCAGCCATTTTAAGTTCCTCCGAGTTTTTTACGAGGAGGTATGGGAATTGCTATTCCGTGACCAACTTGCGTTGGTTCCGGAATTCAATTCCGATACCTCCGAATATATGCTTAAACTTTATTTTTTTAATCTTTCTCTGTATTTTGATG
>JAGVYL010000018.1 GCA_018303285.1 Candidatus Woesearchaeota archaeon | reverse complement strand
CCTGCGGCCTGACGGCCGGGCCGAAGAAGATCATCGGGATGTGTTCGCGGGTATGGTCCGAACCATGCCAGCTCGGGTCGCAGCCATGGTCCGCGGTGACGACAACCATGTCGCCTTCCTTCAGCTTGGCCATGAACTCCGGCAGTTTTTGTAAGCTGAAATAGATGGCCATGCCAGAAGCAAAAAAGAAAAAGGCAAAGAACCAACTGTTGGGTAGAGGAATTTGAGTAGCATCCCAATCTTTGATTATGGTGGTGAGTAAAGGATTGATTCCTAACAAGAGACCGACAAGAAGAAAAAAGATGGCGGAAAGGGCAGAGAAAGAGACTACTCCCGATGGAGTAGCGTTGAGATGGCAGACTGAAAGGTGTTTCTGCAAATTTTCTGTTGTTTTTTTATCAGAGGAAAGTTTAAGAATTTTTTCAGAGATGTTGCAGGCCTTTTCGTACCAAGAGTAATGCCGAGGCATCAACTCTTCTTTGAATTCTGTATATTCTTTAGAAATGAGAGTAGGATTAGCTCTAGCTTCTCCGCCTAATTCCTCTTTTAATTTCTGGCGGTACTTTTCCAAAATATCTTGGTATGATTCCGGCATCTATCCTCCTCTTTTTTGAATATGTACCCTGAGTTTTATTTAAGAGTATTTAACAGTTCCTATTATCGAATCAATTCTTTAAGTCTTTCCCTATACCCTTTAATTTCATTGCTATTCATCTTAGAGATAAGATCAATTATATTACTATTGAACAATTCTGCTTTTCGGAGCATTATTTTAACCTCTTCTTGAGTAATCTTAAAATCGATATAATATTGTTTGTCTATTCTCTCTGTCTTTGCCTCAGAGATGTCTTTATTATCATAATTGAATAGCTCTTTTAACAAAATAATCGAAGCCGAATGATTCTCTGATTTAATTCCTATTTTAAATAATAACGCAGTTAGAAGATGATACATGCTGTAATAAACTAGCCCAACCGACTCTTCCAGCATATTGCTGTTTAATAATATCTTCGCAGAGATAAGGTTGCTCTCAGATTTTTCAACATACGATTGCTTAATCTCTTCACTTGGCTCAATCAGCTGAAGTTTTCCCTCTTGCATTAACTTAACTAAAAAAACCATTTTTTTCATAATATGATTCAACCCCTTTGATTATCACTTTATTCTTCTCTATTTCTTTGATTAATAGGCTGGATTTATTATATTTTCCGATTTTAACAGATAATCTGGAATTGAGGAAGGATAAACTCTCTTTAATATTTTTGTCATTGGTATCAATATAAATGTCAATATCACTATCCTCTTTGGCGATTCTTTTGGCATAGCTTCCAAATACAACTGCCAGCTTAATCTTTTTATCGGCTTGTATCTTCTCAATTATCTGCCGCAAAGAGGGGTATTTCTTCAAAAATTGATTAAGCCTATAAGTTTCAGCTGAGAACACATAATTTTTGGCTTCAATGGTTTTCTTTAGGAAAAATACTTTGTTTTTTCCCTCCACTTTGAAATCCAAGACATTATCTTTGATTAAGCTTTTAATTCTTCGGGCAATCATCATATGGTTGGTATTCAGATGATTAGCAATCTCTCTCATATGGCTTTTTCCCCGAATCAAGTCCAGAACAATCTCCAATGCGTAATCTTTTTGTGCCATATGTAACAAAAACGTGCCAGTATTATTTAAAGCTTGCGGCGGAAAAGTGGAGATTGGAAGAAAGTCCCGCTGGATAAAGAAAAAAAATTAATCTATCTACTGTCGATATGTCAAGAACTACTAGTCAAAGATCGGTTGCATGAGGTTATACCTCCTGCTTGTTCTTGAGCACACTGAATTCCGCCGGTATACTTGTTGTTGGCCAATGTCAGCCACTATCCAAGGGGAGGATTCATTGTTTTAAATAGGATTAATGCTGCCCTTTTTAATTTCTTTCTTTAACCAATCCTGATATTCGAATAAAATGCGCTTAGGCTCCATAGACCCTACTTCCTCTTTGACTTTCTCGGAAAGGAGATGGAACATATCATTGCATCTGATAACGAACGGAGCTTCGAGGATGTCTTTGTTTCCCGCTTTTAGATAAGCATCGACAATAGCCTGTTTGCACTGGCCGCGCAGCAAAATATTTTCCCAAACAGCATCCCAATTGCCGGCAAAATCTCTGATGTTGGCGGCCATGCTTTTGAGAATGTCAGAGTTGCCATTGATTAGGTCATCAGTGACCATCAGCTCGTCTTTAATCGGATCGTATTTCATCAATTCTCCAAAAGCCCCTTCTTTAAGAGGATCTTCTTCCCATTCCTTGCGGATTTCTGTGATGCTAAGGACTCTTTTGACCCGTTTGATGCCAGAAGCAGATTTAACCGGATTGGCCACCACTATAATATCTGTAGCTTTGAAAGAAGTGCGGGGAACGCCGATATCATTGACTACACGGTCAAAAACACCATAAGGAGATGCAGCATGAATAGTGCCGGCTACAACATTGGCGGCTGCCCCAATACGCATAGCTTCATATAACGAGATGGCTTCTTTGCTTCTTACTTCCCCCACAATGATAGCGGAATCGCCTAAGCGGAGAGTAGAACGAATACCAGTAGCAGCATCCACCTCACTGCCTTGAGCAGCGAGAGCAGAGGCCACTTTCAGTGATTGAATATTAAAACCAAGCCGGCGGAGAGATTCTGTGGGAAGTTCTAGAGTATCTTCTAAAGTAATCATGCGGTATCTTCTCATAATTTCTACGAGAAACGAGCCAAGAAGAGAAGTTTTTCCTGAGCTTCTAGTACCGGCGATAAGAATGGCCGCATTATTGTCAATGAGGAATGAAAGAAGACCGGCGGCAGTGGCATTGAACATTTTAACTTTGGGATTAAGGTATAACGGAAAGGTCCAAGGATAATCGCGATGACGGCGGAAAGAAAAAGCTAATCCTGAAGGGTTTAGGGGGCGGGTAATGGCAGCTACTCTCGAAGAAAAACCAGGGACTTTCAACTCGGTATCAAGAATGGAATTGGCTTCGTCAAGGGGGCGGCCGGAGATCAAACGCAGTTTGGTGGCCCAACCTTCTACTTCGGCAGGAGTGGGATAAATATTAGTGTAACAATCACCAAAATCCTGATGTACAATAAAGATAGGCACTTCTCCAGAAGGAGAGTTGATATTAACATCCTGCACTTTTTCGTCGGAAAGGAGAATCTCTATCAAACCAAAACCGACCGTGTAGCGTAAAAGAGCCTGGGCTAAAGCATCAATCTCTTCTGGAGGCATTTTGAGTTTTCGATAGCGGACTAAATCGGTGATGAGATCCCGGCCGATGTTGAAGAAGACTTCCCGCATCTTATCCGGATCAGTAAATTCTTCTCTGGTGGGCTGATGTTCAGACATGATGCGCTTGGCGGAATCCAATAATTCATATTTCTCTTCAGTAAACTTAAATTCCGGAGGAGTGAGATGGTAAAGATTTTTTACTGAATCGGGAAAATTAAAAATCGTCACGTCACTTTGCTCTTCTTTCTTGCCGACAGAATAACTGTCTAAGATCTCACCTTTTGACGGGTATTCGGCCATCAGTTTAGTGAACATGAAATCCGGCCGGGTGGTGGGGCGGAAGATGCGGCGGTAGATTTCTCGGTTACCGGGCTGGTACAAAGAGAGATAATGCTGGGAAAGACCGATGAATTTAGTAGCTTCTAATCTGGTGACTACCTCTTCCAGTAAAGCAGTAAACTTTTCGGCCACTTCAATGCCTCGCACTTCAGGAATACCCTTAACTTTTATTTTTTCATGACGAAGAAGGCGTTTTAGTTCTAAATAAGAAGCGAGAGGATCACTGCTTAAGCGGTGCTGGATAAGACGCTGAAAAAAAGCAAAATCTCCGCGAAGATAACGTTCGGCAAAAGGATTGTCTAATAATTGGGCGGGACTGAAGCGTTCGTCTTGGCTGATGGATTTGAAAAGAGAAACTAACTCGGTGAGCATGGAGACCTGATGATAATCATATTCATATTCTCTCTGCTGGGAAAGGATAAGGGTGGTAATGCCGTTTATTTCAGCCAAGAGATTGAAAATTTTGGAGAAACAGGTTTCACTTTCTTCTAAAGAGATGGGGAAGGAACAGGACTCGCCGTAGATTTTCAGGATTTTGTTATCTGCTTCCTTGTAAACCTCATATTCAAAACATTTTTTATCAAAGCCGGCCATAAACTGAAGATAATAGCGGAATATTTAAAAGGTTTGTTTGCTTACTGCCTTTAATGGCAGAAGAAAAAGAGATGATTGGGGAAAGCCCAGACGATTTAAGGAAGCTTTTCAGCTGGGTGAAATCAGTAGAGAGCAAAGTGATTATTCTGCGCAGGGAGCTGGAAGTGATCAAGAATGATTCTGCCCGCCGGATGCGGGAATTAGATACGGAGATGCGGTCAGCGGCCAGTGAAGTGACTGGACTGAAACGGGAGCTGGCCAAGACTAATGAACAATTGGCGTTAGTTATTAAAGAGTTGAGATTGACGGCAGGAAAAGATGAATTGATGGCTGTAAAGAAATATTTAGAGTTATGGAATCCTATCAAATTTACCAGCAAGGAAGAAGTGGGGCGGATGATTGAGGATAGAGTGGAAGAGTTGAAATGATAGCTAAAGAAAGAGCTTGAAAGAGAAAATATTTAAACATCGAAGAAATACGTTGTATATAATAGTGATAAGATACTATAAAGAGGATACTATACAGAGGTGTTATCATGCCATTGTTCAAAAAAGGAGGGGCTGGAAGAAATCCTGTGGATGAAGTGCAGCAGCTGCGTTCGCAGGGTTTAGAAGATAATGAAATTATTTCTGAACTGCAGATGAAAGGCTACGATTTTCAGACGATTAACAATGCTTTGTCTCAAGCAGGGATGGGCAGTCCTATGCCCGCCGGACCGGAGATGAATGAGGAATTAGCTCCCCCCCCAGGTTTTCCTTCTTCTGAAAGCTATGGTCCGATGCCGGCAGCAGCGCCTCCTCGAGAGATGCTTATGATGGAAACTTCGTCTGCGCCTAACGAAGAAGCGATGTATGAGAAGATGGAAGAGATTGTGGAAGGAGTTATCGACGAGAAATGGAATGAATTATTGGGAGAAGTAAAGAAGATTATTTCATGGAAGGAGAAAACGGAAGCGGCTATCAATGAAATGCGGGAAGAAGTTTCACGAGTGCAGGAAGATTTCAAAACTTTGCATCAAGGAGTGCTGGGAAAAGTGGAAGAATATGATGCTACTATGAGAGATGTGGGAACTGAGCTGAGAGCGGTCGGTCAAGTGTTTAAAGATGTCATTCCCGAGTTCACAGAGAACGTGAAAGAATTATCTGAGACGACTAAGAAGCTGAAACAAAAGAAGTAATCTATTTTTTTAGATAAACAATATGAAAAAACAGAAAGCAAGACATCTATGGCATGGAGTTTTTGCGTTTTTCATTTTGCTTTCTTTTTTTGGGGCGTTAATTCTTTTAGAAAGTCAGGGGAGCTTGATTACTGGCTTTGTAGTGAGCGAGGTAAGTGCGGATAGTCCGATTATGGCTAGTTTGAGTATTGGTGCTCCGTTTACTTTCCTTTGGCAAGGACAAGAATATTCTTTAAAGGCAAGCACCATTTCTTTAGGTGAGGGAAAAGCTAAACTGGAAGTGAGCAAAGCAGGTACGTCTTCTGCAGCTGCTGCGCCTGCGGCAACTACAACTTCTACACGAACGGGTACTACACCTACGACTACGGCAACTTCTCCCACTAGGACAACAACGTCTACTACTACCACCTCTCCGACGACAATTATTACGTCATCTGCACGAACGGCAACTTCCACCACTGCTACAACTCCGACTAGTACCTCTATAAGAACAACTACTACCACACCCACTACCACGACAAGAAGCAGTACTACAACTACGACCGCTTTAGCCAAATGCCAAGATAAGATTGATAATGATAAGGACGGCAGGATAGATTATCCTGCAGACCGCGGTTGTATCTCTCTTAAAGATAATGATGAAACAGATACTGCAGCAACTTCTACAACCTCTACGAGAACAACTACCACTACGCCTACGACAACGACAGCCAGAAGCACGACTACAGCAACTACTTCGGGAAGCACAGTTACTGGAAGGGCAACTGTGGCTACAACAACTACTGCGGTAAGAAGTCCGACGACTACGACAACTACTTCGGCTGTTCCTAAGACGACAACTGTTTCTTCTCCTTCAAAAAAATTAGGGGATCTTGAACTTTTAAAGACAGAAGAGTTTGGTTTTGATTTAGACGGAGACGGAAGCGAAGATATAATTTTTACTTTAATGGATGTTCTTTCTACTCGTCAGGCGAAAGTAGAAATCAAAATCAAAGAAAAGATAGACGTACCGACAGAAGATAAGATTTCTTCAAATGAACCTGCACCAGATGGAACTGCTGCCGCCACAATTATAGGAAATGTGATTTATTCTAATGATCTGATTGCAGTAAAAGAACTTTTAGACGATGCAGGACAACCGACTGCTTCTTATGAAGTGACTTATTCTTTTAATGAGATTAACAAACGGATTCCCTTCTCTTTTCCTTGCAAGCCGGATGGAGTGACTAGTATTGAGGATAACGGGGCTTTGGGGGGGATAAAAGATAAGATAAAAGCAGTTTATTCTTATGATGCAGATGAAAAATGGCTGGTATGGAATCCGGATGGGGGAGCGGCTAGTAATATGCAGGAGTATTTTTTAAAATATTTCCCGGATGATTCTGAAAGCGCCCAATTTTTCTTTGGATATTATCTTGTCGTAACGGAGAAAACAGAGCTGACGATTACCTGCTCAGATTTCGGAGCAGAGAAGTTTGGAATGATTCCGGGATGGAATGTTTTTGGAATTCATGGAATGGAAGAGAAGGAAGCGGGAGAATTTTTGAAAGAGAGTACTGAGATCTCAGAAATCAACGAATTTAAAGACGGAAAAATCCAGAAATTAAGCGATAAGAAAAAAACTAAATTGCAGCCCGGTAAAGTTTATTGGGCGAATCTGAAAAAGGGAATTAATTTGCAGAATCCTGCAGGAATAGTTCCGGGAGAAGGACCATGAACCGAAAAGTGATACTAATGCTATTATTATTAATGCCTATGTTAGCTTTGGCGGTTCCGCCTGAGCCGAATTTTCAGCAGTTTTACGGAACAGTAACTGGAGCAGATGAAGCTGTGAGCGTCAAAGCGCAGGCGGGAAGCAAAAGCTTTGAAGCAGCGATAGTAGACGAAGAGTATGGAAAAGATACACCATTCTTAGTGGAAGGACAAGAAGGGGATATGATCAAATTTTTTATCGATGAGGTACAGGTGGAAACTTACACTCTGGCAATAGGAGAAGTAACGTCTTTAGATTTGGAATTAAAGACAGGAGAGGAGGATACTACGGTAATTGATGAAGATACTAGTGGGATAACTGAAGATAGTTCTGTTGTAGATGATACTGCGGTTGGAGATGGAGAAGCAGCAATTACCAGTGATGAGGCAGATACTTCTGGTGAGTTGGTAGACGGAGAAACGGCAACAGATACTGCAGCGAGTACAGAATCTACCGACGAGAATGTAGATTTAGAAACAGAGACTGAAGAATCAAATATTTCTCAACTGAAAGAAGAAACAAAAGAAGCGGGAAGCAGCAATCTGTTTACTTGGCTGATTATTATCGGAGCGGCTTTTCTTTTAGGGGTGGCGGTTTTATTGCTGGTGTTCTGGAAGAAAGGGCAGCCTAAACAAATAGGTGGGGGTAATGAGCTGTTTTATGGAGAAACCTGCAAGCATCCGTCTCATCAGCAGTATCCTGTGCATAAGCATGAGCGGCAGGAAGGAACCTGTCAAGCGCCGGAGCATAAAAATTATCCTTCGCATAGGCATTAAAAAGAAATGTTTATAAAGATAAGAAAAATACTCATCTTTAATTTGTATGGTAAAGAAAAAAGAGGCGGTAAAAAGGAAAGTATACTCGCGTAGTTCTAAACATAATTCTAAATATAGTTGGAAAAGTGCGGGTCTAGCCTTAGTTTTGGTGCTGGCTTCTGTCGGAGCATTATTTGCGTTGGACGGAGGAAGCATTACTGGTTTAACAACAAAAGATTTAGGCGGCTGTTTAGCAGTAGATATATCTGATGGAAAAGAGCAGGTCATTAACATCAAAGAAGGGGTATTAAACAGTTTAATAGCAGGAGAAAATACCGCTAAGTTTAAATTAACTAAAGAATTAATCAAAAATAGTAAGAACTATGTTTTTTATCTGTACCCTACCGATGAGACTTTAGCTAAGGAGATGATTAAGCCGGGGGAGACCAAACAATTTTACTTTAGTTCGACTTGCGGAGGCGAGGCAGATCTTTCTGTGAAAATTATTACTAAAGGATTTGTTGGGCGAGCCATTGGCGGGAAAGACCAAGCTGTGCTGAAATGGCTGAAGAAAAAAGAGATACCAGTGCAAGTAATACCTTTGCAAGTCTGCGGCAATGGTAAAGTAGAAGAAGAAGTTGAGCCCTGGGAAGAATGCGATGATGCTAATAAACTGAATGAGGATGGCTGTTCTGATTTATGTCTGTTGGAAGGACCAACTGAAGAAGGAGAATGGGATTGTATCAATCCAGATAATCAGCCGACACGATGTAATTGGCTGCCGGCGGGAGAAATAGCTGGAGAAATACCGCACGGGGAAACACCCCCCGTACCAGGGGGAATAGTGATAGACCTATCTGACGGAAAACTGCATGTAGTCAATGTTTCCGATGAAGCGAAGAATGTTTTGATTAGGATTGGCCCAACGAATTACAGATTTATTGTAAATGTGACTTCAGCAAATCGGGCGGATATCAATATTTATCGTGAAGAGAAGAATGTTTTTAGCAAGAAAGGAGTATCTTTTAGAAATGTAGTATACGCAGATTTGGATGCTAACACTAAGAATGATTTGTATATGATGATTAATAGCGGAAAGGATAAAGGATTAGTGGAAGTGCAGCTGAAATGGGAGAAGCCGATAGAAGAAGAGGCAATCGTTGAAGAAGAACCTGCACCTATATGGGATCTTTCTGAAACAGATAAAGAAGGAGAATTAGACGATGCTGCAGGAGAGATTAAATTTGAGCTGGATGGAAAAGTTTACATCTTAAAAGTTGACGTGAGCGGAACTTCCTGCTTGAATAACGCTATGAGCATATATCTTGACAATATTTCAAATTTAGTGGCTGTGAATAAAGCTATTGTGGCGATTAAACAATTTGATTTAGATAAAGACGGAGTAAATGATTTGAAAGTGGAAATCAAGTCCTGCAAAGACCACGGCAAGATAGATGTTGTTTTAAGCTGGCTCAATAAACCGGTGCAGGAAGAAACTACCGTATTTATCGATCTTTCTGACGGAGAAAAACAAGAGATAGAGATTGATGACAACGGAAAAGTAAACATCCAGATTGGTGACAACGAGTATGAAATACAAATAGACGGAAGCGCGGAATTAGGTGCGGTGGAGAAAACCTGCGTGACCGCCAAAGTTTCTGTTTTTGCGGAAGGGACAGAGATAGCTTCCCAATCCGGCAGTAAGATGAGCAAAGTGTTTGATTTGGATAAAGATGGAGTGAATGACCTGCTGGTTGAGATTACCTCTTGCGGGGATAAGGGAAAAATTAAGGCGAATCTGCAGTGGATCAATATGCCGGTGGAAGAAACTGCCGAGCCGATAATCAAAGTTTCTGCTCCGTCTACTATCATTCCTGTCTTAGTCGGTAAAGAAGTGATATTCAACGCTTCTGTGGAATTCTTAGGTGAAGAAGCAGTGAATCCTTTAACCTTAACTTTTGTTGCAGATGCTGCCAAGATAGAAGCTACAGCAAAAATAGTTTTTAGTGAATCCAAGAAAATAGTGCAGGAGTTCCACTGGCTGCCGAAAAAGACCGGAGTTTATACAGTAGAGATTATTGGTGCTTATGGCGAAGATGTTTCTTTAATTGATAAAGCGGTGGTGACTATCAACGTAACTGGAGCAAAACATCAGTTCTTCGGTTACGTGACCGATGGCAAAGAGACTCAAAATGTTTTTGCCCAAACCAAAGATTTGCTTTTTGATACTCCGATTACTGTTAATAAAACATACGGCAAAGAAAAAGAATTTGCGGTTTATGGAGAGAATAACACCGTAATCCAATTCTTTGTTAATGATACGTTTATTATCAATCATACTCTGGTAGACGAAGGAAAAACAGAATTAAATCTTACAATCCCGGTTACGATTAAGACTACTGATGGAACACCGCAACCAGCCGCTGCTTCTGCCCCTTCGGGCAGTCCGTCTAGTGGAGGAAGTAATGGTGGTGGATATGGTCCTAGTACAGGAACTTCAATCGGAGAGATACCCTCAATCTGTTATTATCAATGGTCATGCACTGAGTGGAGTTCATGTTTCGGCGGAGAGCAGACAAGGACTTGCGAACGCATGGACCAATGCGATGAGTTTTTGGCAGCCAAGCCGTCTTTGACGGTTATTTCCTATCCTAAAGACGCAGAAAGCAAGAAGTGTACTCTGTTAAAGAAAGAGACTGTGCCTAAGACGCCGGCTCAGCCAAAGATAACCGCTCCGGAAACCGTAGCTCCAGAACCAGGAGCAGCTGAACCTACACCAGAGAAAAGATCCAACGTAGGATTGATACTCTCTTTGATTGCGGGAGTATTGTTATTAGCTGCAGCGGGAGTACTAATTTGGTGGAAAATGAAGCCGAAAGGATCGATAGGTATGGCTTATCCGCCATTGAGGAAATAAAATGAAAAAGGGAAACTTAAACTTTAGTACGGGAATGACTCTGCGGATTATTGCCGGGATAATCATCACCGTTTCCCTGCCATTTTTGATTACCAATCCAACTAATGTGGTCACGCAAGTGGCTTTTGGCTTTGGCAATTTTTTAATGCTCTTGGGAGGTTTAACAGACTAAAATGGAAGCATTGGCATTTATTCCGTTACTATTGGCCACGCTCGGCCTATTTATCGCTTCAGTCTACAGCAAAAAAGAAAAGAAGACTTGGCTGATCATAGCCTTTATCATCTGGCTGC
This sequence comes from Candidatus Woesearchaeota archaeon, assembly GCA_018303285.1. Classification (GTDB taxonomy): domain Archaea; phylum Nanobdellota; class Nanobdellia; order Woesearchaeales; family GW2011-AR9; genus JAGVYL01. The sequence continues at coordinate 12,874 of JAGVYL010000018.1, read as the reverse complement.
TGGCTTTTGTCTTTACACTGATACTGAATAGATAAACAACTAAATAAAAAAAATAAAACTTAAAAGATATATAAATGTATAGGAGGCAATAAAAATGGAAAAGCATCATGCCTTTTGGTGGGCAATAATCGTAGTAGCAGGTTTGTTTACTGGTCTTTATGGCATTGAACTATTGGAATTAAGCCAAGGCACCCAGCTTCAGCTCTCTTCCGGAGAAGACAGTTTGACGGGGTTTGCAGTGAGTGATGGAGTGACGGGATATGCTCCCCTAGGGGAAAATGTGGTATCATCAGCCTTTGAAACAGCAGAAGATATCGCGGATGGGTTATTGCATAAAACTACATTTAAATATGATCCAAAAGCAGTAACTGATTCACACCCAGGAAAGCCCGTTATAACTGGGAAATGGGCGCCAGTTGGTTATTATTTTAAGGATGGAAACAGCTTTTTAATCACTTTCACTCCCAAGAGTAAGCCAGACAACTCTAAAATTGAAGGAGAATTAAGGGTGCGAGATTCCAATTTTAACATTTTATATGAAGCCAAGGAGTTTACATTCCTTAAAAAGTCACAAAAAATATCGGTCAAGAACACATTGTTTCTTGAATTATCTGCTGAAATTTTAGATAGCTCCTCTTTCGTTTTGAAAATCAAGAAAACCGGAGAAGTGAAAAAAGAGGTAGTAAAACCTCTTCCTACCGCTGAAGGAACTTGTCCGGTCTCTTTAAGCAATTATGATATAAACAAGGATGGAGAGATAGATGCGGTTGATTTGAATGAATTGAATACTCAGCTGGGCAATCCGCTGATTTCTTCAGAAAGTTGTCTGGTCAATAAAGAATGTCCGACAATAAGCGAAGTAACACCAGAAGAACCTGCAGGAGAACCAGTTCCACTCACCACCAATAATCCCCCCATATTTGTCGTAGGATCGCTTAAAAATGAACAGATTAACCCAGGAATACCTTTTGTCAAATCGATTGCAGCAGTAGATATTGATAAAGATAAGATTATTTCTTTTGTAGTTATATCTACTCAGAAATTTAGTGGACTTTCTCTTTCTACAATATCTAATCCTTGGAAAACTATTAAAGTCTTAGAATCTTCTTGGGCAAAGGGTAATGGAATGATTAGTATTACCTGGGATAAACCCGCAGTAGGAACTTATAAAGTTAAACTTAAAGTAGTGAGCGGAAAAAGTACTATTCTTGGAGTTATTAATAAAAAGGAAGTAGAAGGAGAATTTATTTTAACCGTTAAAGAAGTTGTTACAGAAACATCATCGCAATCATCATGTGTAGATGAATCAACCTGTAATAAAAACGAAGCTTGTGATGGAGAAAAAATCGGAGATAAATACTGTATTTGGAGTACTCTATCTGATAAACTTACAGATAAAACTAGAAAAGGACTAGGGGATTTGCATACTAATTGTATTGATTCAAATAAAGTTTGGCATAAGCAAGATGAGCTTTCTGCAGCTAAAGATTATGTTTGTCAATACTCCAAATGGCTGAAATGCAATGATAACACTAAAAATAGTCAAAGTTTTGATATATCTTTTAACCCAGGAAAATACGTTTGTGATGGTAAGGTTTGGAAAGTGAAGACTGCGGTAAGTATCATTCCTGCAAAATGTGAGACATTAGCTGACTGCAAGAAAAATGAACAGTGCAAAGGACAGAAAATAGGTGATAAATACTGTATCTGGAGCCCTCACGAGGAAGATATAGCTGGGGGAAATTTCCCAGATAATCCTTTGAGAAAAGGCCTATGCTCAACAATTACACAGTGCATCACTAAAACTAACATATGCATCAATATGAATCAATTATCCGGGAATTTTGTATGCGGCACACTCAATATCTGGTCAAAACCGTTTGTTGTTGGGACCCCAAAACAAAAAGAGACAACCGTTGTAGAAGAAAAATCTCCTCCGGTTGCAACTCTCAGCCCTTCCTCTGTAATTAAAGTGGATTTGGGCGAAGATACAACTAAGGGCTGGCTGCATATCGGGAACAATATCAAAAACCAATTTAGTGATAGTAACCCAACTTCAGCAGATAAAACTGATTTAAAGTTTACTCTTCCATATACTATCGGTAAAAACGAGATGCTTTTCAAAGTAAATGATGTGAATACTGACCAGGTTTTTCCTAAATTAGACGGAACATATTTCTTCTGGAATGAGAAGTTTGTAAACTTGTTAAACAATATAAACATCGGTGATACAAAAAATAAAAAGGGAGTAGCAAAACTCACAGCACCTAGCGACAAAAAAGAACACACCCTCACATTTGACAAATCTACTATGGGTGACGATGATATAGAAATAAAAGACTTGTATGTTAAAACTGGAATCCTTTCTGAACAATCCATTTTCTTTGGATATAGTGGCAATATGGTCGGAGTAAATAAACAAGAGTATACATACACTTTCAACTCCAATCTTGCTCCAGTTTCTGGAGACAACGTTCTTTTGCGTTTTTGGGTGATGGGGATGGATCCTACAATTGAAACGAAAGTTTGGTTGAATAATGATGAAGTTGGTAACTTAAATACGTTATTGAATGCACAGAAACCAACGAATTATCAAGAGATGGACGACATTGTCCACAGATGCAAAGAACAGCAATTGCTTAAATCTTATACCCCCGTAACCGTTGATATTTCTAGCGTAGATAAACCGCTGGGCAATGGCGAAAACACTATTAAAATAAAAACTACTAAGAAAGGTGCAGATGGGTTTTTTATCGGACGGGTGGAAGTATTGGTAAATCCTCCAACCAACGACTTGTTGACGTACAATCCTGCAGACCATACAGGAAAATTTATTATCCTACCCGGCGGGGGTTGTAACTGATATTTTTTTATTTTTTTTAGGTAGTCTTTAAAAAGTGCTTCGGTTTTAACTTATGAATATTCTGGTGGTAGATTAAACAAATTAATTCATTCGGGGTGGAACCATGCCTTTAGAAAGGAAATTAAGTGTTTTAGGAATTTCTTTAGCCGCGTTGCTTTCCTGCGGAACAGAAGGCTCTTCAGCCAAGGGCTGCAAGAATGACAATGACTGCAAGGGAGACCGCTACTGCGATGAAAACACGGGTCAATGCGTTTCTGAAGAAACCCCAAAACCAAGCGAAACAGATACTGTCCAGCCTGCTCAATTAAAAACTATTCTGGATGAAGAATTCGATGGCTCTTCGCTTAATTATAAATGGAGCAATGCAAATTGTTCGCGGACAGAATGTCCAGTCTGGAATAACAACTGCAAAGGCAGCTGTCCAGCAGAGAAGGGAACCGGTTATGTAGTCGAGAACGGGGTATTAAAGGTAAAGGGAGCTCTTGCTTATGGAGAAGCACTGGCTTTAGAACAGGGAATCAGGCTGGAGTACAAGATGAGAGATAGCAATTCGGAGGGGATCAGCAATGCTGCCAATGGCTTGAAGATGGGCGAACCGATTTTTATCGGATGCTATACTAACAGTTCTTCCTTTATTGGCTGCGGCATAACCGGAAACGGTGTTCTGAATGCTGACAACAGCAAAAAATTTCCTTCAGATCCCAGTCAATGGCATGTCATAGGGATAGAAGCGGATACTAAGCAAGTAAAATTTACTGTTGATGATCAATCTCAAACTAGTTCAGTAGACTCGTCTTCGATTGGGTTGAGTTCTTCCAGTGAATTAAATCTTTTTTTAGGGGAAGGCGGGGAGTACGATTATATAAAAATACAAACAAAGAATTGAAATTTAAGATAGTTTTGATGGCAGAAAAGAAGAACTCGTTCGGCTTCAGCCTTGTTTTTATAGAGATGTAGAAATCTTTTTCCATCGTTCTGTGAACGGCGGCGTAAACCACTTATAGTTTAACGTATTTCTTTGAAAAGAAGACAAGAAGAAAAAGCCCAGAGTCCCAACCTCTGGCCGGGGGTTGATTTACACGAATAATTGAGGTTTGATTTTTTTCTCTGTCGAATCGGACAGCCGGCGAAAAGTTTGCGGAGATGGCAAAAATACATTCGGGGCAGAGCCCGAGGCATAGATATCTTTATAAAACTAGCCAACTTCCTCTTTTAAATGCGAAAGGAGATAGAAAACTGGCTGGAGCAGGCCGAAGCAGATTTTGATGGAGCAGAATATAATTTTGAGGGGGGCAAATATTACATCGCTGCCTTTCTCTGCCAGCAGGCAGTGGAAAAAGCGTTAAAAGCATTATTTCTTTACGAGAAAAAGGGGGAAGTGCCACAATCCCATTCGTTAATCTATCTGGCAACAAATACTTCGGCACCGGAAAAATTTTTTTCCTTTCTAAAGGAACTAACCCCCAAGTTTGTGGATACCAGATATCCAGATGCTTCAGTAGACCTGCCCAAGAGAATCTATGATAAAGAAAATACAACAGGACTGCTAAAAAAAAGCAAAGAAGTTTTAATATGGATAAGCAAGAAATTAAAACAATAGAACCTTTCCTTAAGCTGGTAAGGAAGAAATATGCGCCAGAACAGATACTTCTCTTCGGCAGCCGGGCAAGAGGGGATGCATGGAAAAGAAGCGATTACGACTTTATCATTGTTTCTTCCAAGTTTAAGGGGGTTCACTGGCTGGAAAGAATCTCTCGTTTAGTCCATCTTTGGGAAGAGACAACAGATATTGATATCCTGCCATATACTCCGGAGGAATTTGAGGAAAAGAAGAAAAATTCCTCTACTGTAAGAAGTGCAGTCAAAGAAGGGCAGGTTCTTTAGACTTCTGAAGCCGGATAGGACATAATAACCCAAATCTTTTTAAAAAACAGGCCATTTTTACTGTTGACAACAAAAGCCAAAGCGTTTCTACGAAAGAGATTGATCCCTCGGCTAAGCTCCAAGTCTGGCTGGGAGGAGGAGAATACGACTACCTGAAAGTCTGGGGAGAGTAAATCCTCAATTTGTTCTCTTTGTTTGGATGAGACGTGCCGACTGGCAATGGTAAGAATGGTCGTTTTTATCGATGGGCAAGAGAACTTTTACAAAGATTGCAAGATTTTTTCTTTAGAGATGGACAAGGATATCCATCTTTTTATGCTGGACGCGGTTTCTTTGCAGAATCTCTCCAAATTCTACCGAATGAGCTGGAGAGATCATCACTGTCCCGGGAGAGACAAATTTTCCTTCCATCATCTCCAATATTCCTTTCTTGTCTCTTCCTCTTAATAGATAATTGAACTGCACTTTTTGGCTGTGGGTTTTATCTTTTAAGCTGTAAATAAAGAGAGAATAAGCAGAAAAGCCAATTTTTTCCGCAAAAGGCCGGCTGCTAAAAACGCTTATCCCCTCCAAAAAGAGTCCGGAACGGGCAAAAAATTCCTCCCGAAATAACTCTTCCAAAAGAATTCCTTTAATGTCTATTTTTTCCCCGTTTTCAATTTTTCTTTTAATCTGTTGAATCTTTTCTAAACGCTCCCGCAGTGCACCCTGCCGGAAAACCACGGCAATGTCCAAATCATTCGGTTTGCTCTTCCCTTTAACTGCCGAGCCATAAAGGATAATATCAAAGATGGACTTATCTTTTTTTTCTTGGGCTAATTTTCTTTGTAATTGCTTCAGCATCTTCTTTTAAAACCTCCACCGCTTCAAGGTCCATCTTTTTGGTATAACTGTCTTGATAGAATGGAAAATCTCTATCTAAAATGTCATATATCCAGGGATAATGCTGTTGAGCCGTCCTAGATCGGTCGGTATGGGAAGAGGGAACAGTTCCTTCTTCTTTAAGGAGGAATAGGTCTACTGCAGCGCAAATTGCTTTAAAGAAAAGAGTAGATGCAGCGTTGTATTTTTTCTCTTTTAGAGCTTGTTCTGCAGATTCCAAATATTCAATTACATTGCTTTGCAGAATTTCCTCTTCGTGCTCCATTAATTGAACAACGAACGGGTAATATTTAAGCTTTTCTGTTGAATTATACAACGTAAGATGTTTAATACAGCTAAATGATAATAATCTTTATTTTTTGTTGAATAGTACGTTTGGGAGGCAGTTTTTACAGCAGACAGCGATTCTGCGGCATTCTCCACCAAAGAACTGGACGGACAGAATGAGCTGCACCTCTGGATGGAGGGCGGAGAATACGACTGCGTGAAAGTCTGGACGGAGTAGTTCCCTTTATTTTTTTTGAGGCATGCCGATTGGCAATAGGCATAAATGGTAGTTTTTGTTATCCGTCCATAATCTTTTTTAAAAATACGAGAATTAACGTGTTTGCGGACCAATCGACGCTTTTTACCGACAAGTTTATATACTATCTCTTTTTTGGGATGATATTATCCCCTAAACATGTTAACCAAAACTCAAATTGAAATCATAAACCTATTTAGGAAGAATCTCTTCTTTAAAGTCAGCATTCTACAAATCCAAAAATTGCTGAAAAAAAAGTCTTACCAAAGAGTTTATGACGGGGTTAAAGAATTAGTGCAAAGAAAAGCATTGAACTCAGATAAATTTGGCCATTCTAACTTAATAACTTTACCATTAAGCCATGAGTCGGCGTTCATATTGTCATACCTAGATGAAGAGGAGGCTTTTTTACATAACGTTCCGAGTATCCATAGATTATTGGATATCAAAGAGCTTACTGATGATGTTCTGATGGTAATCGGCAGCTATGCCAAAAAGAAACAAAATAAACATTCTGATGTGGACATGATTGTTATCACCCCTGAAAAAGCATTTGATAAGCAGAAATTAATTGAAAACTTAACGTTAACTCTCTTTCCTCCGATTCACCCGGTTGTATTTACCAGAAAAGATTTTATAGATATGCTCCTTAGCACTGAAGAGAATCTAGGAAAAGAGGCATTTAGGAATCATCTGCTGTATCGAAACCAAAAGGTTTATTATGAATTGGTTAAAGAGGCAATTAAACATGGATTCACTGGTTAAGCTTTATCTGGAACGTGCGGAGAATAAACTGCTGTTGTCCAGAATTAATTTCGATATATCTTGCAGTGCGGAGTATAAACAATTCTTGAAGGTATCTATAGAAAAAACTTTCTTTAATGATGTAATCTCTGATTCGTATTATGCTATTTTTTATGCTGCCAAGGCATTTCTTCTGTCAAAAAACATTGAAACCAAGGTGCCGGAAGAGCACAAGAAAACATACGAAGAATTTCAGAGAATAGTCTTGTCCGGAGAATTAGATGCTTCGCTGTTGTATTTATACGAAGCGGAGATAACTAAAGCGGAAGCGTTGCTGAATATATTCTTTCAAGAGAAGAAAAAGCGAGGGATATTTACTTATAACGTTCAATCAGAAGCAAATATTCCGTATGCTCAAGAATCTCTCCGTAATTCTAAGAAATTTGTCGCTTTAATCAAAGCAATTATTTTAGGTGAAGATAGATGATTCTCCACCCACTGTTGGATACTTATTGTTCTAAACAAAATTTATTACTCAACTAAAATGCCCCGCCCACTTGACGTTCCCCACCAAGCCATTCTCCAGCTGCGCAACCCCACAAAAGAGGTTATCCGCTTTACTGATGCTGAGCTGGAGAAAAATACGCGGACCAAGGTCAATGAAGTAGTAGATGTAGAGAATGGATTAGATTATTATCTCACTGATAAAGATGAAGCAGTGAAGATTGCCCGTAGATTACGAACGAAATTCGGCGGAGAGTTTATCGTCAGCCCTAAATTATACACCTTTGATTCTCAGCACGGAAAACGAATTTATCGTTTAGCTGTCTTATTTCGTTATTATCCGATTAAAAAAGGAGATATCGTAGAGATCAAAGGAAAAAAGATAAAAGTAATTTTCTTAGGCAAGAAGATTTTTGGTCAGGAAGAGAAGACCGGAAAAAAAGTGCATTTAGAGTTTGAAGATTTAAAATAGTTTTTGATTATGCCTCTTTAAGATACTTTTTATTGCTTTTTCTAGCTTGGGAAGATCGTCACTGATAATTTTCCAGATAATGTCCAAATCAACGCCAAAATACTGATGAATCAGAATATCCCTCATGCCGCTTATTTCTTTCCATCGTATTTCTGGAAATTTACCGCGAAAATCAGCCGGCACATTCTTAGCTGCTTCTCCGATTACCTCCAAATTTCTGATAACGGCATCTTGAATCTGATCCGATGATTTAAATTTCTTCTCTGATACGCCGGCAGTATAACTCTCTATTTTTTCAATGCTCTCCAAAATATGCTCCAAGAATATCTCTGCATCTTTTTTCATAATATATTCACTTCTTCATTTAAAATTCTTTCTTTTAAGAGGGGGTGGATAGACTTGTAGGTAAGAACATCCACTTTTTTTTTGAGCACTTCTTCTAATTCTATCTGTAAATGAATTAAGTCCAACAAACTTTTTTTCCCTTTAAATGTTACAAGCAGATCTAAATCGCTTTTGGCAGTAGACTCCCCTCTGGCAAAAGAGCCGAATATTCCTGCTCTTGATACAGTATTCTTTCTAAGAATGGGAAGAATTATTCTTTCTATCTTTTTTAAAGATGTTCTTTGTTTCATAATCTATAGAATTCTTAAAAACTTTTTAAATCTATCCCTCTGTCGAGGGAAAGATTACTTCTTTTGAACCACAGATACTTCACTTAAAGAGCTGCCTCGTTCTACTTCCGCAGATTTGCCGGAAAGTTTGTAAGTGGCAAAACTTTCCAAAATCTTGCCGGCTGCTCTAGTGTCTTCACCGGAATATCCTGCCACCACTAAAGCGATTTTCTCGCCGTTCTCATAAAGCATAATCTTCGCTTTGCCGGGATTGAATCCTTCAGTACATTCACCAAAGGAGTTCATAAAATTAGCAGTAAGGCTGTTGACACAGGGACCACCCACCAAAATCAAGTTGCTGTCTTTTAATTTAGTAATCTCTTGAGTCAGTTTGGTGATGGAGGAGGGAAATTTGTATCCCGCATTAGCCAAACCGATGACGATATCAGTAGCAGCTAAAACATCAGAAGCTTTGGCGTTTTCTCCGACTACGATATAACCGTTAAAATTTTTTTCCTGAAGGAAAAGAGCAGGATAATTGTTCAGCTCTTTAGCTAAAGGTTCTACTGGAGCAGCGGCTAAAACCAGACCTGCACTAAGCAATAACGCACTTCCTACGCTAATCATCTTTCGCATCATTCTAATCCACCCCACGCATTTACTTAATTATTTTTTTTCCTTTTAACTTTTGGAAATCTTCCAAGATATCTGAGGAGATAAAGGAGTAACCGCCCTTTCTCTTTAATAATAAATCGGCTAATTTACCGTTGACAAAGGAAGAAGCCATAGCACTCTTAAATGCATCTTTGGTCTGAGCATAAAATCCTGCACAGAGACCGGCCAAGACATCTCCTGTGCCGGCTTTGGCCATTCCAGGATTGCCACTCTTGTTAAGAGTCACCTTATTAAGAGAGATGATGATATCAGTCGGACCTTTGATCAGGAGAACATTGCCGTTATTAAGGAAAAATTTAAGATTGCCTTGAAGCATATCGCCTAATTCTTTCGGATTGGTATCAGTCAAGCGAGGAAGAAGAAATTCTTTCTGGCTGTTAAGAAGAAGCTTTTCCATTTCGCTGTAAGTAGCAGTAAGGATTGAATTATCCATCTCCTTAAAGGAAATAACTTTCAGAGCATCAGAGTCCAAAACTTTTGGCTTGTGCACCTTGCGGATAAGAGCTTTGCAGAAATTAGCCGCTTGAGGACCAAGACCATTGCCGATGAGGACTACATCAAACTTGTCGCTTAGTTTAGCGATTTCTTTGGCGTGTTTAAGAGTGAAATATTTTCCCGGAAATTTTTTAGTGTTGATGTCAGGGATCAAAGTGTTGACCGCCCAAGCCACTTTTTCTGGAGCAGCGATAGTAACTGAATCGCAGCCGGCACGCAGGGCAGCTAACGCAGCTAAAGAGACCGGACCGACCTGATCTTCGCAGCCGCCGACAATTAAAACATAACCCGCTTCTCCTTTCTTCTGGTTCTTTCTTCGTTCCATCAATTTTTTAATGTGTTTAAGGTTCATAACGCAAAGAAAACGACAAAGGGTTTTATAAGCTTTCGTTTTCACTTGAAAGTGGGGTTCTTGACGGTTTATAAAGAAACAAGTGTTTTTTAATGTTGCAATATGGAAAATAAATAAACCAAAATTTTAAGACGCAAAAAAAAGATTTATATACTTGAACATTTTACTCCCCTTTAAGATGGACAAAAAAGGAGTGATTGAGCCAATAAACCTGATTATGGGATTAGTGGCAATACTCGGAGCAGTCTTGATAATGATTAACAAAGGGGAGTATGGACTTATCCTTTTGATAATTGCAACTCTGATAGAATCTTTAGCGAGAGTGGTGAAATAAAGTGGAACTAATCAACATAATTGTGGGAATAGGGATTATTATTCTAAATGTTATTCCCATAATCTTAAAAAAAGAAAAATATCTCGGAGTTACCATTCCCCTATCCCTATTAATTGCGGCTATTAAGGTATTATTTTTTAGTTAAGAAAAGATAAAAAATAAGAAAAATAAAAAAAGGTGAAACAGATGAAACACAAACAAACTAATCAAAATAGTTCTGATGCGTGGAAGAAGATAGGTATTGCGGCAGTATTAGTTGTGGCGGCTTTCGGATTTTTATTGTTTTTGGAAGGAAATATTACGGGAATGGTGCCAAAAACTGCGGCAAAAGTGGATACTGGAGTGGATAAGAAGGTCCCTGCCGGAAACCAAGCGCCAGTATTTCAAACAACTAAGCTAATTGATGCAGTGGTCGGACAAAAATATACAGCTACGATTAATGTAACTGATAAAGAAGGAGATAGTATTGATTTGAACGTAGTTCCCTCAGAAGCAGGAATTTCTCTAAAATCAAAAGCTGCGGGTGGCTGGTCTTTTGAATGGAGTAATCCTTCTCCAGCAGGAAAGAAAAAATCTATCACTCTTGAAGCTTGCAGTGTTAATGGGGGATACAAACAATGTACTAAGAAAACATATACTCTGATGGTAGCGTTGGATCTTCCGTCTTTTGAAACTAAAACTCTTCCTAAAGCAGTGGAAGGAAAAAATTATGAACAGGAAATCAAAGTAAAATCTGGTTCAGGAAAAACTATGCAGTTAAGTTTTGTTGCGGGAAAAATACCAAGTCCAGCGGCTAAGATAGAAGGAACTAAATTTAAATGGCTGAAACCAGTTGCAGGAACTTATACTCTGGGAGTAGAGGCATGCAGTGTCCAAGGAGCAGAAAAATCCTGCGCCATTAAGGATTTCATATTAGTTGTGGAAAAAGATAATGCTCCAGAATTTGTCACCAAAGGCCCATTGAATGTGGTCGATGGAGTGAATAATAATTTTGCAGTAGAAGTCAAGGAAATGGATAAGGATACAGTCAGTTTGAGTGTGAGTAGCCAAGGAGTACCTTCCGATTTGAAGATTATTCCTTCTACTGGAGTAATAACCAATGAAAAGCAGTCGTTTATGCTTAGCTTTACCCCTACCGCGCAATTGAACTTCCTTATTTTAAAAGCCACTAGCACGGGGAAATCTGGGGTTCCGATATCCACTGAGCAAAAGATTACTCTTACCCATAAAGTAGACACTAAACCAGGGGTAGGAAGCGTAACCGTTTTGTCACCAGAGGAAGTCGCTTCTGGAAAAGTAGGAAAAATAATCGAAGTGGAAGATAAAGATGGAGATAAAGTAACCGTAACCGATTTTAGTCTGGACTTAAAATCAAAGGGGATGGGAGCCACTAAGAGTTTAGCTGTTCCTGCCACGGTTCCGTATACTTTAAAAACTGAATTAGTCGGTGGTTTGCAGAGCAAGGTAAAAGTTACCTTCAGCTGGGATAAAACCAAAGTAACTGTAGAACCAGGAAGTATACTCAAGGCCAAAGCCTGTAGCAAGGGCGCTAATAACAAAGAGCAGTGTTCAGATATAAGCATCGAGTTATGGAAGTAACTCTTTTTTTATTTTTTTTATTTTTTAGAACCGTTAAGAGATAATTAGGACAAATGAAAAATAACTCAAAGGTATTGTTGGCTATCTTTTCTATTTTTATTAGTTATACTGCTTCTTAACTTATTTAGTATATATCAATCTGGGAGTTTTACTGGTGAAGCGGTGAGAGTTTCTAAAGGAATAGCAACTTCTAAAGGAATAGCAACTAAAACGTTGCCCTCAAATTTATTATCGGTTATTCAGCCGTATGCTAAGGCGTATATCGACAGGAAAAGCGTTGATAGTCTTGACTATTTTACTTCATCAGATGACGTTGATGGAATTTTTTATACCCTTAACATAGAAGCTCTTGCTCTGGAAGGAATCACCAATATAAAAGTACACGCTACCTTTGCTGGGGGAACTGGGCCGGCCATTTCCTCCGACTATATTTGTAACGGAAAACTGAGCTGTTCTATTTCTGAATCTTGGCCATTATTGAAAACAAATGATCAAGCGTTTGGATTATCTAATGATGAAGTGGGAAATCCGAATAAATGGGATAACTTTGTTAAGAGTGGAGTACTCAAAGACAGCCAAAATAAAAATAAACTCGTACTTAAACATTACGGGGATGTTTGTCCGATAGATCTTGGTGCTTCCACTTCTTCCTGTGCAGGGTCGATACAGATTATTATTTTCTTAACCGGGGGTGCGCAAAAAATTATTTATCTTAAGCCCGAAAATAATTTCTATTTTGCATTTCGCGTTTTAATCGGGTTGCTTTTTGTGCAGCACGGCGCGCAAAAATTGTTCGGAGCTTTCGGCGGAAATCAAGTTGAACTGATGAATCTTTTCGCGTTTGACATGTCAAGTTTGTTTGTTCTTGCCGGAATAATTGAATTCTTCGGCGGTCTTTTCATTGCTCTTGGATTGCTGACAAGATTGGCGGCG
>JAGVYL010000049.1 GCA_018303285.1 Candidatus Woesearchaeota archaeon | reverse complement strand
CTTGATAAATAATTTTTGGATCATAACCGGACAATAGAGGTAATGTATCTTTGATATAAATTCTCATCCTCTTTAAAATTTTTTCTTCATTAGCATCATCTTCTCTCCCTTCCTGTTTAGCCCGCAGGTTTAGTCTTGCTAATAAAGTATCCTCATCTGCACAAAGATGGAGCAATTGTTTTACTTCGATAAATTTACTAATCATTCCCACTTGGGGTGCGGTTCGCGGAACTCCATCAAATAAGAGATAACTAATATCCGGGTTGTATCTTCTTTCGGAAATATATTTTTCTAATGTTTCCTGTACTACTTCTATCGTTTCTTTGTCGGGTACATAATTTCCCCCATCAATAAGTGTCTTTACTCTTCTCCCCAATTCAGTTGAACTATCTAAATTGCGAAACATCTTCCCCGAAGAAAAATGGAAATAATTACCAACTTCTTCAAGAATCTTTCCTTGGGTACCTTTTCCCACCCCTGGCGGCCCAAAAAGAATAATTGCTCCATACCTTTTATCCATTTCCCAATTAAAAAAGAACTAGTTTTTAATCTTTTATTCTCTTGAATGTAGATATCATCTAATCCTGTTTTACTTAAACTCTTCATCGACTTTCTGGGTGTATTCTTTTACTCTTGCCAATAAGGACTGTAGATAGAAGCTCTCGATTTTTTCCTGAAAAATTTCGCTAACAGAAGAGAATTCGCTGATGCGGTAATAGTTGGCCTCGCTTTCAATCAGGAAAAGGTCTTTCAAGCGTTTTAATTGTCTTCGGATGTTGGAAGAAGCAATGCCGGATAATGGAAGATTGCTATTTTTTCTTAGTTCAATCACTTTATCTTTAATGGCTTCAGAATAAAGCATCTCTTTTCTTTGGCGAGCCTGCAGAAGAACAAGCAAAACATCGACAATGACATCGCGGGAATCTCCTGGCTGAAGCAGACCCAAGCTGAGGCAGAGCTTTTTGACTAAATCTCGGCCAGCCATGCCTGGTTTTTCATATCTGCGTAAAGTCAATTCGCCTAGAGGAATCTCTTTGGAAACAGTTTGGGGCATTTTAAAATTTCTCTCCAATGAGGAGCCGGTAGATAGTATTTTTTAAATCCTTAATTTTTACTCGTTTTTGTTCAACAGAATCTCTTTCTCGGATGGTAACTGCATGATCATTCAAACTGTCGAAGTCTACAGTTAGGCAAAAGGGAATACCCACTTCATCGGCTCGAGCATAACGTTTACCAATAGATCCCGCTTCATCGTAAAAAACAGAATAACATTGACGCAGTTCCTGGTAAATCTCTCTGGCTTTTTTCGGCAGGCCTTCTTTAGAAACCAATGGGAAAATGCAAAAATCGGTCGGAGCAAGCTGAGGCTTAAGAGAGAGGAAGACCCTCTTTTTCTCTCCTTCACCTTCTTCGCGATAAGCATGTTCTAAAATCGCATAAAAAGTGCGGTCCACTCCAATGGAGATTTCCCAAACATGAGGAATAAATCGTTTATTGTTTTCATCTAAGACAGATAAATCTTTTTTGCTAGCTTGGCCGTGGCCTTTCAAATCATAATCAGTGCGGTAATTGTTGGCAATCAGTTCCAGCCAGCCGAGAGAGGTTTCCACTTCAAAATCCCACGTTTCTTTAGAGTAAAAGGCGCGGTCATTGGCAGCTACTTCTCGGAAACGCAACGCTTTAGTTGGCAGTCCGTATTTTTCATACAACTGCTGGACCCGAGCCAGATAGTAAGCAACTAATTTACCTGAAACGATCTTCTTGGAGACCAATTCTTTAGCCGAGATTTCTCTTATCTCTTTTTCTTTTTGAAGAAGGACACGAACTTTATAGTTTTCCACATCTTCAAAATTTTCAATCTCATTGATTTTTTCTGGATTGAAAAAGACTTCAGTTTCCATCTGAGAAAATTCTACTGCCCGGAGGATGCCTTGGCGAGGAGAAATCTCGTTGCGGAAGGAGCGGCCGACTTGGGAAATGCCTTGGGGCATCTTAATGCGCATGGTTTTCATCAGCTGGTCAAAATCAACAAAAATGGTCTGGCAGGTCTCTGGCCGCAGGTAGCATTCCTGCTGCTTGCCGATGCCGAGCGGAGAAGAAACCATCATATTGAACTTTTTTACCGGAGTAAGATAACTTTTGCATTTCTGGCAGACAATCTTGTTCTTCTTTATCAGTTCATCAAACTCTTTTTCTTCCATTGCTTCAGGAACATGTTTTTTGGTTGCCTCAGCAATAAGTTTGTCAGCTCGATAGATAGCCTGGCATTTCTGGCAGAGAGTGATAGGATCAACTAATGAGGTGAGATGGCCGGAGGCTTGAAAGACGGCGGCCGGCATGATCTGGGAGCCGTAAATTTCTAAAAAGTTTTCTTTTTGTACTAACTCCTTTCGCCAAAGATCAATCACTTTTCTTCTGATAGCTGCTCCGTAAGGGCCGTAATCCCAGAGGCCGGCGGGAGCATTGTAAATGGGAGTATTTGCTATTGGTTTCTGCTTTTTGCATGGCCATAAGAGGAAAAGAAAGAGGAGATTTATATACTTATCTTTCCTTAACCCATTCAATCTCTTCTTTTCCTAAATGAAACTCTTTGGCTAATCGGTCTTCCGGAGTATTTTGTAGGATGATTTCCAGGTACGGCCAGTTGGCTTTCATCAATTTGGCAGAGCTGCAATGAAGCTTTCCAGCAATTTTTTCGCACAAAGCTTTTCTTTTGGCTAACCTCTGCTTGGCCATCCACATCTTGAGAAAACGTTTGGTTTCTTTGTATTCTCCGGAAAAAGTGCTTTTCTGTGATTTGCTCAAAGCAATGCCTGCGGAAAGCAGCTGGTTGATGTAAACAAGAAAGCCCCAGTGCTGGCGGTTGTGGATGCGGCCGAGAAACATATCTGTCCGGCTGAGAGTCTGGTAAGCATTAAATAAATCTTCTCGAGCCGGATATTCCTGTGGAAGATTCTCTTCCATCCACCAGTAAACATCTTTTAATTCTAGGTCTAAGTTATCAAACGCACGGAGAGCCAGCTGAGGATCAGTGGTCTTGAAGACTAGTCTTAAAGCATTTTGCACGGTTTCTTTCCTTTGGCGCTCGTACAAATTTTTTAAGTCATCATAAGAAATATTTTTTTTAGTAGCTAAAGTTTGCAAATCAATTAATCCCGCTCTCAAGTCTGAGCCAGAACGGCGGGCTAAACTTTTCACGGCTTTTTCTTCTGAAGGAAGAGTTTCTTTGCGGCAGATTTCCTGAAGAAAAGACGAGAATTTTTCTGTTTCAATCGGAGGAAGAGAAAGAATTTGACAAACTTTTTTCAACGGCTTGAGCTTGTTTTCATCTATCTCATTGGCAGTAAGAATAATGGGAAAATGCGAATCTTCTATCAATTCGCCGATAGTAGAAATAGCGCCCCGGTCTTCCCGGCCGGAAACATTGTCTATTTCATCTACTAAGATTATTTTGCTTCGGGAAAACAGGCTTTGCTGTTTTAAGGAAGGACCAAGCAGCTCTTGAAGAGATTTTTCATTTCTGGTATCTGAAGCATTGACTTCAATAATTTCATAATCTAACTCTTTGGCTAAGGCGTGGACAAGAGAAGTCTTGCCGCAGCCTACTGGGCCGTGCATAAGAAGGGCTTTTTTCTTTTGTTTTTTGTAGTTGAGAACGAAATCTTTGAGGAGTTGGGCAGCGGCTTCCTGGCCTTGGATGTCGGCCAACGTTTTTGGCTGGTATTTTTGAGTGAAGAGTTGAGAATGCATTTTAGCTTAATACTGATGATTGTTTAAAATTATTGTGGCGAGGATTGTGGAATATCAACCTTTGCTTGATTATTCCATTACCATCATAAGATTCATAAATAGATTTATAAATTAAACGGAAGTCATTAAATTAATGAAAGAATCAACTAAAGAATTAATCGGTTACGTCATCGGAATTTTGGCTATACTTTTTACCGTAGGAGCAATTATCTACCAGCTTTTGAAGTAAGATGAAAAAAGAAGCACTTCAATTCCTGTCATTAATAATCAGCAGCATCTTATTGCTTTATCTTTTGTTTTCTAATATCTACAATGAAACTTTTATTTTTCAAGATTGGGTGGTTGTTTCGGTCGATTTGATTTCTAAACTGATTATCGAGATAATCATCTTGTCTAAAAAATAAGGGGGAATATGATTGTTAAGTGAATTCCTGTAGATAAGGGTCTTCCATTTCCATAAAGCTTATATCTATAATCAAACTCTTCCTTATAACTAGGGGGTATATTGAACATGGATTATCACCAAAAATTTTTGCTTGGCTTAATTACGGCCGGTGTTATTGGCGCTTCTGGGGGATACACAGGTATCAGACATTATGAAACTGAGGCTAAAGAATGGACGAAACGCTCTGATGTTGGGGCGTATCTCATAGTACACTCAGATGTAAAACAGATAAGCACTGAACTAACCAATCTGGAACAGAAGATAAAAAATATGGAAAACTTGAGCTTAGATTCCAGTGCGGAACATTTGAAGTATTTTAATATTCGCGGAACGCAATCGCGTCTTTTGGAAGAGAAGGATGGATTGTCAAATTTACCTGCAGTTGAAGAATATCGAGGGCTTCGAGATTGGGTGGGTTATTCCCTAGCTGGAATGACTTTCTTTGGCGCAATGGCCGCATTTGGAACAATGGTTTTTTTTAGATATTCTATTTTTCATCCGATTAGGAGCCGAAGAAAAGAACGACCAGTTCCGGTATAAGGGACGTCTTAATTTTAAATTTTTTCTTCTCGTAGGAATCTATTTCAATTCTCTAAAAATCTTTTTAAACTATAGCAGAAATAACCTCTTTATGAACATACCTGGCCAATACAATCCCAAAGAACGAGAGCCTTACTGGCAGAAGTTCTGGGAGAAAGAAAAAGTCTTTTCTTTTGATCCTGCGGCCAAAGGAAAAGTTTATTCGGTGGATACACCACCCCCTACAGTTTCAGGTAAAATGCATATCGGCCATGCGTTTTCCTACTCTCAACAGGATTTTATTGTCAGATATCATCGGATGAAAGGAGAAACTATTTTTTATCCTTTTGGCACGGATGACAATGGCCTGCCTACAGAACGGTTGGTAGAAAAGCTGAAAAATGTCAAGTCTACACGGATGGAGCGGCAGGATTTTGTAACTCTCTGCAACCAAACGATCAAGGAGATTAAACCGGCTTTTATACAAGACTGGAAAAATATAGGAATGAGCTGTGATTGGGAAACAACATATTCCACTATTGACCCGCACTGCATCAAAACTTCACAGAAATCTTTTCTTGATCTGCATAAAAAGGGATTAGTCTATCAGCAAGAAGCACCGACTATGTGGTGTGTACAGTGTCAAACTGCTATTGCTCAAGCAGAATTAGATGATGCGGAATTTGATTCTTTTTTCAGTGATATCTCTTTTGATTTAGGGGGTGGAAAGAAGATTACTATTGCTACTACCCGACCAGAGCTTTTGGGAGCCTGCGTCTGTATCTATGTTCATCCACAGGATAAACGGTATACTAAACTGGTAGGTAAGAACGCGATTGTCCCTCTGTTCGGTCAAGTGGTGCCGATTTTTGCAGATGAGTCCGCTAATCCAGAGAAAGGCACAGGCATTTTGATGATCTGCAGTTATGGGGATAAATTTGATGTGGAAGCGATTAAGAAACGAAAATTAACGCCCCGAATTGTGATTACTAAAGATGGCAAGATGAATGAGATAACTGGTAAATACAAAGGATTGCCGATTAAAGAAGCGAGGAAGGAGATAATCAAAGATTTGGAAGAAAGAGGACTTTTAACTGCTAAGAAGCAGATTAGACACGCGGTCAATGTCCATGAGCGCTGTGGAATAGAAATAGAATTCCTTTCGACTAAACAATGGTTTATCAAAATTTTGCAGAACAAAAAGAAATTTTTAGAGGCGGGTAAAAAATTGAAATGGTATCCGGCCAGTATGCAGAAACGCTATGAAAATTGGGTGAATGGAGTGCAATGGGACTGGTGCATCTCCCGCCAGAGGCATTTTGGAGTGCCATTTCCGGTCTGGGAGTGCGCCAAATGCGGGGCAGTGAAAACAGCAGAAGAAGAACAGCTGCCTTTAGATCCTTTACAAATCAAACTGAAAGAGAAATGCTCCTGCGGAGGAGAATGGCAAGGGGAAAAAGATGTGATGGATACATGGGCCACTTCCTCTGTTTCTCCGCAGATTATTTTCAATTGGGCGAAAGATAAGGGATTTAAGACAACGATAGAGATGTATCCCGCTTCTCTGCGGCCGCAGGCCCATGATATTATCCGTACTTGGGCGTTTTATACTATTATCAAAGGGATTTATCACCAGGAAAAAGTTCCTTGGAAAGAGATTGCAGTCTCAGGCTGGGTGCTCGATCCTAAAGGAGAGAAGATGAGCAAGAGCAAAGGCAATGTGATTGAGCCTCAAGTGATGATTGATAAATATTCGGCTGATGCTTTGCGTTTCTGGGCAGGCAGCTCTAAACTAGGGGAGGATATCCCGTTCCAAGAAAAAGAATTAGTAAGCGGCAACCGTTTTGTCCAGAAATTATGGAACGCTTCTAAATTCAGCTTACCTCATTTGGAAGATTTTGACGGCAAGAAACCAAAGAAACTGGAATTGATGGATAAATGGATTCTGACTAAGCTGAATAAGCTGGTTGAGATTTGTACAAAAACGTTTGAAGAATACGATTATTCTAAAACTAAGACTGAAACGGAAAAATTTTTTTGGCATGATCTATGTGATAACTATCTGGAATTAGCCAAAGAACGATTGTATAATCCGGAACTAAGAGGAGTAGAAGCAAGAAAGAGCGGACAATATGCTCTTTATCAAAGTTTGCTGACGGTCTTGAAATTGATGGCTCCTATCACTCCGTATATCACTGAAGAAGTCTACTGGCTTTATTTTGCAGGGAAAGAGAAGCAGAAAAGCATTCATCTCACTAAATGGCCGAAAGTGGAACGAATAGAATTAGATGAAGAAGCAGAGAAGTTAGGAGATGAAATCGTAGCAGTGATTTCAGCAGTGCGGAAATACAAATCTTCTAAACAGATGTCTTTAAGACTGGAAATCTCAGAATTGACTGTAGAAGCTCCTGCTTGGAAGGAAAAACTGGCTTTATTTGAGAAAGATTTAAAAGCAATTACTAATAGTAAAGAGATTAAGATAGGAAAAGGGGAGATTCCATGCGAGAATTTTCCCTTGAAGATTAGTGTTAAAATAGCGTAAAAAAAGAAAGGAGGCGGGAGAAATGGTTGAAGCATACTGTGTTAAGTGCAAAAAGAAGCAAGAGATGACTAATGCCAAGGAAGTTTCCATGAATGGCAAAGGTGGAGTAAAGCGAAGAGCGATGAAGGGCCAGTGCCCTAAGTGTGGAACTACCATGTTCAGAATCATGGGCGCGAAGAAATAAGTTTTTCTATTTCTTATTTTTTCTTTCTTATTCTCGTTCCTTCGGCAGTATCATCTATCAAGTAACCGGCCGTTTCAATCTTTTTTCTTAGAATATCAGATTGGGTCCAGTCTTTGTTCTTTCTAGCTGTTTCCCGTTGTTTGGCCAGTTCTCTTATCTTTGAAGGAATCTCTTCTGCTTGAGTGAATTGCAGGCCGAGGATTTCTACCAATACTTGGAAGGAGGATAAACTTTCGGTTAATGTTTTCTTTTCCGGAGAATTGTTAAGATAAAGATTTAATTCTTTGGCCAACTCAAACAGCTGGGCAGCAGCAGCGGGAGTGTTGAAATCTTTCTCCATCTCTTTGATGAATTGTTGATAATGAAGTGATACCTTCTTTAGTAGTTTGCTGTCTTTCC
>JAGVYL010000017.1 GCA_018303285.1 Candidatus Woesearchaeota archaeon | reverse complement strand
TTGGAACAATGGTTTTTTTTACATCATATCCTAGTCTAGACGGGAGAATTGATTATTATCTCAATAAACGAGCAATAGAAGAACACGTAGCACAATCAGAACGAAGAGAACCGCAATCTGAAACAATATGGGACCATCTTCAGGGCAAGGGAGATATTGCACTTGCTGGATTGATCGGGGTTGGAGCCGCAGTTTTATATTATAAACTGGGCGAATGGCAAGATAAAAAGGAAAGAGAGAAACGAATGAAAGAAATGAAAGCGCAATCTCCTGATCTGTATCAAATTGTTCAAATGGGGTTAGGAGATAATCCAAAAGAAGAAAATGAAGATTTGATTAAAAGATGTAGATAAAAAATATTAGAATGGAAATTCCTAAAAAGTATCGTGGGGAAACGTATGTTAAGATTGCAACTGATTTTACAATACCTATTGACAGTGGATATGCAACTGCCTTGGGTAACAAACCACGCTATATATACCGCGTGTTTTTTGATTTAGAAGATTTAAAAAAAAATGCCATGGAATGGATAGAGGGAACAAGACATCTCGGCGGGTCGAGTGAATCTATCGTTTCTTTTAATGAAGTAAATGATGATTTTTTAAACTTGATACACCAAACCGTAACAGAATTAAATCGCGGGAATCTGGATATAAGCCAATTAGAGGATATTCTGAAACAGTAGACGTATTAATGTTTATACGAGAATTTCTCAAAGTTTCTTTCCAAGGCCGCCAGACCCAGCAGCTTTGTATAAATACACCGAAAGGTATATAAACTTTAGTGTATACATGTAAACTAAAATGGATATATATAAACTAAAGTTAACTAAGCTTCAAGCGGAAATTTTTTCGTTGTTATGCATCAAAGCGGGAGAGAGATTAAGCCAAAGAGAAATAGCCAAAATATTGAAGGTTTCCCCCACCGCGGTCACTAATTCTGTACCCCAACTAAAAAAAGATAATCTGATTAAAGTAGAGGAAACAAAAACAATCAATTTTGTATCTTTTAACAGAGATGAACCCAAAGCGATTGAACTTAAAAGAGTAGAAAATCTTAAAAATATTTATCTTTCTGGATTATCAAATTATTTAGAAAAAGAACTAGCGGGGGGGACAGTAATTCTTTTTGGAAGCTATTCCCGAGGCGAAGATACAAACACTTCAGATGTAGATATCGCGGTGATTGGAAGAAAAGACAAACTATTACAGTTGGAAGAATATGAAAAACTGTTGCATAGAGAGATTAACCTAAATTTTTATAATTCGTTTAAAGACATTCATGAACATTTAAAAAATAATATTTTAAATGGGATTCTATTACACGGAAGTGTTGAATTGTGATAAGAACAAAATCTTTTGAAGAGTTTGTACAAAGAGGAATTGCCAAACGGGTAAACATAGATAAAGAAAGGGCGAAAAGTCTATTCGCTGAATCCAGGAGGAAAGCACTATTTTTGAAAGAAGTGTTGGAAAAAGTAGGCGTTAAAAACGAGAATGCGAATGATTATGTAGAATGGTGCTATGATACTTTGATGTATTTAATAAGAGCAAGATTATATTTAGACGGCTATTCTACAAACGGATTGGGAGCGCGCGAAGCAGAAATTTCATACCTGCTAGAGTTAAAGGTTAATGAAAGAGAAGTTCAGTTTATAAATCATATTAGGTATTTTAGGAAATGATTCTTTATTACGGAAAAAGTTTTGATGCGGAATATGCCAAAAAAGTGATAGAGTTTACAAAACGTATGTCTCCCCGACTGGAACAGATGGTTAAACAAGGAATATAAAGAATTAAGGTTTATTTTTTACGCGAAAATCTCTCAAAGTTTCTTTCTAAGGCCGCTAAACCAGGCAATCTCTTTCCGGATAAGAATTCTAAGGCCGCACCTCCGCCAGTAGAAACGTGGGTGAATTTTTCTAAGAGGCCGAACTTGGCCAATGCTTCGGCCGTCTCTCCTCCGCCGGCATAAGATGCCATTCCAGAACTGGCAATGAATCTGGCCAGCTCCTTGGTGCCATGAGAAAACTTTTCCCATTCAAAAACTCCCATCGGGCCGTTCCAGATGACTGTTCTGGCGGATTTTAACTCTTCTTGGAAATGCTTAATAGTCTCCGGACCGATGTCTAAACCGACTGCATTAGGGGGAATATTTCTAACAAGAACATGTTTAGCTGTGGCTTTTTCAGAAAATTTATCCGCCACAATTATATCTATCGGAAGAACAATCTTTTTTTCTGCTTTTTTCAGCAAAACTTCAGCTTCTTTAACTGAAGAGACATCCATCTTAGACATGCCTACGTCTAATTTTTTTGCTTTGAGAAAAGAAAAAGCCATAGCTCCGCCGATGAGAATCTTTTCAGCTTTAGGCAGATAATGCTCAATCAAAGGCACTTTATCTGAAACTTTAGATCCGCCGAGGAGAAGAACTAACGGCTGCTGGGGATGTAGAGCAGCAGAAAGCTTATGAATTTCCTTCTCTAAAAGGAAACCTGCAGCCGAAGGAATAAATTCTGTGATAGCTTCCACAGAAGCATGCGCCCGATGACTGACACTGAATGCATCATTGATATAATAATCTCCTAAAGATGCCAGTTCTCTGGCAAAATTACGGTCGTTTTTTTCTTCTTCCACATGAAAACGAAGATTCTCTAATAGAATAACCTCTTTCGGCCGCATATTGACTACAGCCTGATGAACTGTAGGGCCGATGCAGTCTGAGATTTTTCTTACATCATGCTTGAGCAGACGGCTTAATTCTTTGGCTACCTTGTCCAACCGCCATTTTTCTACTATTTCTCCTTCTGGACGGCCGAGATGGGAAAGAAGGATCATTTTTGCATTTTCCGCCAAAAGATAGCGAATAGTAGGGAGGGATTCTTTAATACGGCGGTTGTCTGTGATATTACCTACCTCATTTAAAGGAACATTGAAGTCTACTCTTAAGAGAACTGTTTTATCTGCCAGGGGTGAGTTGCGCAGGGTAAAGTAATGCATAGAAGGAAGGATATTTTTGGGGTTTATAAGAATTATCCCCCTCTTGTTCTACGGATAGTACTCCCGGTTCGGTAAGTTTACGGCTGTTTATAGAGAAAATTCTTAAATCACCACCGATTGTAACTAAAGATGGCCAAGTCCAGCAAGGCTCATTCTATCTTTGAAAGGATTTCTCTCTGGAAAAAGTCTTCATTTCTTCTTTCTCCAGAAAGTTTGCTCGGGGAAAGGTTCGGCCAGGAAGAAAAAGATATCTTTGCTAAGGTTTACCGATACACGGAAAAGATTTATTCTTCTTTTCCTCCGCGAAGAAACGGGGAAACCCCGTTCATTCACCCAGTCAATGCGGCTAAATACGTGATAGATGCAGATGGACCATTGATTGCTGCCTGTGCTGCATTAGTACACGATATCGTGGAAGAACAAGTCGATTTAGGAAACGAAGAGAATAAAGACAAATTAGAAGAAGAATTTTACCAAAAGTTAGAAAAAGAAATTTTGGAACTAGTTCCAAGTGTTGGAAAAAAAGTCTTGGCTGTTGCCCGGCTGATGACTCGGCATAAACGCCACATCTATTATCGTTCTATTTCAGAAATTTTTAACTATCCAGATAAAGAGATTAAAGAAGCAACCATCATTGTCAAATTGGCAGATCGTCTGCATAATACCTTAACGATGGATAACTACACCAGCGAAAGCAAGATTTATGCTTCTTTCAAAAATATTTTTATTTTAAACAATGCCAAAAAATATATTCTCAATGAAAAAGATAACGAGCCTTTAAACCGTTTATTTAAGAAATGCGGCAAAGCTACCTATGATTCTTTGTTTAATCTATCTCAAGATCTTTTCGCTAAGGGAATCAAAGAAGCAGTATATTTCCATCTAGCTTTAAAGAAATTTATTCATAGTACTGGGGGATTATGGCGGGTGACTGCCCCAGAACTAGCTGATCATCCCAGTACTCTGTATAATGGGATTGTGAATAAATATAATAGCAAACTGCATCACGAAAAAGAAGCGTTTTTACGAAGGGTGGAGGCAGAAAGAAAGTTTTGCCGAGAAGTTTTTGGAGATTTGAATTTAAGCGAAGAAGAGATTGAAAGAAGCATTGATTACAAAGATTCTCTAGCTTTGATGGAAGTAATTGCCCGGCTACTGTACAAAAAGCATTATGTGGTTTCTGGTTTTGAATGCTCCTCTCTCTGCATGTGGAACCGAAAGTGTTTTAGAGACGAATGAAACAAATATTGCAGTACAATAATTAATTTAAATAACGGAAGAAAAATGTAAATTATGGCTCTGACCGACCGAGTAATAAATCTGATTAATACGATACCTTTGTTTAGAGGGTTTGATGATACTGAAGTAGAAGCATTCTTGGGGTTTACTACTTCGGCAAGCTATTCTTCTAAAAGTATTATTCTCAAAGAGGGAGAAAAAGGAAAACGCCTGTATATCATCGAGAGGGGGGTGGCAGGAGTAATTACTCCAATCCATGTACGAGAGGATTTGAAAAAGCCACTCGAACAAAAATATAAAATTTTAGCCCAGTTGTGTGAAGGGGATTTTTTTGGAGAAATCGGTCTTTTCACATCTAATCCGCGCTCTGCTTCTATACTAGCAAAAAGTGTAGTAGAAGTAATCTGTCTAGGAGAAAATGAACGAGATGATTTAGAGAACCGCCAACCCGGGATATGCTGCAAATTTTATCATAATCTGATTGGAGAGATGGCCAAACGCCTGCTTTCTAGCAATGAAATTATCCGAGAGTATTATCGTGCAGTCAACCCCGGCCTTAAAGTGGTACGGTAACTTCCTCATAACATTTATAAATAAGAGCCGGAAAAAGCATAAATATGGCAGAACAGGAATTGTTATTACCATCTACAGAATATCTTAAATCGGGAATTCATATCGGAACTAAGTTTAGAACCAAGTATATGGCTCGGTTTATCTACAAGACTCGACCAGATGGATTATCGGTAATGAATCTTCAACAAATTGACGAACGGATTAAGATTGCCGCTAACTTTCTTTCTCAGTATGAACCGCAAGAGATTTTAGTGATTGGTAGACGAGAGAACGCTTGGAAACCATTAAAGGCCTTGGGAAAAGCTACCGGCATACAAGTAATTCCGGGAAGATACGCTCCAGGCATGCTTACTAATCCTCAATTAGAGATTTATGTAGAACCGAAAATTATTGTGGTGGTTGATGCTATTCCTGACAAGAATGCAGTTTATGATGCTAACAGAGTAGGCATTCCCGTAATCGGTGTCTGCGATACTAATAATCAGACGAATAATCTTGATTTAGTCTTGCCGGCCAACAACAAAGGAAAGAAATCGTTGGGATTACTGTTTTATCTTTTGGCTACCGGCTTCTTGAGAAAGAAAGGCACTCTTGGACCGAATGAGCAGCTGAAAGAGACTATTGAAGAGTTTACAGAACAGTAAGATTTTATTTGTTTTCTTTAATTCCTTCATTGACTATCTGGAAATCTGTTAATTTTCCTTCTGCGATAGAGCGATGTTTTCTTAGATGAAGTTCTCGATGAGAATTGTTTCGTTTTAACTCTATAAGACATTTACTGCTGTATTTCAGAAGATCTCCGCCGACCATACTTACTTTATCTTTTTCATTAAAATCAGCGTAGACTTGGTTAGTGATCAAAACTGGGATATGAAAATTGCTAGCCAATCCCATGAGCAAAGCTACCTGTTCTCCCAACGAAGCGTTAATGCGCTGGATATCTTCTCTCTTGCCTAATTCCAAACGATAAAGCATGGAGATGGAATCAACCACAATTAAACCAATACTCTCATTGATAAAAGATTTCAGCTTATGAAAAAGCTGCTCCTGCTCTTCGAAAGAAGTAGGACGAAAGAAGATTGAGCTATGAAGAACTTCTTGGTAATGGGTGGTGATTTGTTTGATACGCTCTACAGCAAAACCTCCTTCTGTGTCGATAAAGATAATCTTTTTTCCTTTGCCGGCCATGCGGATCATGGGCAGCAGGCAGAGGGTGGTCTTGCCTGCTCCAGAAGGGCCGTAGATGGTGGTGAGAATATCATTCTCATAGCCGCCGTTTAAGAGTTGGTCTAAGAAATCGGCTCCGGTGGAAAGATGTTCGGTTTCGTTGATCATAATGGTTTAATAATTAAATTTTTGTTCATATTCTTTATGGTCCATCCATTCTAAAACAATACTGAGAACCACTACTTCATCTCGTTTGATAGTGTAAATCAATCTCCACGCATTTGGTAGATTATATTTCCAAAGGTTTGTCAGTGGACCATATTTATCCTGGTAATCTTTAGGAATTAATCGTTTTGGTATCTGTATTCCAGAAAAGGCATTTTTCTTTAAGTCTTGAACTGCTCGATCTAACCACTCTTTAAGTTGTTTATCTTCAAACTTGCCTTCATCCAGTTCGTGGTAGGCTTTCCTAAGATTTTCATCACCAAATTTTACTTCCGAATTTAGTTCCATGATAAATCTTTCCTTGCGGAGTATCTCTTTACTCCTTCAGAATCCCAAACCCAAGCTATTTTACCTTCTTTATCCACAGCAATCTTTCCGGACTGCATTAAGTAATCAATAATCACACAGAATGTTTGGTACATCATCTGTTTTGGTAAATGCTCCCAAAGAGACTTTTTCTTGAATTCTCCACTATTGTCATAGACAAATTTTTCTACCATCAGTACGGTATCTAACCGGGGATATCTTAAGATACTTTCTTGATGCATTAAAACAGTTTCTGCCATGGTATATCAACTGATATAACAACTTATATTTAAACTTTTTGTTTCCCCAGTATACACTTTTCAACATCTTCACTACTTTTAAATACTATAGGCAGAAAGCTTTATAAATAAATGCTACTTTTAAGTGAAATATCTATCACCTCTTTTTCCCCAGCGGGGCTTTCGCAAGAAAGCTCCGCCAGGGGTTTGAATAAAACAATGAAACCTTATTTGATCCTTATCGGCTGTGCAAGACAATACTGGCAGATTACACCGGACAATTGTTTAGACCCCGTGAACGATTGCCGAGATGAAACCGGAACCACATTTAAAGATAGCCTCCTTATTTATGCCTGTGATAACCCCGAAGAGGCTAAAAAAGAGATTGATAAGTTAACGGGAAAAATAAATATTCCGCCATGCCCTAAGGTTGGCTGCAAGAGGTTTTTGACTTCTACCGTAATTCCTACTCTCAATCCGAAAGGGTATCACTATTACACTTTAGAAGAACTCGCAGATGGCTGATTAATCCTTTCTTTTTTTATTTCTGCCTTTCTTTGATTTTCTTCTCGATAAAAACCCGATGACTAAACAAAGCGCTATTCCGCTTGCTAAACCAAAAAGATAATTTAGGATAGGAGTAAAAAAGATAAATTTGCTGTCGTTTACTCCGTTTCCATTGCCCATGACGGCCTTTTCGAAGTAGATATTAAGGTTGCTTAGCTCCAAAGCGTATTCAGCATATAGCATGGCCGCCTGAGGATTACTCTCCCTTAGTGTTTTAGCATATTGATAATATGAATATCCGGAAAGAGGAAATGCTTCTTTGTCGACGGCCTCTGAAATGACTCTTCCTGCAGATCTTAGTTTATTGTCAATTGTTACATTGAGAGCTGTTTCTTCTACTCCTAAAATACTGATTAAAGCATCTGCTCTAGCTTTGGACTGACTGGCCATTTCTAAGCATAAAGGGAAATCATTCTGCCCCAAAGCTGTTTCTGCTTCATCGATATCTTCTTTAATCGTTTCTACTAAAACCGGAGGGAGAAAAAGGGTGACATATTGGAAACGTTCTCTACTTTCGGAGAGTTTTTCCATGCAGACTTTACTCAATTTTTCAGAAGTAAGATCTAAATCTTTTCCCGGCATGACAAAAAACTGAGACCAAGAAAGAGCAGAATAGAAACGCTCTTCAGCGTATGCTAGAGAGTTTATCTGCTCTAAAGTTTGGTTTGTATTGTTCACTTCACGAATCTCTTGAATAACCCGTTTCACCTCGTTTATTCTTTCGCTGACAATCGCATGGGTCTGCAAATCGGAAATAGTTTTAATTTTTTGATTCTTAGTAAGCTCTTTGAACTTCTGAGCATTGCTTTCCAATTGAGAAATCCGGGGGTTTATTTCTGCCAGAGTGAGATTCTGTTTCTTAAGAAGCAGCTGTTTTAATTCAACATTGGCTCCGAAACAAAAAGAAGCAGCAGAGTAAAAATCTTCTTTAGCCGATGATTCTATTGATCGGTTCCATTTTTCTTCTACTCCTTTCATCTCCTCAGAGTTCAAACTATACTTCAAGGATTCTTTTTCAATCTCTTTTCCTCTCTGACAAAGATCTTGATTAAGAGAAGCCATAATCTTTTGATAATCTTGGTTCTTTTCCAAAGGTTTAGCCTCTTCTTTTACTGTTTTGCCAGTGAAATAAAATATCGCTTCACCTAAATCTCCTGCTTCCAAAATTTTAACGCTGAACTCTTTTTTAGCGTATTCCTGCAAATCCAAAGTATCGTTATTTGGCAGTTTGGTAATTTTTGTGCCGGCAGGAATGATCACGGTTTTTAATCCTCCCCTGGCTGCGGCATCAATCTTTTCTTTTAATCCGCCTACTGGACCGATGGTGGCTCCAGAGTTAATAGTGCCAGTGATGCTAATTTTTTCATCTAAATCTAATCCAGTAAGAGCGCTGGCAGTTAAGGTGGCTATGGCTGCGCTGGCCGATGGCCCGCCTACAATGGGCGAAGATGCTTTTATTGTGTAAATGAAATCATACTGGCTGCAATCGAAATTTAAGTATGAACAAACCATTTCTTTGGCAAATCTGGTGGAAATCTGGGTGTCTATCTTTGTAGCGGGAAATGTTTCCAGAAAGACTCGACCTTTGCCGGGCTGGATTTCTAAGTATAAATCGGCTGTGCTGCCATAAAAAGTGTTGTTTGCTGATTCTTGAACCGCAAGAAGGACCATATGGTGAGTTTCTTGAGCGTGGAACGAGGGAAGACCGATTAGAAGGAATATCAAACTGAACAGAAAAACTAACCTCTTTTGCTGCATAAGATGTTAAAAAGGCTGATTTTTTAAAAATGTAACGAAAACAAGTTGATTATCCTAAAATTTTTTCAACTGTTGCTTCAACAAATATTTTCATTGTATCAAATATCTTCAAAGTTGGATGTTTGGGAATCAATAATTGGAGATCTGTGCAGGCAAGTACCACGCAATCCACTCCTTTCTTTTCAAAGTCATTAATAATCTTGATAAGTTCTTCTCTATCTCGATTATTCTGCTGCCCAGTGACGAGATTAAGAATAATTTTCCCCATTTTTGCTTGCTGAAACTCATCGGGAGTTTCATAGCTTAGTTTATTCTTTTCAAATGCAGTTTCGTATAATTTATTCTTAATGGTGGCAGAAGTAGAAACTATGCCGACTTTATGCAGATTATTTTTTTTGAGGAATGTTACTGTCTCTTCAACAATACTTAAAACAGGAATTTTAACTGCGTTCCTAATTTCTTTGATAAAAATATGAAGCGAGTTGCAAGGCATAACGATAAAATCGGCGCCTGCTTTTTCTAACCGTCTTGCTTCACTTATCAAGAAAGGCAAGAATCTTTCAATACCGATATTTTTGGAAATAGCATCTTCTTCTATTGCATAAGGTAAGGGAACACTGGCGATTAGTATGGATGGCCGATGAGTTCTCTCTTTTGTCTGGCAGGAAAAGATTAGATCTAAGTAAAACTCAGAAGTTGTTTCCGGTCCAAGGCCTCCGATAATTCCTACAGTTTTCATGTTTAAATGACTAATAACTATAATTTAAATATTTTTAGCTAAAATTCTTTATGTTACTGATTATATTTATATCCCCACCAAAGGAGATATAAGCAATGTTTTTAAACCCCAAGTGTTTCCTTCCTTCTATGAAATTTTTTAATACGGCCTATCTGCAGAAGCATTTAGACGATAAGATGCGGGATATTACTGCTTTGGGAAGCGTTGCCTTTTATCTGCTAGTCTTTGTTTTGTTTTTAGCTGTTGCTCCATCTACGGCTTGGCTGCTTTTAATTGGATTAATGATTATTCACGCAGTAGCAATGGGTATCCGAGCGTACTATTTCAAGAATCGGCCGGAGGCAGAAAAGCATCCTACTTGGCTGGATAAGATTGATGCTGCATCGTTTCCCAGTATTCATGCGGCAAGAACGATTTTTCTGATGTTTACTCTCAACCGATATCTAATGAATTACTGGCTGATGGCAGTGATGGTGGCGGTATTGATGCTGATTTGCTTCTCGCGTATCTATCTAAGAAAGCATGATGTTCTGGATTTAGGCGGCGGCTTAGTCTTAGGAACGTTGGTGTATTTCTTATTAGATTTCTTGTGAGCATGATTATAATCCCTTAAAAACAAAAAACAATATAAATAACCAGATTTACCTTCCCTAAATGAAGCCGGAAGAACAGTTGATGCAGGAAAGACTGAAGAAGCTGCAGGAACTGCGTAATTCTGGAGTCAATCCCTATCCCTACAAGTTCAATAAGACTGATTTCTGCAATGATGTAAAAGAGAAATACGCAGAAATTAAAGTGGGAGAAGAAGTAAATGATAAGGTTTCTCTGGCCGGCCGCCTGATGATTGTCCGGGATATGGGCAAGATTGCCTTTATGGAACTGCAGGATTTCACCGGCCGAGTGCAGGCCTGTGTGAAACGTGATGATCTACCCGAAGATGTTTATGCCACTTTCAAGAAAGTGGATGCTGGTGACTGGGTAGGATTAACTGGCACTATCTTTAAAACAAAAACCGGAGAAGTGACAGTCAAGGTCAAAGAGCTAAGTTTATTGTCTAAATCTATCCGCCCTCTGCCGGAAAAATGGCACGGTTTGAAAGATGTAGAGATTCGTTATAGACATAGGAGCTTGGATTTGATGATGAATGAACAGTCCCGCAAGACCTTTTTACAAAGAAGCCAGATTATTGCTGCGGTACGGGAATTCTTTAACAGTAAGGGATTTTTAGAAGTAGAAACTCCGGTCTTACAGCCAGTTTACGGAGGAGCAGAGGCACGACCGTTCCTTACTCATCACAATGCGTTAGACATGGATCTGTATATGAGAATCTCTCCAGAGATTTATCTTAAAAGATTATTGGTGGGGGGATTTGAAAAGATTTATGATATCAACAAAAATTTCCGCAATGAAGGAGTAGATACTTCTCACAATCCGGAATTCACTATGATTGAATTTTATCAGGCTTACGCTGATTTTTATGATATGATGGATGTGGTAGAAGAACTTTATAATTATACTGCTAAAAAGATTTTTGGCACTACTAAGTTTATCTGGGGCAGCCATCAGATTGATTTCAAGCGGCCGTGGGAGAGGCTGAGTGTTGTTGAAGCTTTGAAAAAGCACACTAAACTGGATACAGAGAAGATGTCTGAAGCTGAGCTGATAAAATTAGTCAAACAGCACCATATTCAAATCGAAGGCAAGCCGACAAAGGCAAAGATGATTACTGCCCTATTTGAAGAACTTGTAGAAGAGAAACTTATTCAGCCTACTTTTATCACTCATCATTTCAAGGAACTATCTCCGCTTACTAAAGAAGACAGAAAGAATCCGCTCTTTGTTGAGCGATTTGAGCCATTTGTCTGCGGGATGGAAATCGGCAATGCTTATTCTGAACTGAATGATCCCGTTGAGCAACGGAAAAGGTTTGAAGAGCAGGCCAAAGAGACTGGCAATCCAGTAGATGAAGATTTCCTTTTTGCATTGGAGCATGGCATGCCTCCGACCGGGGGGGTAGGTTTAGGAATCGATAGAATGGTAATGTTACTGACCGGAGCGACTTCGATTCGGGATGTGATTCTGTTCCCTACAATGAAAATTAAGAAGTAGGCAAAATAAATTTCAGAATTCTTTCAAAAACAAACCTTTAAATACTTCCCGCAACTTCTCTTCTTTCAGCGATAGGAGATACTAAAAAAAGAAAATGCTGAAATACGCGCTTTATCATCAAGGCAAACCGGCTATCGGTGAAGGTTTGGGTTATACTCTGCCTACCAACGGCGATTTTCTCTGGCTATTTCTGTTCAAACCTTCTGAAGACGAACTGAAAAAGATTGTGACTGATTTTTCTTTGGACTTAAAGATTCTTAGAGGATTTTCCCGAGCTACTCATTCTACGCGATATTCTACCACTCCGTTTCAATTTGTCTTTGTCGATTATTTTTTAGAAAAAGAAAAAATTAAATCTAGCCGCCTTCTTTTTATTCTCGATAAGAATCTACTGATTATTGTCTCTCCCCATCATTTCGATTATTACCACCAGCTTTTTAACAACATTGTCCAAGAATTAGCTTTCTGCAAAAATAGCAAGAACATCGCTCACCTGCTGTATCACTTTTTGGAAGAAGACACTGAAGAGAATTATGACGTTTTGGAAAAGACAGAAGGCCATATTATCAAGATAGAACAAGAAGTGGTAAGGGGAGAAAAAGAGACTAATGTAGAAGAGATTGTTAATTTGAAAAGAGAACTTTTTCACATGACCCGAAGATTTTGGGCTTCGGCCAAGATTATTTTCGCTATCAAAAAAGGATTGACTCCGTTGGTGCTTGACAAAGATAGCGCCAACCGACTGGATGATATATACCATACGTTTCAGCACCAACTGGATATTGCTACATCTCAGAAAGAGATGCTTTCGGATGTGTTGGATGTTTACTCTGCAGGAATTTCTAATCGCATGGCTTTCATTTCCAACAGCTTAAACAAAACTATGAAGTTCTTGACTGCTTTGACATTGATTATTATGATACCTACTCTGCTGGCCAGCATTTATGGGATGAATTTTAAGTTTATTCCTTTGGCTGACGGACAGTACGGCTTTTATATCATATTGGGATTGATGGCTATCTCTTTGCTGGCTACTCTCAGCTATTTCTGGAGAAAGAAGTGGCTGTGAGTTAGATTATTATCCCTTTTTCTGCTGCTTCTTTAGCAATAGTGACCATCTTGCTTAGCTTAGCAAATTCTTGGGGGGTATAACAAAGAAAATCAACAGGATATCTCACATTCCACAGCCGATAAAGCTCGACCGCCCTCTCAAAAGATTTTTTATGTTTAAATGTGTTACTAATCACAATTAAATCGATATCACTATCTTGGTGCGGTTTGCCCCATGCTTGTGAGCCAAAAAGGATAAGTCTACTGTCTGGCATATCCTTTTTTAGATTACGCTTAAAATTTTTTAATTGGGAGATAATTCTTTTTCTAGCCATGTTAGGATAACACTCGCATATTTGATACTCTTTTTTGCATCTTCTTCAGAAAATCTTTTGGCAGGAACTTTTCCGCTGCCATCTGGATATCTAGTCTCTGCATAGACCGGGCTCAGTCTAAAACATACTTCTAAAATTTCATCCGGCGCTTTTAGTTCTTTGGCAAAAAAACTCAAATCGTGAATTTTTTTAAAAGTGTTAAACTCTTGAATATAAAGTGCTTTTAATCCTTTTTCTGCTGCCTGCTGTGCCTGAAAACAAGCCCAATCAAAATTTCTTGACTTTACGCTATTCATAGCGGCGTTTAAATCATTTTTAGCCTGTTCCCACCAAATCGACACTTCTTTTTTCATCATCTAAAGAAAGAGGTTGCGTTTTATAAAGATTACTGGGAGATTTGAGTCTCGAACTGATTAGTACATTGTATCGTTTAGAGTATAGAATTCTTTAAATATTTAGATATTCTTCTCTTTGCCATGACGGTGAAAGCAACTGAAGATGATTTGGAATTTTTGGTTGATTTAAACAGAAGATGTTGTAAGATAGAAACGTGGTCTGGTTATGCTTACACTAAATCCGGGAAACTTAAAGTTGATTCTTATGACATTGAGGTCAGATTAACCGAAGATGAGATAGAACGCATCTTTAAGATAGTCAAAAAAAACCAGGATTTATTGGCTTATCCGACATGCAGCATGTTCGGGTTTGATACTACAATCAAGGTTTATGATTTAGAAAAAAAGAAAGAACTACTTTCTTTTGCTCATACACAATTACCTGAAGGATATGACCAAAAAAGGCTCATCCCTTATCTACAGAAACCTGCAAACAAGTGCAAAGCAGAACGAATAGGATTGAATATGGACAAACTAATTGAAGACCATGTCCCGTGGAGTTATTAAAAATCTATTTCTTGTCGATTACTTCTTTCAAAATTTCTTT
Source organism: Candidatus Woesearchaeota archaeon (assembly GCA_018303285.1). GTDB lineage: Archaea > Nanobdellota > Nanobdellia > Woesearchaeales > GW2011-AR9 > JAGVYL01. The sequence continues at coordinate 12,656 of JAGVYL010000017.1, read as the reverse complement.
GATAAACGCATCTGCCTTCTGCATGCCTTTGACTTGGTTATCTCTGGTCCGTACGTTGACTGTCTGCTCGGCCAGCTCTTTGTCGCCTACCACTAAGATATAGTTGACCTGCTTAAGCTGGGCTTCTCTGATTTTATAGTTCATGGTTTGGTTGCGTTCGTCAATCTCTGCTCTGATACCTTGACTTTTCATCTTTTCGGCCAAAGATTTAGCATATTCGATGTGCCGATCAGCAATAGTTAAAATGCGCACTTGTTCTGGACTGAGCCAAAGAGGGAACTTCCCGGCATAATGTTCAGTGATGATGCCAAAAAATCTTTCCAATGAACCTAGAATAGCTCGATGAATCATCACGCATGTTTGTTTATCACCATCAGTGTCGATATATTGCGTGTTGAATCTTTCCGGCAGATTAAAATCTAATTGGCAAGTAGGGCACTGCCATTTTCTTCCCAAGGCATCTTCTATATCGATGTCTATCTTTGGTCCGTAAAATGCTCCATCTCCTGCTTTAATGAGGTAAGATATTCCTGCCCGCTTAAGAGCATGCGCAAGGATTCCTTCTGCTTTGTCCCACAGCTCTTTTGTTCCCAGAGCTTTTTCTGGTCTAGTAGAAAGGTAATACTGTAGTTTAAAATTAAAAACATCATTCCACACATATTTAATAAAATTAAGCACTCCTAAGACTTCCTCTTCGATTTGGTCAAAGCGGCAGAAGATATGACCATCATCCTGGGCAAATTTTCTTACTCGTACTAAACCCGTAAGGGTGCCGGAAAATTCATTGCGATGAAGAGCACAAAAATCAGCAATCCTGAGGGGAAGATCTTTATAGCTTTTCATATCTCGATTGTAAATCAGGCAGTGGCTAGGACAGTTCATTGGTTTTAACGAATGCTCTTGGCCTTCGATTTTCACAATGAACATATTTTCTTTGTAATGCTCCCAATGGCCGGAGATTTCCCAAAGCTTCTTGTTGTAAAGCTGAGGAGTGATGACTTCTTGGTATCCTCGCTGTTGATATTCCTTTCTTAAGAAATCGATTAGAGTGTTATAAATAATGGTGCCTTTAGTGAGGAAAAAAGGAGCGCCTGGAGCGTACTCATGGAAATAAGCTAAATCTAAATCATGAATGATTTTTCGATGGTTGCGTTTTTCTGCTTCTTCGATTCGTTTAAGATATTCTTCCAGCTGCTTTTTCTCTTGGAAAGCTACTCCGTAGATTCTTTGCAGCTGCTCTCTTTGCTGATCTCCTCGCCAGTAAGCGGCACTAAATTTAGTCAGTTTGAAAGCTTTTATTTTTCCTGTCGAAGGAAGATGCGGTCCTCGGCAAAGGTCAAAAAAATCTCCTTGGTGATATAAAGAAACAGTTTTTTCTCCCTGCTTGGCTAATTCATCCAAGAGCTCTAATTTGTATTTATTCTTTGGAAAAAGTTTTTTTGCTTGGGCCAGCGGAAGTTCTTCTCTGGTTATAATATAATCTTTTTTTACTACTTCGGCCATAGCCTCCTCTATTTTCTGTACGTCTTCAGGAACAAGGGGGCGACCGAAATCAATGTCGTAATAAAATCCGTCTTCGGTTACCGGGCCGATGGTCAGTTTGGCTTGCGGGTAGAGTTTGGTGACTGCTTGAGCAAGAACGTGGGCTCCAGAATGCCAGAATACTTCTTTTCCTTCTGCGGAATCAAAAGTTAAAAGAGAAAATTTACCGGAATTCGGTAAAGAAAGATTAAGGTCGAGGAGCTGGGTATCGAGTTTGACGGCTAAACTGGCTTCGGCTAATCGTCGGCCGATTGATTCGGCTACGGCCTTACCGGTGGTTCCGGCAGGAAATTCTTTTTTAGTGCCGTCTGGAAAAGTTAAAGTGAGTATCTCTTTTTTTCCTTCTTTTTTTACCGTTTCTTTTGGCATAGGGAGAGGTTATAGCGTGGTATTTAAAAAAGTTTGGCGTAAAAAAAATGCGCACTATCTTTAATGTTCGCATTTTTAGTCCTTCAAAGTCACTCTACGCAGCAGAGCTTTAAACTCTGTGACTTTGAAGCAAAACACTTTTTTGCGAGAATTTACAAAAATCTTTTAAACTGTTCAGTGGTTAACAAAAAAATGAAGATTAATATTGCTCGGTTGATAGAAGAATCAGACTTAGTACTAGTGGATAATTCTTTTCTTAATGGAGCTGAAGGAAATCTGTCAGAAAAAATATACCAATTACGCCATCCTTCTCTTCTTGCACATTACTTCAATGATTTGGCAAAAAACAACCAACATTTACAGTGGATGCGAGATGAAATAATCAGTAAACCTCATGTGTTCTCCGTACCGGCAATAATAAATGAAATTAAAAATTTTAAACGATATCTAGACTCAGTATGGGAATGGGGAATCGATTCTAATCACTGGGTTACGGTAGTCCAAAAAAATGAAACCCGAAAAAAATCTCTTGAATTGATGATTGAAGAAGAAACTACCCCTATTCGTAGAAGAAAAGTGGCTCACGGTTTAAATCCTCTTTGGCAGTATCGACATTTAATCCAAAAAATTGCCCGCCAGCTTAATGTATACGAAGGGGAAACTTTTAATTTTCCAAGACACCGTCCAGAAATTGCCGATGCAGATTACCAATTGTTTGGAGCAGGCATTCAAATTTTACTTGAAGACCAGGATCCTGGGAAAAAAGTTAGTTTACTTACCCGAGACCATCATCATCTGCAGATTATCGAAGAATGTTACCGATGTAAGATTCCCATTGAAGGAAAACTTGCAGTTTACAACTTTTGTGAATGGCAAGGAGAAGAAGGGTACATCCCATTGAAAAGTCACGCGGTTTATCAAAGGGCTAATGAAAACGTTCGACTTAGGAGTAATCTTTAAAAAGAGAGAAGAAAATGCTTCCTTATGCAGGAAAAAACTAAGCAGATTTTGGTGCTGATTTTGGTAGTTTCTATTGTTGTTGGATTTGTGGTGCCGGGAATGGTCTTGGATGGCAGCGATGATGAATTCAAAACACCGGTGAAAGAAGAAAAGCTCTGCCAGTCTGAGCAGGACTGCTGGCTGGTCTGCGGAGAGAAGCCAAAAGCTGTGCCTTGTGTCAAGAATCTATGTGAAATTACTAAATGTGAAGAAGTTTCTGTACTTGGAGAAGTCGGAGAAGTTCAGAATACGGCAAAATTGAAAGTAGTGATTAATGACAAAGAGAGGGAACTGCCGATAAATACAACCAAAAAAAGCAGTTTTGTCAGCTTTGAAGAGAAAGGAGTAATCATTACTCATGCCAAGAATGTGCATCTTGGCTATGTCTTTGAGATGCTGGGAATGCAATTTAACAAAGACTGCTTAGTGACAGAAACAAAAGAAAGCTTTTGTAATGACGGAAGCAAAGAATTGCGGTTATTGATTAACGGAACTCAGAACTATTATTACGAAGGGCATGTGGTGGAGAATGGAGAAGAGATATTGATTGAGTATGATGATTAAAACAGAGAAATATTAACGAAGTATTCTATGTTCATCTTTCATTTGTAAATTTCTATAATGAAAAATTACCTCCCGTTTACTCATAAGATAAAACTTATACGCTCCCCCTAACGAATGATATTTCTTTATAACCGAATCAATATCTCCTTCCAAACACAATAAAACAATTTCTCCAACTCTCTCTGCTTCTGTTCTCCACTGCTCTTCGTCAACGTCGAAATAGAACTCTCGTTGATTATTCCAGTCCAAATATCTTTTCTTAAAAGTTTCAGGTATCGTCTTTATTCGCAGTTTACATGTTTCTAATAATTTATCTTCGGAATATAATCTAGACTTAACGATTGCCATTTTATCTCTATAAGAATCGGAAGTAAACTCTTCGTGGGGGATCAGAATTATATGTTCACCAGTAATCATTTGATACATCATGCATCCCAAAGAGAAGAGATCATCTGCAGGAGCTTCTTTGGGAGGACCATTCCGCCGGTTATTCTTTGCATTCGGTTTCTTTTCATCTGTAGCTATTCCGAAGTCTAATATTTTTAGTTCTTCTCCCCATTCGGATAGCTTGATATTATCCGGATTAAGGTCTCGATGGGTAATACCGTGTTTTCTCAAGCTGATTATCCCATTTAATATCTGAGCGCTATATCGTAATACTTCATCGGGAGTAATGAACCGCGGAATAAGTTCGCTTAGTGAATAACCATTAACGTACTCCATAACAATTGCGTAAACCCCCTTACCCTCGACAGTTGCTATATGATTTCCTGCATCATGGATTTGAACAATATTTTCTAAATCATGTCCTTTCAACTTGGCCATCAGTTCTGCTTCTTGGGGATTAAACTCTCCATTAATTATTTTTAAGGCACGATGTGCTTTTAACTCACTTGAATAAACTAAGTAAGTAGAACCTGCCACTCCACTTCCCAATCTATTAATCACTTCATATTTAGTGTTTATTGAACCACAGTCAACTAATTCATCTAAATCTTTTACTTTGTTACAAGATAATATCTTCCTCAACCGTGTATAATCTTGATTAGGATTCTGAGCTAACTTGCTTAATCTCTCCATTATTCCTCTGATATCTACTCCCTCATATGAATCATAGTTCAACCATTCCACGATATAGTCTGAATCTAAAAGTTCAGAGAAGAAATTTTGAGAAGGATTACCTCTCAGAGGGTAAAAATCTTGATTTAATAACTCCACAAATTTAGCTATTCCTCGAGCAGTATCTTTTCGTACTAAAAAATCAGAGTTAGTTATTCCATCCTTGTGTATACAAATAAACTCATCAATATCAATCAAAGCAATTAAAGGTAAGAACGGGACTACTTCTAATGCGTATGATTGGGCGCGGAATAGTTCAAACTGAGGGGGAACATACTGCTTACCGATTCTCTCATTGCAGATTCTTAAAAATTCTGTTAGGTGAGATTCGTTCAAACAAAAAACAGGAGATTCCTTTTCCGCAGAATGTTGTTCCGGTTTAGGTTTTTGAATGCTCAACAGTTTAGTAAAGTATTCTACACCAGAAGGAACTAATTCGATTAATTCTTTAGCTAAAGTTGTCGTAATGGTTGCATCAAAAACTTTCGCTTCTAAGTTTGATGCATATGCTCGCTTGACGGGTGGCCCATCAAAATCAGATGGGCCAAACGATTTTTCTTTTTGACAAATCCTGGCATAAACATCAAAACCGGTTAAATGGCTTCGCACCATAGGATCCGGATCACTCTTTCCTCGTTCGTACAGCTGAACAAAAAGATGAGGATTTATGGTTGCTAACTCCTCTAGCACACAGGATGTACCTACTCTTGTTTCATCATCTTGAGCAACCATTCCCTCCTGGTATAAAGAACAGATTAATGCTATTCTTCGTTCTTGTTCTAGTTTGGATAGAATCCAATTTTTATCTTCTTCATCAAGTTTCATCTTTAGGAGGATATGGGTTTTAGTTTATTCCTCTTTATGAAATCCCATCTTCCCACAGGGCTTCGTAGGAAAAACTTTTTGTTTTGTTTTTTTTATTTCTTCCAGCCAATCCTGAGTAGAAACTAGATATAATTTTCCACCGTTTTTATCAGTTAATTCTTTAGCTTTGTGTAAAAGCGTCAAAAAGATGCCTTGTTTTTCTCCAACCAGATCTCTACCGGACAATCCTTCGCTTTCTTTTGCAATAACCCCATAATCAATTTCTCCGAAAGGATTTATCTGAACAGTAGTGCTATGTTTTTTCACTCTTTTTCTTACCAATTCTGCTCTTGAAGCCGAATCAGGAAGAGGCACTTCGATAGGATATAATCTTTGCAGTATAGCATCGTCTATTACATCTTTACGATTAGTGGTACCCATCAGATATACATTATCTTGCTTATCAAAACCATCTAAAAAGCTTAGTAGCATATTTACTAATCTCCCCTCCGTACCATGTGAACTTCCATCGCTTAGTTCTCTTTTTCTTGCTAATGCATCGAATTCATCCATCAACAGAATGCATCGTTCATGTTTTCTAGCTTCGTCTAACAATTTTCCGAGATTGGCTTCTGAATCCCCGCTCCATTTTGACATGATTTCCTGAGTTTTATATAACATGAAATGCGCGTCTGCTTCGTTAGCAAGCCCTCTGGCGAGTAATGTTTTTCCCGTTCCTGGCGGACCGTACAATAAGGCTCCTGCTTTTTGACTGATACCCCATTTTTTGTATTCTTCTGGATTTTTAAAATAATCGCATACTCTTATCAATTCTTTCTTAGCTTCAACAGCTCCAACAATATCGTCAAAAGAAATGGTCCCTTCTTTTTCACCGTTTTGAATACTTGCTTTGCTCTCAATAGGTACCGGTCTAGGGGCAGGCTTAGGTATTAATCCTGGTTTATGTTTATCTATGGTTCTTGTTCCAGTGTCTTCTCCCTTTGCGGGTTCATCTTTAGATTGTCTAACTTTAATATCTCCCTTATTTAACTCTATATAATGAACATACACCCTAGTTCCGTTTCTGTCAAAAATGCTGTAAGATTTTGCTAAATTTTCATCTCCTCCATGACTAGCAAATAATATCTGGGGTGGGTTGTTGGGATAAACATATGCTAATTGTACCTCCCCTACAGGTTCAAAATTTCTTCTGGTATAAGTATATAACGAATTCACCCCAGTTTCTACAGCTTGACAAACTTTGACCAGGGCATCCAATACCGCATCAAATGCTTTATCTTCGGGTAAGGGGATGAGGGTGGAAACTTGTGTTGGAACTTCCATCATTCGTTTTCTTCCAAAAAACCCCGTCTTTTCTTGCTTTTTGATTGTCGGTTCTTCTGTCTGCAAATTTCCTTCAGCATCTGTATTTATTCCTATCTTTAATTGTAACCATCCTTCATCATGTTTCTCCTTTTGATAAATAATCTTGGATTTTCTCCAAGAATCTGGTGGTCTTGCATAGACGGTAGTTAATTTTAAATTCTTTAGGTCGACACCCACTAGAGGGAATCCTTCAGGTACTTTATCCTTATCCGTGGGAGTCAAAAAAAATTCCGATTCTATATAACCCCCCACAGCATATCCATACCCATTTCCTGCTAATTTGATGTTTAGACCTCTCAGGATAGGATTATTCAATCGAATGTCTTCGTTTATACTTTTATTAAAAAAAGCGAATTTTCCACTTGAAAGGTAATTGGTGGTATAACCCTCTTCAACCCGCCTTACTAAATCTAATTCGACAGGGTGTATTTTAGGTCTCTTATGTAGTACTGGCTGTATAAAACTCGATGGATCTTGAATTGCCAAAGATAAGTATAAATGTTTTCGTTCAGACATATTGGCTTAGATTAGAGGGTAATATTTAAATCTTTCTATATTTAACTACTGCAAAGTTAAAATGAATAAACCAAGGTTAAGTTCAAATTTTCTTAAATCTCAGATATTACAAATCCTTCTCTTTTGACTTCATCAATGACATAGTGTATCTGCTTGTCTTCGACTTTGAATTTTTCGTTGAGATGGTCGAGGAATAAATCGAGTTCCTTGATGTTTCTGTGGGCAGTTTCTATGATGAAGTCCCAACCATTGTTGATCTTGTAAAGCGTATTGACGTTCTGATGGAAGAACAGATGCTGTTTGAGCTTGTCTTTGTCTTCTTTGGCCACCTTGAGGAAAACCTGAGCTCGTGTATGATAACCAAGTTCGGGGAAATTTAAAAGGATAGTGTTTTTAGCAATGGCTTTTCCTTGAAGCTCTTGTAAAAGATCGAAGAGAGTGGAGATTGGTATCTTAGTCTTCTTGCTGATTTCGGTCAGCTTTTCCCGAGAGTTCTCTCTCAGCTGCTGAAGGAAAAGTATAGTTTTTTTGTCCATCTTGGAAAGTTTATGTTTTTTGTGAATATATTTCGTAGTTAGAGCAAGGTTAGATATATACCTTCGCCAATTATAATTATTATCAGTAATTATATAATTACTGGGGAAGATTTTTAAATTGTAGTAGTTTTTACAGTTTGAAGGGGTGTTAGAGATTACTATGAAACGGAAGATAAACTTAGTAGGAAATAGTACCTTAACGGTCAGCCTGCCCAGCCAATGGGCCAAAGAACGAGGGCTGAAGAAAGGAGATGAAATAGATGTCTGTTTAGGAGATTCTTCATTGATTTTATCCTTGGCGGGGCAGAAACAGAAAGAGAAAGAGATTTCCTTGGATATCAGCAATTTTAGCAAGCATATGCTCTGCCGTCATCTAGAAGTTCTTTATATGATTGGCTATGGAAAGATTATCCTTACGTATACAGTTCAAGAGATTCTTGCTGATAAAGAGAAGAAGAAAGTTAATATTAAGAATTTGATCAAGCATCTAAGCAACCGTTTTATCGGGATGGAAATAGTTTCTCAGGGAAAGAACATGACTGAACTGCGCTGCTTTCTGCTGGATGAAGAAAAAGACCTGCAGAAGATAGAAAAACGTATCTTTTTCCTGCTTAAAGATACTTTCGATGAGTTTTTGGACTGCTTAGATGGCAGGCATCATGAATTTAATCCGAATGTCCATGATTACCATGAAAATGTAAGCAAGTTTATTACGTATTATCTGCGAGTTTTAGACCAGTCTAATACAAGCGAAAACGAGAAGAAACAGCTTCATACTTTACATCTGATCATAGACAAGCTGATGGATAAGTTCCGCCATATCAATGAGATGATCCATCGCCATGGCTGCACAGAAAGAGTAAGGAAGCATCTGAAAAATATTTTTGAGCTGGTATACGAGCAGTTTTCTGCTCTGCATAGCGGGGAGATCAAAAAGGAATTGGTTTCCAAACGATACGATTTGGTGCGACAGGTAGAGGGAGCGGATTACACTTTGGAAGAACTGCGAGTGATGGGGGAGGCCAAGATATTTCTAGACACGATTAACGACTTTAGCAGGGCGGTGATTGTGAGGAAATTATCTTAAACGGGGATTATTCACTTTTTTCTTTTTAGAACGTATGCACTAAGAGAGGCAGAGAATCCCCCATTCCATAAAATATCTATTAATTCATCACGACTGCACAGATAAAAAAAGAATGGCTCTGGGTAAAGGTGTTTTATTTGATCTACCTCTTCTTTTTCGAAGCAGGAAAAAAGTATCTTTCTGATTTCTGGAGTTATACATACTATAGTTTCAGAGCCGGTAAGGGATCTGTAAGGAATTTCACCCACCGCCGCTATTTTTTCCCGGTACTCTCTTTTAATAGTTCCATCCTCCGAATAAATTTCACTTTTTAATCGTGCAATATTTTTAATGTATGTTTCTTCTCCCACCTCTGCTGTTTTTGTATAGACCAAATGCTCGTTCGTGACCATCTTGTACAGCAATAATCCAAAAGAAAATAGGTCATCTGCATTATTTCCTTCGGAGGCACCATATCTGCGGTTATCTTTTGCTTTTGGGCTTTGTTCGTCTGTAGCGATCCCAAAATCTAAAATTTTAATCTTTCCCAAGCTATTCACTTTTATATTTCTAGGATTAAGATCCCTATGTGTAATACCCCATCTTCTTAAGCTTTGAATGCCGTTTAAGATTTGAGCGCTGTAGTCCAAGACTTCATGAGTGGTGAGCTTTCGTTCGCTCAGGATTTCTTCGAGGGTTTGACCGTCGACGTATTCCATGTTAATCGTATACGCTGTTTTCCACCGCTCAGTTACCATATTTCCGGCAGTATATATCTGAACAATGTTCTCTAAATCTTTTCCAGACAGTTTAGCCATCAATTGAGCTTCAATAGAAAGAGTTTCCTCCTCTTCAAAATTATCTTTTTCAACAAATACTTTTAATGCGCGAAATGCGTTTAATTCGCGGGAATAAACCTTGTATACCACCCCCGAAGATCCCTTGCCAAGAATACTAGTCACGACATGTGATTTGTAGTCTACAGAAGCACATTCAAACAATTCTTGAAGGGTGGTTATTTCTCCAAAGTTTAGTATTCTGCATAATTGTAAATAAGTTTCTTTTTTGCCATTTTTAAGAGAGTTAGAGCTTTTTTGTCTTTTCCAGTTATACAAACAGCTTAAATCCTCGATAATCTCCGAAGTTTCTTTTCGCTTAAGACCATGAAAGATGCATTGGGAGGATATGTATTTCACTGCTAATTTAGCTTGAAAAACCTGATCCTCGAAACAAAGCAACGAACCGGGGATAAAGGGGTAAGTACTTCTCTGTTTTTGCGAATCTACACTTTTAGTAACAACTCCTTCGATTCCGTAGTCATAATCCATGGGAGTTAACTTATCTATGATTTCGGCCGCGCTATACTTTTTCCGTTTTGATGAAACGACAGTTTCAATGGCAACTACCGCGTATCCTCCCTCTGGATCGTCCCATAAATGTGTTGAATCTTCATGAAAAAATGAGTTGGTCTCTGGAACCAAAATAAACGGTTTCCTTTTATCTAATAACTGTTGATATGGAAAAGAGATTTTCTTAAAATACGGTTCATTCCAATTCGAACATTCTTCCCGAATACGAGAAGAGAATGTGGGATCATCGAGATACCCCCGAGTGTTATGTAGATAATGCAAAAGTCTAATTTTTTGAATAAATGCTTCCAATGGATAATCCGTAGGGCAATCTACAGAAATGATCGCCGTGTCTAGCTGATCAACTTTTGCGAGAATTATTTTGGACATTGCGGCATTTAATATTTGTTCTTTTTCCTCTTCCGTCAATTTTTTGCCAAGCGCCATTTTTTTCAACTAGGTTTAACTTTACAGTGTAAGACATAATTATCGAATGCCAGTTCTTCACCATCTTTCATGCTGAGAAATAATAACTGTCTTAATTCTTTAGCATCCATAATCTTAAACGTGTAGGGAGTAGGATACTTTCCCTTTAGTATTTTAAGATCTTTTTCCCATAAAGCAGAACGTATAATGTCTCCAAGTAACGATTTGATGTTATGTTCTTCGTGAGTGCAATTTGTGTAATCATCATGCAAAGGATCATAATCATCGGAGGAAATTCTCCAAATCTTTTTATCATACTCTTCTGTGATTTTGCCATTTCGGTATAAAGACTGTTTGATCCGATCTATTTCATCAGCGTAAGTGCCCGAACCCATCGTTTCTTTTCCTGGTACATCGATAAGGTTTTTTCCTGGTACATCGATAAGGTTTTTTCCTGTAGCCATCTTATAAACCAATAACCCAAAAGAGATTAAATCGTCTGCTTCCATATTCGTTGGAGCTCCAAATTCTTGGTTATTCCTGGCTTCCGGATGGGACTCGTCAGTGGCAATGCCAAAGTCTAATATCTTTACTTCTCCTTGAGTATTGACTTTGATATTCTTCGGTTTTAAATCCCGATGAGTGATGCCATATTTTCTTAGGCTTTTAATGCCGTTTAAGATTTGAGCGCTGTAATCCAAGACCTCGTGGGGGGTGAGCTTTCGTTCACTCAGGATTTCTTCGAGAGTTTGACCGTCGACGTATTCCATAAGAATTGCGTATCCTTTTTCTCGTCCTACTGTAATTAGACTATTGCCTGCATCATAGATTTGAACTATATTTTCTAAATCTTGCCCAGATAACTTGGCCATTAAAGATGCTTCCGGAGAGTTTGGTTGTCTGCGGTGGAGTATTTTTATTGCGCGATACTGCTGAAGATTCTTGGAATACACTTTGTACGTTGTGCCTCCTTTGCCTTGTCCGATTCTCTTTACAAAGACTGTATCCGGGCAATGGAAAGAACTGCATTCGAATAAATCTTCGATAGAAAGAGATTCGCCTGATTCTACCGCGTTGATTATGGAGATATAGTCCGAAGAAGCGTATACGAATTGGAATAACTGTTTCAATTTTGAGGCTACCGATGATGGTTCTTCTTCGATTAACAACGTTCCACCGGAGGAAGATAAATATTGTTTAAGAAAAGAAAATTTTATCATTTCTTCGTTAATTGTTAAAGCATTAAATCCATATCCTGAAAATCCTGCCTGTTCCATAACTGACTTTTGGCTTAGACTGCCAGGACACTCTCTTTCTAAAAGTTCTTCGAACTCTTGCTCTCCCCATAGATTAAATTTATCTTTTAACCATACAAGTATACTCTGCCTCATGTTCCTGTCCGTTCCGGTAATGTCATCTCCACGCCATTGCGATAACTTTTGTTCTATCATTTGGGGAAGAATTTCATCTAGGATTTGCTTTTTCTTTTCTTCGGTGAGTTTAATTTCGAGGGTCATTTACAGTGCCCCAATGAATTTTCTTAATTCTTTGGCATCCATTATTTTATAAATATAGGGAGATTGATATTTATATTTGATTTCATCCAAACTCTGGTCTTCTAACGCGCAGAGAATAATCTTCACTAAATCGCCTCTATCATCTTGTTCTCTTAGTGCACCATCTCTGAGCATAGAACCGATTATCTCGGGATCAACTCTTGCGGCAATAGCTTCTGAATATTTCTTGATGGGAGGATGGCCTTCCAAAACATCAACAACTTTTTTACGATACTCTTCTGTCAGTTTACCGTCTCGATACAAAAAAAGTTTCATTCTATCAATTTCATTAGCATAAGCATCATGCCCCATCGTTTCTTTTCCCGGTACATCGATAAGGTTTTTTCCTGTAGCCATCTTATAAACCAATAACCCAAAAGAGATTAAATCGTCTGCTTCCATATTCGTTGGAGCTCCAAATTCT
>JAGVYL010000016.1 GCA_018303285.1 Candidatus Woesearchaeota archaeon | reverse complement strand
ATTATAGCTGACAATCTTTTTGAGCAGTAGATTCAAGTCCATGACCGAAAGAAACGGCCTTCAGTTAATTAAGGTTTTTGTTTTTGGTTATTACAAAAAATGTGCATAGCTCTCCGCAACATTTAAAAACATCAAGGTTTTACTCTTAATATTATACACATAATGCAAAAAGAGGAAGAACATGGCCGAAACAAGCGTCTTTAGAAATGCGATTGATTTTTTGAATGTCGTAGGCGTCTATGATGTTATTCTTCCCTTCTTGTTAGTCTTTACCATCGTCTTTGCTATCTTAGAGAAAACAAAAATCTTGGGTATAGAAAAAGCCGGGGATAAAGTTTACACTAAAAAGAATCTTAATGCTATGGTGGCGTTTATCTCCTCTTTCTTGGTGGTTGCTTCTACTAAACTAGTGGGGGTAATCAACGAAGCTGTAGCTAGCGTAGTCTTGGTCTTAATCGTTTCTGTCTGCTTCCTTTTACTTATAGGAGTCTTCTTTAAGACCGGGGAATTTTCCTTAGAGCAGTATCCTAGATGGATAGGTTTTTTTATGATTTTAATGTTCATTGGAGTAGTTTTAATCTTCCTTAATGCATTAGGCTGGTTAGATACACTTATTGGAGGAATAATCTATTACTATAATGTGCAGTGGGTAGCTACGTTGATTATGTTGATTGTGATGGGTGCATTTATTGCTTTTATTATCCACGAGCCAAGCGAAAAGAAAGAAGAGAAGAAATAGATTTATAAAGAGCAAAATATTAGCTGAAGATTAACTATCAGTCAAAATAAATTTAACAACTATCATCTAAAAGGAGGTAAGATATATGGCATATCCCTTTAACGGTTTAGGTAATTTAGGCGGTATTTTACAGCAATGGGCAATTGCAGATGCGCTTCTTCCGTTTTTGTTAGTATTTACCATATCCTACGCAGTCCTGCAGAAAAGTAAGATTCTAGGTGACAAAGCCAAAAATTTCAATGTAGTGGTGGCTTTAGTTCTAGGTCTTTTGTTTATTGTGCCGCATCTTACCAGTACCTATCCCGTAGGTTATGATCCAGTAACAGTTATGAACTCTTCCCTGCCTAGCATCTCTTTAGTAGCAGTAGCTTCTATCATGCTTTTGCTTTTGCTGGGGATATTTGGGGGCAGTTTTGCCAAGGCCGCTATGCCCTTTATTGGTTTTGCCGCAATGGCTTTTGTTGTTTATATTTTTGGTTCTTCTCTTAATCTTTGGAATGGACCCTACGCTGTTTTTAATTGGTGGACTCCGGAATTAACTCAACTTTTGATTATAGTCTTAATTTTTGGGTTGGTTGTTTATTGGATTACTAAAGAACCTGGTGAGGGCAAAGGCGCTGGCACTAATCTGCTTGAAGGATTAGGAAAGCTGTTTAAGGGTGGCGGCGAATAAATCTAAAAAATGGCCACAATATTAGACATTGGCTTATTTGAAAGCTTTAATACGATTTTTCCCGTATTACTAGTCTTTGCTCTAGTCTTTGCCATTCTTCAGAAGACTAGCATGCTTGGTAAAGATAAAAATACTCTTAATGCTTTTATCGCTATTCTCATTGCTTTTTTAGTCTTGCTTTCAAAAACAGTCATCAATGTCGTTAATTATATGACTCCTTGGTTTGTAATAGTATTAATCTTTACTATCCTGTTATTACTGCTTTACCAAACATTGGGAGTAACAGACAAATCTATAGGCGATTTTGTTACTAACGATTCTACAGTTAAATGGGCTATCTTTGGCATTGGTGCAGTTATTCTTTTAGCTGCATTAGGCAATGAGCTTGGTCAGAACATCGGCCCGTATCTTAGCGGAGAGGTTCCTGCCAATGTTACTGAAGGAGGAGTAGCTACCTCCGATTTCAGTCAGAACATTACTGCAACTTTATTTCATCCAAAGATATTGGGCTTAATCTTTTTGTTTACTATCGCTATCTTTGCTGTCGCTTTCTTAAGCGGAGACACTGCACCATCTAAATAAAATTTTTTTTACCCAGATAAACCGAAAGCCTCTCGCTTCAGCGAGAGGATGAAGGTTTTCGGGGTTCCAAAAGTCCGCCGATAAGAGCAGGTGGACTTTTGTTACTATTCTCATAAAAACCTTTATAAATAAACCATAAAACTTTAGCTATCATGGGAAGAAGATTCTCGGGAAAGAAAGGCAAGCACGGCTCAAAGAAGCCAGTCAATAAGGTCATCCCCTCGTGGATGGTCTACAAGCCAAAAGAAATTGAAAAGTTGATTGTTAAAGCAGCAAAAGCCGGAAAGAGCAATAGTGCCATTGGTCTTTATCTGCGAGATACTTATGGTATTCCTTTAGTAAAAACCGCTGCCGGAAAACGAATCGGCCAGATTCTTGTCGATAATAAAGTAGAAAAAGAACTGCCTGACGATTTGTTAGCTTTAATCCGTACTTATCTAAAATTAAAGAAGCATTATCTGGCCAATAAGCAGGACAAAACTGCATGGAAAGGCATGGCCAACACCCAATCCGGCATCAATCGTTTGATGAAGTATTACAAGCGGGAAGGTAAACTGTCCCAAGAATGGAAATTTGATCCAGAACGGGCCAAGATGCTGGCGGAGTAAGAATAAATACCTTCAGAAACGTGCTTTTTCTAATTGATACCACCATTTCTTGCCCAACGCGTCTGCACATCTAATTATCTCATAGCCTGTTTTTCGGCGTTTAGAATCCAGAACGTATGCTGCATTAAATATCAGCTTGCTGATATCCACTCCAGATTTCATGTAAGGAGCCTCGAGCATGAAGCCAGATCCCAGTAAATAATGGAATAAATCTTCTATCCGATTAATAACAAAACATTTTCCATCTTTGAAAAAAACAATTTTATCGGGGGAACGCATTTGTAATCTATCATACCCTTGATTTAGTAGAAACTCGTCCAAACTACATCGGGCCGGTTCTTTTTTGATGTCCATGAATCAGATGCTCCGTTTAATCATTTTTATATCTATATTTATTCTTTCTCCAGTTGATACCAACTTTTATAACCACCCTTCCCAGTTTCTGCGCCATGATTAATCAACCGATAGCCGGTTCTTCGTCCTTCTGGATCAAGAAGATATGCACAGCCAAAACCCAGCTGGATATCTGAATCTTCTTTCATAAACGGCGATTCCAGCATAAAGCCCAAACATTTCAACAATGCCAAATCTCCTCCTTTCGCCAAAGAAATACGTTTCCCCTCTCTGACAAAAAAGACTTCTTCAGAAGAATGTATTTGTATCTCTTGAGTATTATTTTCCAAAAACTCATCAAGGCTGCATTGAGATAATTCTTTTTTAGCGGCCATAGTTATTAGCACTCTTATGGAATACGCTTAAGAACGGTATAAGGTATACCCAATAGGATACATTATCCCTCTAAATTTTTCTTTATCATGAGAGTCGTAAACGAACGATACTGTTAGCGAATCGTCAAAATAAACGAGATTTGCTCCTTTTCTTTCAGCGATTTCAAAAACCCTGTCTTTCAATTTTTTCATGTCCAACTTAGCTAGACATTCTTCTAAGCTATCTCCGTCAATTTGGTGATGGTTGATTCTATGTTTAAGAAGGTGCAGAGTAGAAGGACTTCTCTCTTTAATCCGACGTAATTCAGATGCGCTGATTTCTATTGCTACCATTTGTTTTTATCTCTCGGAAAGGTATTCTTTTCGAATAGAAGGATCAGATACTGCTTTTGATCCCTTCCATCCCTTTGGCAATGTTTCGGCCCTTGTTGGTCAGTTCCAGAATCTTCAGCCGGCCTTCCTTCTTAAATTCCACCAAACCAGACTTCTGCATCTCCTGCAGAATCTTCACCACATGAGAATACGTGCAGTCTACCTGTTTGGCTAATACTGAAGCATAGACTGGAGAACTTGCATTCTTCAGCTGTATCAGCATAGAAACTGGTTTCTCTCTAAAAAATACCTCTGTAATACTCTTGGTCTTCATTAAGACACCACCCCGCTAGTTTAATATTTATACTTAAATATTTATATAACAAACTAACAATATTCTTATATCGCTTATTTGTTTGTTATATTCCGGAAATTGCTTCCAAATATATAACTAAAACGCAATTTACGATATATCAACACCTAAAAACTCAACAAGCCACTTATTTAAAAACCTTGCTGTCCTTTTCAAAAAAATGATTACTGACGAGAAAAGAAAAGAGTGGCTTTTTCCTTTCGACGAAGTTCGGCCGATTCAGGACGAATTACTCCTCGAAGTAGAAAAAACACTCCGGGAAAAGAAGAATCTGATAGTCCATGCACCGACAGGTTTAGGCAAGACTGCCAGTACTCTTCCTATCGCTCTTTCTTTCGCTATCAAAGAAGGTCTTAAAGTCATCTTCCTTACTAATCGTCATACCCAGCATCAGATTGCTTTAGACACATTACAAAAAATAAAAGATGTCCACCGGATAAATTTCTCTGCTGTAGATCTTATCGGAAAAAAAGCCATGTGCAGCCAGCCTAAGATAGAATTATTTGCTTCTGGAGAATTCAACGAATACTGCAAAGGACTGGTAGAAGATAAAAGCTGTGGGTTTTATACCAAAACCATGGACAAAACCGGTCCTACTTGGGAAGCAGAGCAGTTTGCAGAGAAAATAAAAAGATCAACCAGCATTGTTTCCGGAGAAAATATTGTTCTTTTGGCCAAACAAGAGGAGTTCTGCTCTTACGAAATCGCATCGATACTAGCAAAAAAATGCCAAGTCATCATTGCTGATTATAATTATATCTTTAATCCGTTTATCAGAAAAACTTTCTTGCACAAGCTGGACATCGCATTAGAAAAAGTGATTCTTATTGTTGATGAAGGACATAACTTGCCTAACCGAGTCTCAGAGATGCTTAATTCTAAAATTTCCAATTTCTCTATTCGGAATGCTTTGAATGAAGCAAGAAAAACGCATCATCCAGAAGCAGTAGAACATATTGAACGGATTGCTGAAGCTCTTAATGAATTAAATGAGATGAACATGCTCAACCACCAAGGAAAAAACTTCGAAGAAAAAGAAACCTTAACTGAAAAAGATTTTTTTCTCAAATCTCTCGGAGGAAAAGGAGCATATGATCAGCTTCTCGCTGAGTTGGAAACTGCTGGAGATGAAATCCGCAAGAAACATTATCGCAGTTATATCGGTGCTTTAGCCTCTTTTCTTAATGGATGGCTGGGAGAGGACCCTGGTTTTATCCGCTATATCTCTCAAAAACCAGGCAAGGAAGGGACGTCTATCAGTTTGAATCATATTGGTCTTGATCCTTCGTTCATCACAAGAGATGTTTTTCATGAAGTCTATGCTTCTGTGGTGATGAGCGGCACTCTCACCCCGCCAAAAATGTATTGTGATCTGCTGGGCATCGAACGTTCAGTAGAAAAGATTTTTTCTTCGCCTTTTCCGCCGGAAAACAAGCTGGCCATGATCGTTCCCCTGACTACCACTCGTTACGAAGTGCGGGGGGAGGAGATGTTTAAGCGGATGGGCCAGATCTGCACTGAAATGGTTTCTTTAATTCCCGGCAATATCCTTATTTTCTTTCCAAGTTATGGTCTCTTAAGTTCTGTTTCCCGCCATATCCAGACAAAAGAGAAAAAAATGCTATTTGAGAAAAGAGAATTCACTAAGAAGGACAAGCTGGCTATGCTGAGAGAATTCAAGAGGAATAAAGAACCGGGTGCAGTACTCTTTGCTGTAGCTGGAGCTAATTTTGCTGAAGGGATAGACCTGCCCGGCAATCAGCTCAACGGGGTGATTGTCGTCGGCTTGCCGCTGGGACGGCCGGACCTGAAGACAGAAGAACTGATCAAGTATTACAACCAGAAATTTTCCCACGGCCGAGAATATGCATATGTCTATCCAGCTTTCAATAAGTGTTTGCAGAGCGCTGGTCGCTGCATCAGGAGTGAAACCGATAAAGGTACAGTTATCTTTCTGGATGAAAGATTTATTCTGCCCGGCTACTTCAAGTGTTTCCCTAAAGAAAATCTTATTGTCACCAAAGACTATCAAACTTATCTCAAAAAATTCTGGGAAAAATAGTCACAAGCAGATAATAAATTCTTTCTAACCAACCACAAGCTTTAAATACGCTTTAGTCTCTATAACAAGTATGGCTACTTTGGGCGAGTTCGCCGAGACGATTAGAAAACATGAAGAAGAAAGACACACCAAAGCTAAATGCCGCTTAGAAAAATATCTTGTCGACAACCTTCCAGATTATAAGTCTTCTACAAAGAGAGAACTTTCTCCTGAAGAAAAAGCACTGTTTTCTTCTAGAATATCAGTTACAAATGATTCAGATTCTTTTACTACCAGAATTCCCGTAATATTTGAAGATGATTTAGGTACAAAAGTAGGTGTTTATTTTGATGTCAGTCGGCAAGGGTTGATTGATTGTACCATTAGAAACAGGGGTAGACGAGATTTAAAAGAGTTGATTGGTTATGTTCTGCAGAGAGAACGGCAGCATTATGTTAAGATTAAAGTGGGAGATGAAGCGACTGCTAAGCAGATAGAAGATTCTTTACAAGGAAGAGCTGGAATTTTAGAAATGGAAGTCTACAAAGCGAGTGAAGATGATAAGGAAGAAGATTTCAACGATTTTTTACGCGGAGAATAATACTCCCTAAATAACATAAACTTTAGGAGTAAGATTTATATAATCAAGAAAAAATCTTTTGTTATGATTTGGAAAGATGCCTTCAAAGAAGGAAACGAGATAGTTTTGACCACGGCTTCCAAAACAGGAGTTCCTCGAGCAATCGTCGTAAGTTCGTTAGGATTTTCTAAGGATAAGTTATTGATAGGAATCTGTCAAATGAAAAAATCTTTTGAAAATTTAAAAGAAAACCCGGCAGTTTCTCTTGTCGCAATAAAACACAAGGAATACTATATGATTACGGGAAAAACGGAAATTTTTTCATCAGGAAAATATTTCGAAATTGCTGTTGAAAGAAGCAGAAAATGTCCTCCAATACCTCATCATGTGTTGGTTATTGATATCAAAGAAGTCTTTGATTTAGATAAAATAAAAAAGATTTTATAATTCTATCTTCTTATATTTAATCATGGCATGATATTTTTTCAAAACCTCAGGTGATCTAGCATTTCATGTGCCGCATTATTCAATTTCTCTAAGTTTAATCCCCGGTTTCCTTTTTTCATCAGCGAAAACAGTTTAGTCTTCATCAATCCTGCTTCTTGATTGCTCACTCTTGCTCTTTGGTCAACATAGATCAAGCCGTAGGGATAGCCGACAAACACCGGATCCGTGCTGTTGGTCGCCAATGCTCCAAAAACCTCATTATTCTTGGAAAATGTTTCAAAACGAAAAACATGATTATTCTTTTCATTCAATCTGACAAAAAAAGTTTTTCTTTTTCTTTCTTGGTCTAAGAAATATGACCAGCTGCTGTTCTTCGGCCCAACTAAACTTACATAGTCTGTTGCACTTCTCCCTTTAGATGTAATTAAAGAACAGCTTTTGGCCAAAGCACAAACATTTGAAGGTAAACTTCCAATAATCTCTTTTTCTCCCGGCATTTTCTCTTCTAGGGTCCCATCCAGCACCGCCCAATCAGCTTCAGAAGAAACTTCTTTGGCCAGCAGTAATTCTGCCTTTCTTCTGGCCAATTCTCCTGCTTTGATTATATTGCCTCTTTCCACCCCTTCTCGCAGAGAAAAATCCAACGCATTTAAAGAAAACTCTTTCAAAGGTAAACTTCCCTCTTCCCAAAAAAACTGAGAAAGATATTCTTCAGGATTTTCTTCGTTTATTTGGCTGAGAAGAAAAAAAGAAATTTTTTTCTCGTTATTCAGCCGTTTATTATTTTGAAAAAATACTGCCGTTGCACGCACAAACTGTAGGCAGATATCCCCTGAATTAAAGAGCTCAGCATTGCCTCCGTCTACAAATGATACAATCTTATTTGGAGCATCTGCAGTTAGAGAACTAATCGGCATAAACTTCTCTTTATCAATTAAAACAGCTTTGCCGTTGATGAGCACGCTATCTGCACTAAATTGGTTTTTCTTTTCTAAAAGTTGATTAAGTCTATCAATAGCTTTTTGCATAAATCTCTCTCCCAGCTAGTCTTTTTAACAATATATCTTCTTGAGAAGACAAGAAAGATAGAAAAGGGTCCCCGCGGGGTGAACTAGAAGGGGTGTGAGTCTTCAGTATCAGAAACAGAGCGGGGAGCCCCATTTCAATTATGATTTCAGTAAGAAAAGATAGACTAATATATAAATGTTACTGTTTTGTATACTGGTTTAGGCATTAGTATAGTGAGTATTAGAAGATAGTTAAAAATAATAATACTAACGCGCCTTAAACTAAAAGAAACCCTCACTTTTTAGCTTTTATGTGCCATGTAAAACTAATTCCATCATCAAGATCGCTCCCGCTCAATGATGGCCCGTCCACTTTAACCGCATTTGTTAATTCAATGGCATAGGTGCCAATGCCGTCAGGCACACCAACGCCATATAAAAGCATTTCATAAGTCTGGCCGTCCACCATGGGAATAGTCCATTCGTTTCCTCCGCCAGATGGAGTCTCGCCATAAAACGCATCTTTTATTTCCAGTCCGAAACTATCATCCGTTTCACTGCCGTTGTCATAGACATAAATTCCCACCGGGATACAACTTCCCCCAGTGCAGAGCGGAGCAGGTGCAGGAAAACATTTTCCCACAGATTCTTTGCATATGTCATCCAAATCGCAATCAGCATCAGAACTGCAGTTTACCGTTTTAGAAATGCATTCCCCATTAGAACAATATGATTGTAGGGTGCATGATTCTATTGGAAATTTACTAAGTTGATTTCCACAACTGTCAACAGAATAAATCGCCCAGTAATTTCCTTCATTAATACACTCGTTAGGAGCATCAACATAACAATCTGTACATTTGCCGTTAATGCAGGAATATTCCCCACAATAATCAGTATCCTGCTTGCAACAGCCGTCTTCATCTTCTCCCCCGCTACAATCCTTTTCTTTGTCACATAGTAAGGAATCGGGTATGCAAATTCCATTATCGCACTGCCAATAATCTGTCAAGTCGCATAAACTTACACATTTCCCCCACGAGCATTCTTCATCTGCCTCGCAGGTATGGTATTTTCCCCACTCTAAACAGCCGTCAGAATTAAAATCTCCGCACTCTTTTCGGCCTTTGAAGTCACTAGTGCAGGCCTTTGCTCCGTCATAAACACATTCATTGGTTCCCACACAGCCACAACCACTTTCATCATCTCCTCCGTTGCAGTCATTCCCTCCATCGCAATGCCATGCGATCGGAATACATGCTCCGTCTGTACACTGCCATTCCTCTAAGGTACAACTTGTAGTAACGCATTCTCCTTGACTGCAATATTTGTTTGAAGTGCCGTCAAGATTGCAGAAAAATTCCCCGCTCAGCTCTAAACAGCCATCATTATTATAATCCCCGCATTCTTTCCATTCGGTCTCGCCGGCGCATTCTTTCTGTCCGACATAATCGCACTTATCAACACAGCCAGAAGCAGTTTCATTAATTAAAATTTCCACTGCCGCCGCTCCGTATTCCACTGATTTAGTCCCAAGCACAGTCCATGCATCTTGAAGGCAGGCAACATCGGGAAAATCGATGAAAAACCCTTTTCTTAACACATGAACCTGCTTTCCTTCAACGGTTTTAACCAAATATTTCTTATTTCCTTCTTGTATCTCAGATAGTCCACCCACAGTTCCGTCAACCGCCCCATCGCTGTAAAAATTAGAGCCGGTGAAATAAGACAATTCATCAAATAAATCAGAGAGATTGTCCACTGCGGGTATTTCTTGAGGATTTATCTGGGATAAAAGCTCGGCTGAATGCTCGTTAGTCCAAACTTCGTAAACATCGCTCGGCCATAGAGCCGCCCCTTCAGAATAATACCTTGCTAAAATTTTTTCTAAAAACGGTGCGTCCCCCCAATGAGGATCATTCCTAACATGAGCAGGTACAGTAGTGTCAGCGATTAAATGAAATACATGCCCAAAACTTCTTTCTATCTTGCCGTTGACAAATTCTGATTTAACAGTTTCCCAGGAATGGTCTCCGAAAGGATATCCTATTTTGCATTCGGACGGAGAAAGAGAGGAATCACACCCCAAAAGGCTGCGTATTTTTGACGGTAGTTTTGCAAAAGAGATTAATGTTGACTGCGCCTCAGAGTTCTGAGCCCAATCTCCAATCGGTGAAAAGTTGAGTATCCCTTCCCCGTTCTGCCAATGCTGAAAATGATTAAATGCGCGGATATAAGCATAGTCGGGAGAGTCTTCATTGATGGTTCCTTTCTTAATTTCTTCTGTATCAAAGTTCAGTGCGGTTTCATGAGTTTGCTTATAAAATTCTATCAGTTTAGGCACTAATCCAGGATGGATAGTCTTCGTTGAGTAACCTTCTGCTGATTTAGGAATTCCCACCAATCCAGTCAGCAGGGACAGAGTAATCAGCTTTTGTTTTAAGCCCATTTTAGATGCCTCGAATTTTCCAGACTTTTTTCCCGCTCTCCTTTACTAGCAGCATCTGCACCGGATATTCAACGCCGTCAGAAAGAAGAACATGATACTCCCTGAACTGCGTTCCTTCTTCGTCAGGTATCAGAGTGGCGTCTTTCATCTGATTAATCATATACTGCAAATCGCCGTTGCTTTTTTGAGTGAAAAGATTAAGATATTTTTTTTGTACCGCGGCATCAATATAGGTAGTCACTGCTCCATCTACATCCTCCCCTAACGTGTCAAGAAAATCATCAAAAAGGGCTTGGGGAGTTTGCGGATAACCAGAAGACGATGGTGTGTCGTCAGGATTACTGTTTCCATTACCTCCAGAACCATTGGAATCATCACCTTGGCAATAGCCATTAACGCAGTATTCTTCTCCTGGGCAGTCCCAATCATCTTGACAAGAACCATTGCTATTTTCTTCTCCTTTGCCGCAGTTAGAAAAAGATATTGAACCAGCCAAGAGAAGGGGGGTCAACTTTCCAATGACCTTTTCAAGTCCCATTCTATTAAAAAACCAGTATACTTTAAATCATTTTCGCTGTAGAAGAAGATACAATTCGTTCTCTTTCTTTCTCAGCGTACTTATGAGCCAAGTGGAGCGGCTCCGGCAGTTTATGGGGCGGTTTAATACACTTAGAAACAATGTTTAATACCGAACCGAGAGAGACTAAATGACCGGGAGAGATAAATAACGGATTAGCAAAGTCTCGAGTCTTTACTTCAAATCCGCATAAGTCTACGCCGATAAAAATCTTGCCGTTTTCAATCCGCCCTGCGCCTAACGTTTTTGAAACACCAATCGCAGGTACATTGAGCATCAGTCCTACGTGAGAAGCCACATCAAATTTGCGGGGATGCAGAATACCATTGCCTTTAATCAAAAGTACATCCGGCACTTGACTCAGTTTGTAAAATGCTTCAGTGATGGCCGGCAATTCTCTATACGCTTGAAAACCAGGGATATAAGGCAAACCAGATTTAACTACTGCAATCTTTTTCTCCAGCAATTCCATTGAAGGATAGGCACAAACAACAATACACGAGATAATCTCTTTGTCGAGATAAGCAGACTCCACTCCCGATATAGTGCTTATTCTTTCAAAGCCGTCTTTAAGAATCACTTTCTGGCTTAAATGCAGCTGTTCCTCTTTTAATCGGTCTAAGTCTATCATCTCAAATGTTCAGGATATTCCTCTTTTGAAGCAAGTAACCGCGGTTCAAATAAAAAGGTTTTGCTTTGTTTTTGTCATAATCAACCTAAATCTTTTTATACCTCAAAATTTTCTCTCTTTTATGCCAACGTATAAGATAGATTCAAACAGGGTTACTGAAGTAGCTACTTTCAAGCTAAAATACAAAGATAACTTCGATCCTGGCACTCTTCTAGCCACTATTCAAGGCTGGCTGATGGAATATGGCTGGACAGCCGAAGGAGAAACCGATGACGACTTCAAAGAGACTTTTGAGATTATTTACTTTGAAAAGATAGATGATAAAGGAGTAAAAGAAGTGCACCAAAGATGGCGATTAAGCAAGATTCCTCACGCCAGTTCTTATTTCAAGTTCCATCTTGATCTTGATTTTCGTTATCTTGCCATGAAGCCAGTAGAATTAGTAAAAGAAGGTAAGAAAATCTCTACTATGAAAGCGGATTTGGAAATGAAAGTGACCGCTACTATTGAGATCGATCCCCACAAACATTTTACTGAAGGGAAATTCCTGAGCTTTATTCGAGGATTAGTCAAAGACAAAGTTTATAAGAAAGAGATTGAACAGCATAAGCTGGAATTGTATCGGGAAGCTTACATCCTGCAAAACATTATCAAGCAATGGTTCAATTTCGTCCGGGCCAATCCCTACGAAGAGATCAAGCACTTCCACGTTATGGGAGCATATCCCAGCCATAAGATTGGATAAATTAAACTTAGTTCTGACATCTCCCGCAATACCAAGTTCCCCGGCCGCCCAATCTTAAACTCTTCAACGTCTGGCCGCATCGTTTACACTTCTCCTGCTGGTAGACGTAAAGCCGCTGGCCGAATCCTCCTGGTTGGCCATAGGCATCGACATAGATGCTGTCAAACGAAGTGCCATGAAATTTGATAGCTGATAACAACACTTTTTTGATAGCCGAATATAATCTCGTTTGTTCTTTCTTATCCAGCGAACCGGCAGTTCTTCCTGGTTTAATCCCGGCAATAAAACAAGCTTCCTGAGCATAGATGTTGCCTAAACCAGAGATAACCTTCTGGTCCATAAGCAAAGGTTTAATCTTAGATTTTTTCTTCCGAACCAGAATCTCTTCAAATATTTTCAGAGTGAAATCTTTATCAAACGGCTCCGGCCCATATTTCTCATGAATTTCTTTTTCTACGTTCTCTGTTGGCACAAGCTTAATGAAGCCAAACTTGCGCATGTCGTTAAATAGCAACCCCCCGGAAGAAAGATAAAAGAGTACGCGGGTAAACCTTTCTTTTCCAGCATTCTTTCTGAAAATCAGCTGCCCAGTCAGCTTGAGATGAATCAACAGACTTTTATCATTGTTCAAATCAACAATCAGTGTTTTGGCTCGCCTCCGTACTTTTAGAATCTTTATTCCACTCAATGCCCTAATCCGCTTATCTGCATTAGGGCAGTCAATAATTTGTACTTTTTCTATCTCCTTACCCGGCAGCTTTTTCTCCAGCTGTCGTTTGATAGTTTCTACTTCAGGCAGTTCAGGCATTCTGTTCCTCTTTTTTATTGTTTTTACTCCTTTATTTGATATTTGTACAGATTAAGAAAACTTTTCAGCTGATTAAAAACAAAATCTACATCTGATTTTAACCCCCCGATTATTTTTCCTTCTGTGGGAGAGCGGTAAAGATATTTGCTGATAACTCCTCGGATAAAATAGTTCAGCATTCTCTCTTGGGTTTTTCTTTCAAAATCAGTCAGAGACCAGCCGTCAAAGACTAGACTAAGATTTCCTTTATGGAAATGTCTTTTTTTCCCACCAACTGCGTGTATCTCTTCCGTCAGATTTTTAGCATTAATCGTCACTTTAATCATCAGTGTTTGGTAATTAGTGACTCGCTTCAGCGGCCGCAGCTCTAAGTGAATTTCTTTCTCTTCTTCAGAAACTTTTTCTTCTGCTTTTTTCTCCTGCAGTTCATAGCCTTTGCTTTTGACAAGAGAATCAAGTGTTCTTATCATTTCATCAAACTCGAACAGTCCTCTGTACTCTAAAATTTTCTGGTCCACCACTAAGTTTTTTTCTACCATTGGTTTTAAATTTCATACACTTTACGGCTGCTTTCCAGACCGCGATAGCGGTGTAGATTGAGGAAAGATTTAATCTTCTGTTGTAAATCTTCTATATCGCTTACCAGCCATTTTTCTGCTTTGTTATAATGGTCACGAAAAATAAATTTATCGCTAAAAACTCTGATCAGCCAGAAGAAGGGAGATTTTTCCCATGTACCGCTTCTGTCACTGATGACATATCCGTCAAAAGTAATTTTTAACTGGCCTTGATTAAGGCGAAGCTTGGCCTTATCTTTTTCCACTTCTATCTCTTTTAAGTCTATTGCGTGTAATCTGATCTTGACAATTAGCTTGAAATAGTCAGTGATTCCTTTTTCCGGCTCCATGATAATCCGAATTTGTTTTCCCCCGGAAGTGACCTGCTCCTGATTTACCACTTCCACTTTGTCATATCCTCTTTCAAAAAAGAAGCCGTCAATCAAGCGGTATAATTCAGAAAAATCAAAGAGCCCTTCGTAAGAAAGCTTCAGTTGATCAATAACTAATTTTTTTTCTACCATCTCATCTCTCCTCTTCTTTTCTTCCTTCTGATTCCTGCTGCGCCTTTCTTTGGCCGAACAGGACCCAGTACAGAGCAAGCAGGCCGGTAATCAGCATTATCCCCATCAGCCAAGGGCTCGGCTCCATTTTGAAGAATAAAACTGAAATTGTTTTTAAAGTTATGGGCGAGAAGTGAAATAAATAAAAAAATTAAAATAAAAAAGAAAAGAATTTACTTCTTTCCCCAGGCCCAGATGCTGAAAACTATCAGGTTTACAAAGGGAATCAGGCAAAGTATCCCCCACCATCCAGGATACTTCATTCTCTCGGCCAGCTTCCAGAATAAGAAGCCGTAAAAGGCAATAGCCAGGATCCATCCTAAAAATGGAATAAAACTTACCAGCACTCCTAAAGTGTACCATCCTGGCAGCTTGTTTATTTGAGTCACTAAGAATATATTGCCTATGGGAATCCATGCCAGCCAGGCATTCTTTGTTTTTGTCTTGTTAGCAATAGCCATCAACGCCAAAGCCGACCAGATATATACTGCCAGTATCACAGCAAAGAACAAAAAAGCAAACCCTGCAAAAAGTCCCACCATACCACCTAAACCGGCCACATCACTATATCCACCAAACATGTATATCACCTCATTAGTTGTTGTATTGTTATACCTTAAGCAAAAGTAATATTTCGGCCTTTAAAAATGCTCCTATCTGGATTATCTCACAAGAGAAGTAAACTGAGGTTATATCTTATCTTTAGATTTTCCGTATAGTTCCTTTATTCAGATCCATTTCCACCACCTCTCCATCTTTTAGCAGTTCTGTTGCATTTCCTGTGCCTACAATAGCAGGGATTCCCATCTCTCTGCTGACAATGGCCGCATGGCAAGTAATTCCCCCTTCATCAGTAATTATGCCCTTTATCTTTGATAAAAAGGGGATAAAGTGGGGGGTGGTCTGTATAGCCACTAAAACTTTGTCTTTGAATCGGCTCGCCTTTGTTTCCAACTCTGTTTTATCTTTTATGATTATTACTTCTCCAGTTATTCGTTTATCTGTTTGAAAACAAGACGAGCCGGTAATTAAATCTTGGTTTTGATTTATTTTTTTTAAAGAGCTTAAAAACAGAGTTACTTTTTCAATATCTTCTCTTTCTTCTGAAACACCTATCCCGGATTCATCTCGAAATGCATGGAACACATAACCAGAGTTCATTCTCTTTTCGATAATCTTTTGTATGGTTTCGCAGCTGCTTTTTTTCTCCAGTAGACTAATGAACTCTTGATAGACAAGATATTTTTTAATATCTTTAACGCTAGATTCTATCCCTTCTTTACGTTTTACCAGGGTTAAAAATTTATCAAGTATTTGATCTAACTTTTCTTCTTTGAATGCGATGGAATTACGCCACGTATCATGAATTGTTAGTATTTCCTTAACATCCCGGGGAGTTGGGCAGGGTAAACTGCTGGTTAGTTCTCTTCCTAAGGAGAATATCACAAAAGAATCTACTGCAAATAGCGGGTATAACTCCCCCATAATCTTTCTAAATAGGGAGACGGCCATTGGATAATCATCTTGGGATATTGCTTGGCTTAATCGTTCAGCTTCTTCAAAGATTTTTTCCCATAATTCTCCATCCTGCGTTATCTGCTCCGTTAGTAAAGTCGGGTTTGCTAAAATCTTAGAGTTAGAAAAGGAATGGAACTGTTTTGCGTGCGCAAGATTGAACGCACGTACATATTCTCCCGAATTTATTCGACAGAGAAGAGTTTCTACAAAGCTCACTCCATAAATTGAATCCATCAAATCTTTTTGGCTCTTTGCTCTGAGAGAATATTTGAACAGGTCTTCTTCTCTGCGAATGCCTAAAAACCATTTTTCTCTTTCAACGTAATTCACGATTGCTGGGTTCATGTGTTTGAATAATCTTTTTTAAAGGGTGTAATCTACAAATATATTCTCTTTCACAATTTCTTCCAAAGATGATAAAACCAACGAAGGATTCAGGTCTTTGGGTATTGTGTTTATTCCGTCTCCCCTAAACAGCAGGGTATCATAGACGCCTGCGTTTCTCGCAGCTTCAACATCAATGGGCAAGTCGCCTATGTATGCAACACTTGCTGGATTTACCTCAATAGACTCGACAAGTTTTTTAATGCCCAAATATTTTGGAATCACGTTGCCTATTATGTCCCTGCCTCCGATTATTAGCTTGTCTGCAAAATAAGAAATCAAGCCAGTTTTTGTTAGTGTAACTATAGCATTTTCTTTTTTATTGGCGGTCACAAGAGCTATTTGTTTATCGTTAGATGTTAAATACTTCAAGCATTCCACGGCATCCGGGTAAACATGAGTATTTGCTGCTGTCTCCTCTGGACTCATTTTCTTCCAATAAGAATCAATTACTTGTCTTGAAGAAACACCCGGAATATTAACATTTACCCAAGCCCTGCGGTCCTCGAAACTAAACTGATCAAATTTCTCATCAGTAGGAATTATGCCGAACTCTTTCATTGTAGTTGCAAAAGCAACATATTGAAAGTCTCTGTTTGTGTATATCAGCGTTCCGTCTAAATCAAATCCAATAACTTCTATCCTTTGTTCCGGGTTTTTGTGTATTCTGTGCATTCTATTTTCTCCGTTTATTTTTTATTCGAGCAATAGCCCCCATCTGCTCGCCCCCGTACTCAGGTAGAGATTTCAAGCAGGCACTCTCTTCTAGCTCTCCCTCACTAGCATAGTCGGTGTTATAATCCTTTTCATTTGTCATAAGTAGGTAGTAATTGACGAACTATATTAATACTTGTAGTCATATAACATGACAACATTTATAAACAGCGAACAATTAAGTCATCTATGGAGTTGAGTACGCTCGGCCTGACAGAAACAGAAAGTCTAGTTTATACTGCTTTATTAAATGAAGGGCTAAGCCCCGCATCTAAAATAATCAGGCGATTGCAGCTTCATCGGGCAACGGTTTATGATGTGCTTGAACGATTGGCTGAGAAAGGAGTTGTCAGCTCGATCATTAAAGACGGAAAAAGGTATTATGAAGCAAGCCACCCTGAAAAATTTATCGATCTAATCGAAGAAGAAAAAAAGGCACTGGCAGACAAAGAAGACTTAACAAGAAAGATTGTTGCTGAATTGAATAAAATCAAGCTAAATCGTCCCTCTTCTTCTGTACAGATTCTTTCCGGAAAAGAAGGATTGAAAGTGCTGATGCAGGAGCTACTAAAAGTAAAAGAATTCCTAGTTATGGGGGGAGAGATTAGATTTAAAGATTATCTACCAATTTATACAATTCACTGGGGTAAAGAAAGAGAACAAAAGAAGGTCTACGGGAGAATTTTAATAAATAAGGACATTTCAAATTTATGGCCGTATAACAAGTATAAAACTCTGCCCCCAGAGAGAAAATTTCCAGTCTCAACAATGGTTTATGGAAACAAAGTAGCTATTATTATTCGAGAAGAACCTTTAAAAATATTGTCTGTTGAAGATTCGGAGATAGCGCAAACATATAGCTCTATATTTGAAACATTGTGGCAAGTTTTATAATCAAGAAAAGTGTAAACCAGGTTTTAGCTTATCCATACACAGCAGAGAACTCATCAAGGAATTTCTCGGCCACAGCTTTATCATTAATAATCAAAACGTTTTCATCATTTCGTTTATTTCCCCCTTCCGTGGGATTGAAAGAGCCCGTAACAACAGTTTCATTATCAATGATAAACACCTTGTGGTGCATATTCTTTTTGTTTTTGTCTTTTAGTACATCCGTTCCTTGAAATTTCAGTAGTTCGTACATTGAGTATTGGCTGATCTGGCTGGCTTCCATCACTCCTTTAAGTATTACTCCTCGTTCTTTGGCTAATAGCAAAGCATTAGCAATCTCTCGGCTGGTAAAGCTGAATGTCATAAAGTAGACAGACTGCTTGGCCTGACTGATTGCTTCAACTACTTGATTAATGCAATGGTCATCAGGACAGAAATAATTTTCCATCGGCATATCGTTTAGAATAATTTTTGGATGGAGTACTGCCTCTCCTTTTTTGAACACTCCTCCCCACATCTCTTGGAATTCTCTTTCATAGTTGCCTGCCAAAACAGGTGATTTTACCAGCAGAAGATTGTTGTTGTTCTTATGTGCATCATTTATCGTCGGATTCATCGAGCCGGAGGAAACTTTTTTTCCGTCGATGATGCAGAATTTATTATGCATCAAGCCCCAGCTGTCCGGCTTGACAAAAGAATGATTAAATTTTTTCAGATATTGTTCATCTGTGATAATTTCTACTTCTATCAATTCTGCCTTTTCTAAAAGTTTGCTTTGGACCGAAGGCAGGCCTATTTCAAATAAGGCGCAGTGGATTGAGATTTGAGCGGAATCAATGAAACCGACTAAGCGGCCTTCGCAGTCTTCCTGCGGGCAGAAATAAACTTCAAGAGCGCCTATGTCGTTGATATAGCTGTCGATGATGGTCGGCTTGCCGGAGAGAGTGCAGGAAAGAGAAAATACCAGTAACACCAACAAACCAAAATAAAACTTACACTTCATTAGGTATTATGGTACATAACGTTATGCATATAAATCTTTCTAAGAAAAAACACTTAACCTTTTTTCATCTAGTATCATAACGGATAGTGCATCCTTTACCAAAATTTTTGAAATAGCCGCAACAGACTACTGCTCGGCTTAAATCACCGCGGGGGTTTTCTCCAGCGATGACGTACGCTGAATTTTCTTGTCCATCACAGGAACGGTATCCCCCAAGAAAAAAGTCGGAATATTCCTCAAGAATATGTACCTGGTCCCAACCATTAGCTTGGGCAGCATGAATAGCATCTTGAGCAGTGGTTCTTTCACAACTAAGCATGAATGTACTAACCAAAGCAGTTAGTCCGCCAATAACTCTCATTTTTTTATTGCTCATTTTATTTCCCCCCATAAAGTTTAAGTCCGTTCTCTTCGGCAAGAGCGGA
The DNA here is from genome assembly GCA_018303285.1 of Candidatus Woesearchaeota archaeon. GTDB lineage: Archaea > Nanobdellota > Nanobdellia > Woesearchaeales > GW2011-AR9 > JAGVYL01. The sequence continues at coordinate 6,579 of JAGVYL010000016.1, read as the reverse complement.
TATTCTTGCTTCTTCTTCAGAAACTAATCTTTCTAATCGTTTCGGTTCTTTATCGGGAAGAGCTACGGTATCAGTCAATTTTCGTATTAACAATATACGTTCTCCAAAACTAAGATAAACCTGTGCTGTACGATAGTAAATGTCATGTGCAATATTCTTTTCAGCAGGAAGATATTCCACACTGAAGGATATTTCTTGTCTTCCTGCATTTTTAGCTTCTTCCAAGAAAGCATCTAATTCCGTCTGTCTTCTCTCTTCAGTTTCTTGAGAAGTTTCATACAGTTCCTTCGGAGCTAATCCCAAAGCATTTTGGACAGATCGATAAATAAATCTTACTAGTTTCATCTTATTTATTGCCTAATCAATCTTCTCTAATCTTTCTTTACGATTATTCCTGTTTTTTGTCAGCTGCTTCAAGTGTGGTTAATACTCCTGAGCTGAGCATATCCATAACTCTGGGTCTGCTAAACTTGCAAGCTGTACACAAATCTTTCAACATATCCATTGTAGTATGATTCCCCCCATTAGTAAGAACTTCTAAATTTGCTTGAGTTCTGATTTGTCCTCTCCTTCGTTCTTCTGTTTCATTTGGCGAGAGGGGAGAATTAGAACCGCACCCGACAGCATAACATTCTCTGCAGCTTTCCCTTGCGGTTCTGTATGTTATTTCTACCATTTTATTTTCTCCCTTACCTAACTAAGGCCACAATGATGAACACCAATATCAGTAAGAAAATGGCACCGGTCACTCCGCCTAAGACATAAATCATATTCATATCATTTTTAAGTTCTACAGGCTCAATGGCAGTGGAAGGAACAATGCTTGCCGGTAATTGATTGAACACTACTTCCGGCTCTTCCTCTTCAGAAGCAGTATATGCAGTCTTCTTTGTTTCTTTGACTACTGCTTCTTCTTCATCAACAGTGCTGGAAGTATCTTCTTCTACGCCGTTAATCAGACTAGTGATGTCCTCTCGTAATTTGGCAATGTCGTCTTTCAAATCATCTAAATCATCTTCGACATCGTCATCAGTCACTTCAGACTTTAGGGAGCTGACATCTTTCTTCAGATCTTTCAGATCTTCATCAAGATTATCAAAGTCATCTTCTACGTTTTTCTTTTTCTTGTCAGTATTGGCTTTCTTCCAATCATCAGCCAAGTCATCAAAGTCGTCCTCAAAATCTTCAAACTTGTTCTTAAGGACATTGTACTTATCTTCATCAGTTTCTGTAGTAGGAGCAGGAGTAGTTCCAGTGCCATTATCTACAGGAGGTACGCTTCCAGCAACTGCTTTAACTGTAATAGTAATAGTTTCTAAAGTGGTTTCTTTGCTGTCCGTAGCCTTGAAAGTGACAGTATAAGTGCCTGCTTGACCTGCAGCCGGAGTCCAGCTGAACTTCTTAGCTGCACTATTAAAGGTAGCTCCAATAGGAAGATTCTCTGCGCTATAGCCTAAGACATCTCCATCTGCATCAACAGCAGCAAGAGTAAATTCTAGCACCTTGCCTTCTTCTATTTCTTTATTGCCGGGGTTAGCTAAAACCGGAGCAGTATTATGAACAACTCCCATCAAAGATTCTCCTTCATCTATCAAAGCTTGAATTTTATCCTTTAATGCTTTAGTCTGGGCCAATAAGCTGGGCATAGCAGTCTGTACATAATGAGATTTATTGCCGCCTATAGTCTTGATTTGATTCTTAAGATTTTCTACGCTTGCGTACAAGCTTTTCAAAAAGCCGATAGTTTTCTTCAAGTCAGTAGTATCTCCTTTCTTGTTAAAATCTGCTTTAGCTTCTTCAAAATCTGCTTTCAACTGGCTGTGCTCAATAGTCAAGTCTTCAATATCAGACTGAAAGTCTTCTACTGTCTTGACATATGGAACCGCAGCAAAAACACTAGCTAAAGTAGCTAACAATAGTACTACTGCTCCAAAAGCGCCGAAAATCTTCTTCAAATCCATTTTACCCTCCTTAAAGACAATTTGTTCGTGGTTAATCATGTTATATACTATTTTATAGTAAAAACACTGTCTAATTTATAAACCTTTTTGCTCAAACGCTTCAATACTGCAAACTATAGTTTCTGCTGGTTAATTCTTATTTCACTAAAGTTTCCCAAAAAATCATCGGAAACTATATATAACTCTGCTTCTTTCTTCTTTTCGAGGTGAAAATATGAAACATCTGTCTTTAGTTATGATTTTGGTTAGTGTATTGTTTATCGCAGCTTGTTCTGTGCCCAAGGGACCGCTTGTTGCAAACCCCGAAATTGTTCAAGAGTCTTCTGTGGTTGTGGAAGAGACAACCGCATCTTCAGTCAATGAGCATGACATAGAAATCCAAGGTTTTGCTTTTTCTCAAAGTGAGTTAACCATCAAGAAAGGAGAAACAGTCACTTGGACTAATTTGGACGAGATTAGCCATACAGTCACTTCTGATGAGGATGCAGTTTTCGAATCTCCTTTGCTTAAGAAAGGTCAATCCTTCAGCCATACTTTTACAGAAGCCGGAGTTTATAGTTATCACTGTTCTCCCCATCCGAATATGGAAGCGAAGATAATCGTAGAATAAACAGGGGTGAAATTAATGTCCTCGGTCAAACAAGCTAAGAAATATTGGGTGTGTAAAGTCTGTCATGATCTGCATTATGGAAGTAATGCTCCAGAAGTCTGCCCTACCTGCGGACAGGTATATCAATACGTGCAGATAAAAAAAGAAGAGTTTCAAGCCGCTCTTAAATAGAAGAGTAGAATATACTATATACTATAATATACATGAATAAACTCAGTCAATGGTTGCGTTACTCCTACCTAAATTGGTCTTTATCTTAGGTATAACCAATCTTATTTCTCTAGTATTAGTCAGCCTTTCCTGCCGCTGCATGCTTAACCATCATTTCAGCAAGAAACTCTGGGCCAGTCCCTTTTACCAAAAGTTTTATTCTTATCATTGCTGGTACTGGAAAATATTTTTTGCTTCGGTGCTTCTACATGCCGCTTTGGCATTATACACTTATGGTATTCCGTTCTAAGAAAAAAATAAAAAATAGTAAAAAATAAGAGGCAAACGAAATGGAAAACAAGAATATTTTGTTTTGGGTGATTGGCACTGCAGCCATTGTCCTTCTTCTCGGCGGATGGGGCATGGGAAGTTACGGAATGATGGGCGGCAATTGGGGCTATGGAATGATGGGCTTAGGCTTTATGTTCCTTCCCATGCTATTATTCTGGGGCGCAATCATCTGGCTGGTAGTCACCTTAGTAAACTCAGCAGGAAAAAGCCGGCAAGAAAACGGCAGCCCGTTGGAAATCCTTAAGAAGCGGTTTGCCAATGGAGAGATTACCAAGAAGCAATACACCGAGATGAAGAAGGAACTGCAATAGTTTTATCCTTCTATTCTTATTTTTTTTAAGATTTCTTCAGTTATTCTTTCTACGCCTTCTAAATCAAGATTGCCATAACCATGGGCCATCCGTATCTGTAGTTCTGCCTTCACTTTACGGATGATTTTCTCTTTGATCTCTCCTCGTTCTTTTTCTGGCAACGGCCGATCCAGAGGATTTATTTTCTCTCTGTATCTTTTAGCTACCTCCCAGCTGTTGTCTATCTCTTTGAGATATTTGCTGGAGATATCTATATTATCAATCGCCCGTTCCAGAATTTTATGTAGCACCGCATTAGCTAAATTACCCACCATCAATTCTATCAGTTTATTCTTATTCTGCGGCATTTTTTATTCCTCCTAAAATCAGCTTGAATGTTTGGTCGTACAGCTTTTTGTATCCCGCAAGGAAACCTTTTTTAGAAATTCTGTTCTCTTTGATTAAAGAGATATCTGAAAGAAGAAATTGTTTTTTAATCAATTTCTCTACTTCTTCAATTCTTACTCTGCCACCCGAAAGATATGCCCGGATAGCTGCTAGGTTGCGGGTAAGATAATACTTTTCTTTTCCATTCAATAAATCAAAATTCTCCGGCAAAAGCTTGCTTTGCAGCAGCTGCAAATCCAATAGTTTATAATTTATATTCGAATTTATCTTGTAAACCATCCTCTTTCTGGCCAGACACCGGCCGAGCATTAACTGATATAGGGGATCCCTTGCCAATCCTCTAGTTAAATCTGCATGGCTCAGATGAATTAAATGAGTTTTTATCCCGCTAAGCTTTTCTAACCCCCCCCTCAACTGTAGAAGGTTAATTTTTTCCTCGCTTATCAACACGACATCTAAATCATTGAACGAGAATCCTCTTTCCAAAAATGAGCCGGTAATAAGGATATTTTCATACCTGCCTATTCTGTTTTCCAGCCAAGAAAAAACTTTTTCAGCTATTTCTAATTTAACCAGTTCAAGATAATTTATTCCATAGAAATACTTCTTTGTTTGGCTTTTTTTTTGCGGTTCCTTCTCCAGCGGCTGCACAGTCACATATTCTCCTACGGCCAGCCCCAGCCGATTCTTAGGCAGATAGACCTGGTCCATCCGGCTTCCCTTGCTGATGCGGCCGATCAGTTTTATCTTTGTGGTTACCATTTTACGTAAAAATACGTGATTATATAAAAGAGTTTCGGTTTAACATCCATTTTGTTCATCTCGGCCGCTAAATCGCAGAGACAGGTTGCAGATAATTTTTCTTAAAACAAAGCGAATTATATATTGTCCGTTGAACAGTCTTATCATTTCTTATTATTTGATAGTAACATTTATAATAAACTTAAGATTCCTTTAAGAAATGATCACTCTCGAAACTTTAGATTCTTGGATAGACCAAGTACCGATTAAGGACGGTGGTCAATCATGTGGCGCGTATGATAATCTTAAATTTTTAAAGGCTGACGAAGTATGGCCAGACGACCATTGCCTGCAATCATGGGTTATCCACTGCGCCGATTATTTGGCGTATAGAATTGCCGAAAAAAAGATTGTCCCCAATTTTATTAAAGAAGCCGGTATCGCTCCCCCCCAGATCGATGTAAAACTTCCTCCTCGCTTAGAGAACTTCGCTTGGGCTGAGATGATGTCTCGTGGAATCTCTAATTCTTTAATCCAACAGCAAGAATGCAGAATAGAAACTTCTTTAGTTTCCCATCTGGCAGCAAAGGAATTTAAAAAATATCACCAGACTCTCGGTTTTAAGAAATCTCCTAATTTGATGTTTAGAAGTGCTGCTTTCAGTTATCGAGATTTAAGGAGCCTCTTAAAAGATTATGATTATGGCATTGCTATCGCTCGAGGAGCTTTATCTCTTGGTTTTTATGCCAGTCTCTTTGATTTTCCCGTAGGAGTAGTACATTGCAGTCATCACGGCCGTAAAACTAAAGTTTATCGAGAGATTTGCGTAAATCCGGAAAAAATCCGTAATAAAAAAGTCTTAGTTTTTGAAGATGATGTACGAAGCGGAGGCACTTTACACCAGTTTTGCGAAGAGATGACTGCACATCAGCCTGCTTCTTTAGATTTGTTACTGATGATCCCTCCTTGCTCGGATGCTGAGCAGCAAGGGGGCAATCTTCTGGATTATTATTTGCGAAGAGTAGAAACCGCCAAAGGGGGATTTGGAAATGGAGATTTAACTCCCGAGATAAGTTCTAATTTAGCTTTTGTTAAAACCCCCGACGATTTGATAAAAATCACAGAAGAGATTCGCAAAAAGATTGATGAAGTCGTAGAATTGTGGCGGAATGACCGCAAAACGTATCATCATCAATTTTTTATGTATTCTTTGTTACATTCATTTTTAACTAAAGAAAAGAATTATATACAGACTTATCTAAAGTCACATGCTGAAGCTGCACAGACGTTAACTTTGTCAGATAACATTCCCTCGCGATTTAATAAAGTTTTTTATCTAAACAGCTTTCCCGATTCTGAAGAGGCGATAGACTATCTTTTTGAGAAATACAATTCTCAGTATCACCTTCGCCAAGAGGGAACAGAATGAGAAGATTGCCTATCATTCTTTCTACTGACATCGGTTCGGATGTAGATGATGCTCTGGCTTTGTTGATGATGCTTAACCATCCTGAAATGAATCTCACCGGCGTCTATACTGTCAACGGAGATGTTGATTCCCGTTCCTGTATCGCTAAGCAGATGATAAATCTTTCAGGAAAAGAAATTGCTGTGGCCCGGGGGGAAGCTCAGCCTCTTTTCAGCCATAGTTCGCCATATTCCTTTTTTGAGAATTGGCTTGTAGACGAGAGTTTCTTTGATGACGAACAATCAAAAAAAGCTAAAAAAGATGTTCTCAAAACTTTAAACGAGGTAGGTATTATCCTCCGAGGAGTTGAGCATTTAGCAGAACAGCTGACTGCGAAAAAAAGTATTGTTTTTAGCATAGCTCCTTTGACTAATTTAGCTAAACTAATCCAAGAATATCCTTCTGCGGTCCAAGGCATTGCTCACCTTTATGTGATGGGCAGTCGATTATCTGGAGATGTAGAGCATAATTTTCGTTACGATATCAAAGCTGCGCAGACAGTCCTTGCTTCAGATATTCCCACCACTTTTATTCCCGGAGATTTATGCAGTCGGTATCGCTTGCCGGCAGAACAGCTGAAGCAGTTAAATAGTCCTGTCG
>JAGVYL010000015.1 GCA_018303285.1 Candidatus Woesearchaeota archaeon | reverse complement strand
CTATTTTTCGCTTTACTCAGTTTTGACAAAAATAGGCATAAAATGTGAGATTCATTCTTGCACAATAGCGTTCGCAAAGAGATTTCTTAGAGAATTTTTCAGCGAAGAAGATCTTGATTTCACAGAAGATTCTCTGAAGGCAAGAATAGATTCTCAATATTACATTGACAGGACTGTTCCAGATGAGCAATATAATAAAATGGTAAAGAATGCTCCTGAGTTTTTAGTAAAATGTAAGTCAATTATTATTAAATTAAATGAGAAGAAAGTTAATGAGATAAGGGATAAATTCAAGATGGAAGTAAACAAGAGGAGATAAATGAATGGATACCAAAAAAGAAAATAAATGGGCTCGAAGAATGCGAGAATTAGGAAGAAAGGAGATTTCTACGGAAGAATTAAAGGCCCTTAAAAAATTAAGAACAGAAATCGAAGGCTATAAACAAGAAAAAGGTATTTATAATAACTTTGAGAAATGGATATGGCAAAATGCTGATAATCCTATCTCAATAAGAGAAAGATATGAAAAATTCAAATCCATAAATAATTCTATTAATGATGAAATTATCGATTTATTCTTAAAATATGCTAAAAGATATAATGATGAATCCTCTGTTGATAATTTGCCTATTTTTAAAAGGTTACTTGAAAATAAGATGGGACTATTATTCTCTGAAGAAGAGTTTTATTTACTTGTTCAAAATTTGGAGTTTGTCACAAAAGTTGATGAATTAGTTAATTATGTCAAAGAAAAAGAATATAATTTAGATGAACTAGCATCTTTGATTTTGGATAGATTGATATTTGATTACGAAAAAACTGCAAAAGAGTATATAGAGCATATTATTGATGAACTTATTAAAAAAACTGGGATAAAACTTACTGTTGATGAGATAATAAAAAAAATAAATGAAATAGAACAAAAAAGAGAATTAGATAATTTTGAAGAAAAGCTTTTACGAACTGAAAAAAGCTCCTCAAAAAAAGAAATTCAAGCCATGTCTGGACTGGAATTCGAGAAATTTATTGCTTCTTGCTTTAAGAAAAAAGGATATAATCTTAAAATTACAAAAGCAACAGGCGATCAAGGAGCAGACATAATCTTAGAAGATAAAAAAGGTGTTCTTATTGCTGTTCAAATAAAAAAATATGTGGGTAGCGTCGGAAATAAAGCGGTTCAAGAAGTCGTCGCTTCTATGAAATTTTATGACTGCGACAAGGCAATGGTCATAACTACTGGAACATTTACAAAATCTGCATTTGAATTAGCAAGTAAAAATGGAGTACAACTAATAGATAAAAAAGGATTGGATGATTTGATTTAAGATGGATACTAAACAGATAATTAACAAAAAAATTGACTATTGGAAAAAGAAACTTATAGATTTATCTAAAAGAAATAATCTTGTGCGTTATAGATTTACAAAATCAAAATCACTAAAAATAATATCTCCCTCTTTCATTAAAGTAATTGAAGATTTGGAAAATGAGCAAAACATATTTATCCTAAAAGAGAAAAAGGATAATGCTAAAGACAGGCAGTGGTTATGTTCTGAAGACGAGGAAACTGTTGAGAAAAAATTATATGCCCTTTATTTAAAGGCAAAAGAAAACTTTCAAGAGTTAGGAATTAGCACTTGTTTTTTATCTTTAGGAATTTTGAAATATAAAGATGCAGACAACTCCGAGTTATTTTTAGAAGCCCCTATTTTTCTTTGGCCTTTGGAAATTAGCAGGCTACCTACTGTTAGTAAAGAAACTCATAAATTTGAGATTGATTCTAATTCTGGAGAAATGCAATTAAATCCAGCATTAATAGAGAAGCTTTCTCACGATTTCGGCATAGAAATAAATGAATTTGAGAATCAAACCCCTTCGGAATATCTGTCTTACCTTAAGAAGCAAATAGAAGGAATGAAGGATTGGAAAATTACCGAAGATGTCTACATGGATATTTTTTCGTATCAAAAATTTATCATGTATGAAGATTTGAGTTTTAATGAAAAACTGGTTAAAGATAGCCCTTTAGTGAAAGCGTATGTTGGAGATAGAGAGGCTTTACAGGATGAAATTGCTGAATTGCAGAGAGAGGAATTTGATGATACTACAAGCGTAGATGTTCTTCCAGCAGATTCTTCCCAAAAAAGAGCAATAGAGTTAGCAAAAGCAGGAGTTACTTTTGTATTACAAGGACCTCCGGGAACTGGTAAAAGTCAAACAATTGTAAATATTATCTCAGCTCTTATTGAAAAGAATAAAAAGATTCTTTTTGTGAGCCAAAAAATGGCTGCTTTGAATGTAGTCCAAAAAAGACTAGATGAAGTAGGATTAGGAAGATACTGCCTAAATTTACATAATTACAAAGGAAACAAAAGAGAAGTTATAAAACAATTTATGAAAGAACTTCAAACTTCTCCAGTTATACCTTCAATGATAAAACGAGAGGATGTTTCATCTTATTTAAAATCTCAAAAGGATATCAATGAATTCTATCAATTTTTATGCGAAAAACACTCTCCTTGGGAGTTATCTGTTTATGATGTTAGAGGAGAATTGGCGAAACTATCAAAAAACGAGATTGTAGATTTCCCATTAAAAAGGTCAATATCTCTAAACAAAAAAGAGTTTTCAATATTATTTGACAAGCTAGAGAGGTTTAATTCCTCTTTTATTGTGTTAGGAAATCCAAACGAAAACATATATTTCAATTATCAGAAAGACAAGAATACTTCTTTGGCTATTAACAGATTCAGTTCTAATCTAAAGAATTTTGATCAGAATACTAAAAAAATAATTTGTTTTATAGATAAACTAAAAATAGAAACTAGGATAGAGATAAACTTTATTGCCGAGTTAAACTTACTAAACGAATTAAACGATAAAATTATTGCTTTCAAATTTAACCACGAATTCTCATATTTGCTTTCAAAAGATTTTGAAGAATATAATTCTCTGATAAAAGAGTTACTATCTGTTCTTTTGGAGCTAAAAGAGATGCGGGAAGATATGACAAAGAGAGTAAAAGATTCTTTTATTGACGATTTAAACACACATCAAGTTGAAAAGATATTCAGAGAAACCTCGTTTTTCGTTAGACTTTTTAATCAGGAATATAAAACCAATAAGGCTAATTTGGATAAATATGCAAAAATAAAAATAGGATATAATGAATGGATATCTCTTTTTGATGAGAAAGCCAAATATGAAAAAATAAATAGAAAACTTAATGAAATTGTCTCAAAGAACAAGAAAAAATCAGAGATTATCGGTGATTATAGCAATCTAAGTAATATCTCCAGATTAGATAAATATTGTAAAGACTTGATACCTCTCTTTGAAATATCAAATAAAATTTCAAAAAGTAAAAATTATGCTATAATTCAGTCACTATCTAATTGTAATCAGAAAGGACTATTTAGAGATTTTTATTATTCTTTAAATGAAACAGAAGGGTTCTTTGAGGTTAAACAATTAACCAGTTTAGAGAACATTCAAGATGTTCTAACTGTTTTGGAGAAACTGAATAACCAATTTAAGAATCTTAAAGAGGTTCTTGCATTTAAAGAAGAATTCATAAAGCTAGATGAAGAAGTAAAGGAGTTTATAAAAAAATATTTCGATAATGCTGTCAGAAGTGAATTCAGCAAGGTTTTTCTTAAGTCCTACTATCTCCAGATTTTAGATGAAATACTCAAAAAATCAAATAAGTTTTCTCCAAAAAGTCTTGTTGAAAAATTCAGAGATGATGATATAAAAGTTAGAGATATTTTTAGGTATAAAGTTATGGAGTCTGTTGAAGATAGACAACCAAAAGACAATTACTCAAGTATGGGTTCTAATGAGGTTTCCATTCTCAAACGAGAAAATGAAAAGAAAAGAAGATTAAAACCTATTAGGGATTTATTAGAACAAATACCAGATTTAGCCTTTGCTTTGAAACCTTGTTTTATGATGAGTCCTCTGACGGTTAGTCAATATATTAATCCAAAAAATATAAATTTTGATATAGTCATATTTGATGAAGCCTCTCAAATTATGCCCGAAGACGCTGTTCCTTGTCTTATAAGAGCAAAACAGGCTATAATAATGGGAGATACACAACAACTCCCACCTACATCATTCTTCTTAAGCCAAGATGATGAAAGTGAAGAAGAAATTGAAGATTTAGAGAGTTTCTTAAGTGAATCAATAACTAAATTCAGAACCAAATCACTGGATTGGCATTATAGAAGTAATAATGAAACACTTATATCTTTTTCCAATAGGTTCTTTTATGAAAACCGTTTAATAACCTTCCCAAATCCTAAGGAAAATGATAACAGCGGACTGGATTTTGTATATATTAAACAAGGGGTCTATGACAGAGGAAAATCCAGGAAAAATAGGATTGAAGCGAGGGAGATTGTTAAAATTTATAGGGATTTAAAAAAGAAGTTTCCAAAAAAATCATTTGGAATTATTGCTTTTAGTATGGCTCAAGAAAATGCAATTAGAGAGGAATTTCAAATAGCAGGAATACCTATAGAAGAGTCAATCGATGTTAATAACGAGGAAGTATTTGTTAAAAATCTTGAAACCGTGCAAGGTGACGAAAGAGACATTATTATTCTAAGTGTAGGTTATGGCAAAGACTCCTCAGGTAAATTTAGTTATAATTTTGGTCCATTGAATAAAGAAGGAGGCTACAAAAGACTTAATGTATCAATAACTCGTTCAAGATTTAAAACAGTTGTTATTTCGTCGATGCTTCCTGACGAGTTAGACGAAGATAAAATTAATGCAGAAGGCGTGAGGTACTTAAAATATTATTTAGATTTTGCAAAAAATAAAGATTTTACTAAGTACTTACAGAAAACCGAGGGGCTACAATTTGATTCTTCTTTTGAAGAAGCTGTTTATGAGGAATTAATAAAAGAAGGATTTGATGTAAGCTGTCAGATTGGTTGTTCTGGGTACAGGGTAGATTTAGCCATAAAACATCCAAAAAAACCCGGAGAATATATTTTGGGTGTTGAATGTGATGGCTCACAATACCATTCTTCAAGATTTGCAAGAGATAGGGACAAAATCAGGCAAGTTGTATTAGAGAATCTCGGTTGGAATATAATCAGAATTTGGTCTGATGATTGGTTAAATAACAAGGAATACGAAATCGAAAAGGTAAGGGAGAAAGTTAAAAATATCTTGAAATCAAAAGGTATTTCAGAACCCAAACAGAATAATTGTTTATCAAAAATTGATGAAAAAGAAGACTTTAAAGAAATTGAACTCAAGGATAAATATAAAAAATACAAAATAGCAGAGCTTTCAAAATCAGATATGGATTTAGAATTTGACAGTTACGGAAGCCTTAACAATTATTCGGCAGTTTCTGTCATTAAAAGAAAAATAATGCAAGTTCTAGAAATAGAGAGTCCGATTGAAAAAGAATTATTATACAAAAGAGTATTGTCTTCAATGGGTATTCAAAAGTTAGGACGAAGAATAGAACATTTATTTGAAGAAATATTAAAGGAATTAAAGAAAGATAAGGGAATCAATATTTACCAAAACACTGTTTCTCTTGAACCTATAAATATATTTTCCGAAGTAAAACTTTCAGAAGAAAGTGACAGGTCATTTATTTTAATCCCTAAAGAAGAATTAGCTGGGGCAATAATTGATATTTTAAAGAATTCTTTCAGCGCAACAAAAAAAGCTATAACCTCAGATATAGCAAGAGGAATTTATAATAATAACCGAACAGGAAATAAGATAAGAGATAAAGTTGAGGAAGCAATTAATCATTTAATAAAGAATAAATTAATAGATGAAGAAAAAGACAAAATAAAATTAAAGAGATGAAACTACTTTTTAACGACGCCCCTTCCTATTCTTCTTTTTAGGAAAAAGAAGCAAAAAAACGGACGCCCCCCCCTTCCCTAACGAATTCTAGTCTGCTTCGCAGTATTGATAAAGCGAGAACTCAACTCATCCGCTTTTTTCTGCGGAAAAAATGCTCGGTTTTCTCATCCCGAGTCTCGGCAGGAGTGTAAATTTGTCCCAAATTTGCCTCGCCTTCGCCTCGGGGAGAAAAGAATATAACATAATTATGTTCAATTTTGGGTTTTTCACCAGAACCTTTCAGGCAATCTGTTTATTATCACGATAGGATTCTAAATTTTTTACTTCAGTTGCTCTCCAAGTATCGAGCCTTGATAGGTCATATACATGAAACTTACCTTTATCAGGTATTCTTACTCCAATCATTGCTCTTTCTCGGAGTTCTTGATAATGTCTTGGTGTCATAATAGCTACTACACGAAAACCTTCTTCTGTCACCCAATAATCTTTATCATCTACCTTAATGCCACCTTCTCCTCCAACAGATATAGTCAAAGTTCCTTGCCTCTTCGGTTTTCGTATATCTATAAGAACTCCTTCGATAGTTTCTCGTGGAAGCCTCTCTATCTCCTCTGCTTCCAAGTAGGAGTTTATATCTGCGTTATTGTTAATCCCCGCTATCATTCCAAACAGAAAATTTAGAATCCTTATAAACTTTATGTGAAAAACCCAAAACTCCTCCGCTTTTTTCCTGCGGGAAAAAATGCTCGGTCGTCTCATCTCTATCGCCCCAGCTCTGAAAACACTTTCGTGTTTTCGAGGGGGCTCACGAGGAGCCGAGAACATAACACCATTAAGCTTAATATTTTGGTGGGCACGATGAACTAAAAACGGATGATCATCTGTATGTCCACATTTAACCGAAACATTTAAATATCACGTGCCCATACATTAGTATATGGCCTACGTAGAAATTATCAAACGTAATAAGAAAGAATACTTCTATCTCACTAAAAATATCCGCTTAGGCTTGAATAAATGGAAAAAAGTGCGGATTTACTTCGGAGACAAACAACCGTCTAAAGAAGAACTAGCTCAATCCACTAAGAAAATAGAAGCAGAATCGCAACAATTCATCAAAAGATCAGAATATGCTTATCTTTCCGAGCACGATGCAGAGACTTTGCAGGATTTGAAAGAAAGCTACAAAGAGTGGCTCAAGCAAATCCCTAAAAGTGTTAGAGAAAAATTAAACGAAGACTTTGTTATCCGCTTTACCTATCATACCAATGCTATCGAGGGAAATAGACTCACCCTCAGACAAACTGCTTTAATTCTTAAAGATAAAGTTATTCCTTCTGGCGTGAGAGCAGAAGATTACAACGAAGCTATTAACGGAAGAGAATGCTTGGAATATCTTAAATCTTACAAAGGAGATTTAAACAAGCATTTTTTAGAAAAATTAAATGGTATCTTAACCAAAAACACGGGCGTAGTTTATGGCGGACGAGTTCGGTTCTTTGATGTGCAAATTCATGGTTCTAATCATATTCCGCCGAAACACGAGGAAGTTAAAAGGCACTTACTCAACCTGTTCAAATGGTACAATACCAATAAAAATAAGCTTCATCCTTTTGAGTTAGCTACCATAATCCATGCTCGTATTGCTTGGATTCATCCTTTTGAAGATGGAAATGGTAGAACTGCCAGAGCAGTAATGAATTTTGTTTTAATGAAGAAGAGTTATCCCATGTTTTTTATCCCATTTGAAAAAAGAGAACAATACTATCAAGCTATAGAGAAAGCTGATAAGAACGATAACAAAAACTATATTGCTGAAATGCTAGACTTGATTATTGATCAAATTAGAAGTTACGGGCACAAAGAAAAACAAACCGAAACATAACTGTGCACGTACACCTGCCTCTTTGTCGTATAACGGAACAACTTAGCCCACCAAAATACTTCTCAGCTACGCCTCGACCCTGCGACTCTGAATTTTCCAGCTCTGACTACGGTCGAAGGAAAATTCGAGGCAGGGAAGCATAACATCGTTTTATGCTCAATTTGTTCATCATCTAAAACTTTCTTCTACGATGCTGATTAAAGTATAGTTGGCGCTTACAAAATCTTTATAATTAAACTATGAAGATGCATGTTCATGACAGACCGTTATGCAACTATTGTGGGGGGAGGTATAATCGGAAATGCGGTGGCATATGAACTATCGCAGATAATAGACTCCAAGACCATATGTCTTTTAGAAAAAAATAAAAGCTTTCCTGGAGAAAATCAAACTGCAAGAAACTCAGGAGTAATCCATGCGGGGGTGTATTATAACCAAAATCATAGTTCCTTAAAAGCTCATTTATGTATTACTGGAAATAGATTGTTATACCAATTTTGTAAAGATCATAATCTTCCCTCAAAGCAAACCGGTAAGCTTATTGTTGCTACAAACGCCGAAGAAGATAAATCTTTAGATAATCTTTTATTCCGCTCAAGAGAAAATTTAGTTCCGGATGTAAAAAAGATTAATGGCGAACAAGCAAGAAACTTAGAACCAAATGTTAAGGCTCATTCAGCGTTATGGGTTCCAACATCGGGGATAGTAGATCCAAGTTCAGTAGTTCGCAAATTACGAGATCTTGCTGACTTAAAAGAATATTTTTTGCTTGGAACGGAAGTTATTAAAATAACGCCACAAACTGAAGAATTTATTGTAAAAGCAAAAGCAATCGGATCTGGAGAGTACGATTTTTCTACTAAATACATTATCAACGCAGCCGGTCTTTATAGTGATGAAATTGCTAGAATGGTCAATCCTGATTTCCCTCTTAAAATCTTTCCGGTTCGGGGTGAGACTGCAAAATTTTATCAATCCCGAAGTAATCTTAAAATTTTTAGGAATATTTATCCTGCACCAACTTCGTATCAAAAACCGGATGGATCAAAACATCTCACGGTGGGTGTGCATTTAACTCCAACATTTTCTATCATGGGGGGAGAAGAGTTTGCAATGGACAATCATTCAGTTCCATTAGGCAAAGAAGTTACTGTTGGTCCTTTAAACCGGAAAAGAGGGGAGGACATTAGAAAAGATGATTTTGGTTCTGATCTCGCGCTTCCGTCTGCATTTCTAAACAGAATAAAATCATATTTTCCAGAGATTGTACTTAATGATTTACAATTACATCAAACAGGGATACAAGCGGTTCTTGCTAATAGCCAAGATTTTCATATCGCTCCGGACGAGATCCATAGTAAGATGATTAACTTAGTAGGAATTTGTTCTCCGGGGCTAACCTCCGCTTTAGCTATAGCTAAAATGGTGAGAAAATATTTAGAATAATCTCAATACTGGTCTTAAATATAAGCTGATTATGAACAAACTTTTTTGCTACGATTAACAAACAGGATAATTTAAATATTCCTTTGTTTTAATGCACATATGAAGAAAAAAACAAGTAGATTTGTATTTTGGACACCAAGAATTTTATCAATAATCTTTATCACTTTCTTAGCCTTGATGTCCTTAGATGTTTTCTCTTCGGAATTGAGCTTTTGGCAGACAATTGGCGCATTGTTTATGCATAACATCCCCGCACTTGTTTTACTGATTGTTCTGCTAATCTCTTGGAAATATGAAATTGTTGGTGGAATTGCGTTTATCTTGGCCGGAGCATTATACTTGGTCTTAATTTTCAGAAATCCCTTTGAATGGTACCTACTTTTGTGGGCGATTCAGATTATGGGAGTATCCTGGCTTATCGGAACCTTATTTCTTATCGGTTGGTTCAAAAAACGTAAACTATAAATACCAGAAATCTCTTTCCTTAACTTGAGGTAAAAAAATGAAAAAAATTATTTTATCGGGAATTATTGTGGGAGTGGTTATTCTAGCTGTAAGCATGCTCATAAACTATGGTTTTATGCTTTTTCCGACAATAGCAGCGGATTATCAAAATACAAATATCATGCGGTCTTGGCAGGATCCGTTAATGATGTTATTCTTCCTGCATCCTTTTGTCTTAGGAATAATTCTCGCCGGGGTATGGGACAGAACAAAAGGATTGTTTCAGGGTTCGATTTTCCAAAAAGGAAACCAGTTTGGAATAGCAATATGGCTCATTGCCACAGTTCCAGGAATGTTAATCAGTTATAGCAGTTTTACTCTTTCCCTGCTGACTATAATTTCTTGGACTGTCAGCGGATTAATTAACAGTATTGTGGGGGGAATTATCTTAGCAAGAATGAACCACTAACGTTTCCTAGCCAAATATCTTGCACATTTCAGCAAAGCCGTACAGGCTTGGCCGGCGGCAATGACATACTGATATTCATGGACCGAAGAGCAGTCACCAGCAGCAAAAACGCCTGGAACAGAAGTCTCGGTCTGACAATTAATAAGAATATGATTATGAACATCTAACTCCAAAAAGCCTCGAGCAAATTCGGCATTAGGCATTCGACCAATCTCTACAAAGATTCCTTGTACTTTTAAAATTTTTATCTTGCCTTTTTGTTTATACTTCAACCCGTTAACAAATTTCTCGCCTAAAATCTCTTTAGTCTCGGCATTAGGAATAACTGTAACTTTTGGATGCTTCTTGATTCGTTCCTGCAGGTATTCATGAGCTTTGAAAGAATCAGCCAGGTTAACAATATAAATTTTCTTGGCCAGGTTAAGCAGAAAATCTGCGGCTTCCAAAGCAGAATCTCCTCCACCAATCACTGCTACTTCTTTTCCTTTGTATAATGGCCCATCACAAATAGCACAATATGTCACTCCTTTCTGTTTCAGGCGTTTCTCGCCCGTTACATTCAATTCTCTGGCCCGAGCTCCAGTAGTAATAATCATTGTTTTAGTCAAATAATCTTTTTTGTTGGTCTTGATAAGAAAAAGCTCTTTTTTCTTTTCTATCTTTTTTATCTCTACTCCCAACTCTGCGTTTACTCCATTAAATTTAAGCTGCTTTTCCATCAATCCGGCAAACTCTGCCCCCGTAGTCTGCTTGATTCCGGGATAATTCAACACTTCTCCAGATTCTAAGAACTGACCGCCGAAGTCTTTGGGGCATAGATGGCTGCGGTACAGCCGGCAATACCTGCTCCGATAATCACGGTTTCGTAGGGTTTCATTTTTTCTTCTTGATTAACGCTACAAAATGTTTTCCCATACGCTGAAGAATCTGGGCTCGTTTCTTTGAAGATTCTTTTAGCTGAAATATCTTGTTCTCTGGTTTGCTTTCCGTAAATAAAAGACTACTCTCCAAATCCATGCCCTGAGCAAGATGGGGGGCTAGTTTAGAAAAACTCTGCTGCAATTGATTTGTATGTTCCTGCAAGAGTTTAGTCTCTTTGATTAGAGCGGATATGCCAAAAGTGGTATCTTTGACAATCTTATGAGAAAGGAATTTCACTTTGCGGGAATCTTCTAAAAGCTGAGCAGTTCCTAAGGCAGTAAGATGGTAATGCAGATCGTAAAAAGAGCTGGTCTCTAAAGATTTTATTTCCTGAAGAGACTTCCTTAAAGAAGAGAATTCCTTAGAAAAAGCTCTTTTTTTAGCTGGGGCGGCTAGTTCTACGGCTTTTTCTATCTGTCCGGCCAGGATCTTAGGCTCCAGCAAGCTTTCTATCTCTTTCTTCACCTCTTTCAAGTCCATTTGTTAAGTAAAATCTTTGGGGATTATAAAGGTTGGGGTGCGTAGAAAAACGAAAGCTTTAAATAATATGGTTAGTTATATACTTACTATGGCAACTACGATACAAGTAAGCGAAGATTTATTGATGGAATTACGGAATAGAAAAATGTATAACCGAGAAAGCTATGAAGAATTAATCTGGGACCTTATTGAAGATACAGAAGAGTTAAGTGAAGAAACAAAACGAAATATCCTCTTAGCAGAAGAAGAATTCCGGCAAGGCAAAGTGCATACCCTGGCCAAAGTTAAAAAGGAGCTGGGATTGTGAGTTATGAAATTATTTTTTCTGATCTTTCCTTGAAACAGTTAAAAAAATTAGAGAAGCCTTTGCAGGAAAGAATTGTCACTGTCATCGAAAGATGCAGGATACGGCCGCAGGACCATGTTAAAAAATTGGTGGGTAATCCTTATTACCGGCTGCGGGTGGGAGACTATCGGGTGGTTATGGATATCCGCCAAGGAGAACTAAGAATTCTGGTGCTGGAAATCGGCCACCGCCGCAATATCTACGAATGAACCTCAAACTTTAAAAAATGAGACAATAGTGAACTATTATGCTCCAAATTTCCGTGATTATTCCTGCCCATAACGAAGAAAGATACATTGTAAAAACTCTGCAAAGCGTTCATCAACAGGATTTTTCGGATTATGAAATCCTTGTAATCGCCAATGCCTGCACAGATAAAACTATTGAGATTGCGGCCAAGTATGCTAAAGTTTATGCTACTAAACGTAAAGGAGTAAGCTTAGCCAAGAATATTGGGGCGGCCAAAGCCAAAGGGGAAATTTTAGTCTTTCTTGATGCAGATACTAATTTAGCTAAAAATTGCTTGAGTGAGATTAATAAAAAATTTACTTCAGAGTACAGCGTAGGTACAGTTAAAGTTAAACCGGACAACTTTCAATGGAGATACCGCCTATTGATGGGATTGAAGAATTGTTATTTTCGTTTTGGCTTTTATGAAGGAAGCAATGGGATCGTTTTTTGCCGGAAAAAAGATGCTCCGCCTCATCGGGAAGACTTGCAATTACGAGAACAAAGGTATTTTATCAAGGAGCTGCTGAAAAAAGGAAAGTACTGTTTTGTTTCATCAAGTACAGTAACTACTTCTATGCGCAGATATGAAAAAAGCATCTTTGGTACGCTTTACTTCTGGGCTAAAAAGTTCATTAAAGATTGGATGGGGAATATTGGGGGAGATGAATATCCCCCGGTGCGGTAGTTATTTAAATCTAAAGATTTTCCTATTCTCATGAAAATTTTAAAAATTAGAAAAAGTGATAAAGAGCAAGTCTATCGGTTAGTGTTGGAAGCTAATGAGTTTTACAAGAAAGTGACTTCTTTTCTTATCTA
Source organism: Candidatus Woesearchaeota archaeon (assembly GCA_018303285.1). GTDB lineage: Archaea > Nanobdellota > Nanobdellia > Woesearchaeales > GW2011-AR9 > JAGVYL01. Next base: position 42,929 of record JAGVYL010000015.1, on the reverse strand, counting down.
TGTTTTAAACATGAATAAAAAGAACGCTGACAAATACTGCCGGGATTATTTTAAGAAGGATCATTTTTTATATGGCATTTATGAAGAGAAACGATTAGTGGCTTTACTGCACGGCCGCATTAAACATGCACCCCGAGGAAATGTGGGGTATATAGAAAATGTAATTGTTTCTCCTTCGTGCCAAGGAAAAGGATATTCTAAAAAGCTGTATCTTGCTTTTCTTAGATTTTTGAAGGCGAAAAAGATAAAGTACTGCCAACTGGATGTTTTGTACCAGAACAAAAAAGCAATAGAAATTTACCAGAAATGGGGCTTTAAAGAAGATGCTTTAGCAATGACTAAACGAATTTGATTCAATAATATGAAAGATATTTACTTTAAGATATGGAAATTGGCTAAACCGTATTACAAGAAAGGTAGACCTATGGACATCGATCATATCCGCTGGATGATAAAAGAAGCAGAGATTGTTTGCGGACAGGAAAAGATAGATAAAAGTTTATTATTACCCCTAGTAATACTGCATGATGTAGGATATGGTGTGGGTAAACATGTTTATCTTAATAAAAAATTAAAGAAGACGCACATGATTGAAGGCGCGAAGATTGCCGCTAAAATTCTTAACAAAGTTAAATATTCCAAAGATAAAACAAAGAAAATATGTTATTTTATTTCCGTACATGACAACTGGATCTATGGGGAGTATTCTTCTTATAAGAAAGATAAAGTTTTAAGAGTTTTTAATGATCTTGATTTCATCTGGATGGCCAGCCCAAAAGGCTTTTCTGCGGTTAGAAAGGCTCTCGGCAAGAGTAAAAAAGAGATAATCTCCTATATCAAACATGATGATAAACATAAGAATCTCCCCTTATGCACAAAAACAACTAAAACTCTTTATTTAAACTATTTAAAGAATCAAAAATGCTTCGGTACTAAAAAGGAGATTTTTTAAAAAAAAAGAAAAATTACTTGCGGTAACACCAGTAGGGGATTTTTATATACACCCCAAATTCTTTAGCAAGATTTGCTAAACCATTTTCCCATTCATCATCGCCACACAACTCTTCATCAATTCCTTTCGGAAACGCATGGACAAATGTGGGATTTATACCGGATAGCTCTAATCGAGCCAATTCAAAGGGTTTGCTAAATCCTTCGTAAATATTATCGGTAAAATACCCCTTAACCTTTTCAGTTAATTCTTTTTCTGTAATACTCATAGTTTTCATTTTAGGAAAGAAAGGTACTGTTATTTATAAATCTTTTCATTATAACTACTAAAAAGTTAATAAATTTGGTAAGCGAAGAAACTTTAAACTTGACATTATCACTTCACAATCTTCCTCACTGGCCAGGAAATCTCAATCTTTTCTTTGTCGTAGCGTTCTTTCAAGGCCTTGATAAATTCATGCACCAACAAGTATTTATCATCAAAAGTCTTGGCCCGTAGGGAAACAGTAAAGTTGATGTTAGAATCGGCAAAAGTGTGGAATCGTATGGTCGGCTCAAACTCTTTCACTGCTCCGGCCACGCTTTTCTGAATCTTTTTGGCTACGTCAAAGGTAGCTTTCTCTACCTTCTCTAGATTAGAGCCGTAAGCTACTCCGCATTCTACAGATACTGAAAGTTCTTGTTCCTGTAGATAATAGTTGAGAATGGTGCTTTCAGCCAGTTTAGAATTAGGAATAATAATCATATTGTTCTGCCTAGTCTTCAAACGGGTGGAACGCCAGCCGATATCTTCTACAAAACCGCTGGTGCCGTTGACTTCGATAAAATCGCCTACATTGACCGGTCTGTCTGAAATAATATGCAACCCGGCGAATAAATTAGAGAGAGTATTCTGCAAAGCTAAGCCTACTGCCAAACCACCTACTCCTAAAGCGGTAATCATAGGAGTGATTTCTACTTGGAAATGGCTGAGAATAATCAGGATAGCAATGATGTATAATATGACTGTAGCAATCTTGCTAATCAACTGAGGAGTTTTTTCAAAGCGTTTCTGCACCTTTAACCAATGACTGATCAAAACAGTTAAAATACGAGAAATAAGGAAAGTGATAAGCAAAGCGATAACAACATAAGAAATGCTGTCAATCCACACTGCATAACGTTCAGATAAGCTCAAGGTTTTAATAGCTGTATAAAGGCCTAAAAAGATTATCAAGAAGTATGATGGAGCAGCTACGATATTGATAATCAAATCGTCTACTTCTGTTTTAGTATGCCGAGTGATTTTCTTAAGATAGTTTTTGATGACATAAAGAAAGATTTTAGAAAAAAGCAGTGCGCTAAGGAAAATGACAGCCGCCCGAAGGTACTCATTGTTTATTAAAGGATAGAGATTGACCATTTTTCTTTCAGAAAAGAGGGGTTATAAAAAGATTGCTAATCGCAAAGAGAGAGCAGGAAACTAGTATCCTTTTCTGCTGTCAAAGAATGAATCGCGTTCTTGCTCATAGGAAAGAAAATTCCCGGTCGCATCTCAATCTTTCGGCCTTCTAAGAGAAATATCCCGTCTCCTTCTAAAACATAAACAAAACCTTCTTTGGTAGAAGTATGCTCTCCGAGCTCTGTTCCTGCGGCCATGCAGAACAAGGTGACGTTATTTTTCCCTTTGGCCAGCACTTTGCTGGTGATGCTGTTAGGAGAATATTCAATCAGGTTTTTGATGTTTTGCGGGTCAGCCATCTTTTTAATCTGTTCCCTAACGATTGCCTGCTTCTTTAGCAAACGCCAAGCCACGTTCTTTTACCGCTTTGAGCTTAGCTTCAGCAGCTTTGGCTTTTTCTTCTAACTCCTTATGCACTTTAGGGCTTAAAGCATCATCTGCCATGGGATACAGAATATTGTCCTCTTTGAAAATATGCTCTTGGATCAGCTGGGCATAACGATGGCCGTTTTCTATAACCTTGTTCTTGTTGTTTTCCTTTAGCCCGGCTTCCAGCTCCGTTACAAGGGTGCGGCCTAAATCATGCTCATAAAGCATCTGGGAAGTGGGGTTGCAATGCATCTCCGTCGTCTCTTTGCACAGCTCTTTGAAAAGAATCTCTTCTTCCTTGGCATGATGAAATTTATCCGCATAATTCCGGATAAAATCTATCGTTTTCTCAAAAAAAGCAGCATCAACAGATTTCCCTTTTTCCAAGGCCGAGCATTCTTTCTGCAAAGCCTGAGCTACAGCAATGATATGTTTATGCTCTTCAGAAAGGGTTTTAGTGATATTGGCCACATATCCAGAAAAGAATAATGCTTTAAAACGTTTATGATTTTAAATTATTAATTGATAGTTTTACACTAAGATAATGAAGAATATAAAACTATAAAAACTTCTTGACCACCAAGGAAAAGATGGGGCATTTAAACGTAGAAATAAAAGCTATGTGCAATAAATTAGAAACTGCCAGGAAAACATTGAATTATGCTAATGCCGATTTTCGCGGTTTAGATCACCAGATTGATGTTTACTTCCGCGTTTTTGCCGGCCGCCTAAAATTAAGAAAAGGAAAAATTGAGAATTGCTTGATTCATTATGAACGAGAAAACCACGCGGAAGCAAAACAATCAAGAGTGATACTTTTTCAAACCCCGGTTGATTCTGCTCCATTAGAAGAGATTCTCACTAAACTATTCGGTGTTCTGGTAGTAGTGGATAAGAAAAGAGAGATTTATTTTATTGACAATATCAAATTTCATTTGGACCAGGTTGCTGGATTAGGAACCTTTGTCGAGATCGAAGCCATAGATAAAGACGGCACCCTTGGTAAAGAACGGCTGCAGCAACAATGCCAAGAGTATAAAACTATATTTGGCATCAGATCAGAAGATTTAATCTCTTGTTCGTACAGTGATTTGCTGCTCAAAAATTAATCATTTCATAAACTTCCTAATCACCACTCATTTCTCTCATCTTCTCCAACGTCCTATCAACTATGTCTTGAGCCGCACTTTTATCAATTATTATATGAACATCTATCTTTGTTCTTTTATGTGCAATCTCATTCACAAAAGTGGTAATCTGGGCGATTTTAGGCTTAGGGAATAAGGTGGTGGAAAAAGCATGATTGTAAATCTTGTCCATGGCCTCTTTTAATTCGCGGGGGATATTTATTTGCACAATCTTGTCTCCAATAACATACAAATAAAAAGGGTCGGCGCAAGGAATGCCCAGCTTAGTCTCATAATTAAAAGTAGCTTTATTGTAATAGGCAATCATCTTATCTAAGTTGGATTTGTGGTTCACTAAGTAATAGAATTTCCTTTCTTCACCTAATTTTTTAAGTAAAGCAGTCTCTTCTTCAGATAAATGCAAATATAGCAAGTGTGAAAAATGCCCCACTACTACTTTGCTTTCGCCGAAAACCCCCCGTTCTAACGCCCGCATCAGCATAAAAAAGCCTTCATGGATGGAGGGAAGAACAAAATGAGCGCTTTCTTTATTAATGAGCATCGTCTCTTTTTTATTTAAATAAGATTGCTCCAGCATCTGATAATGCTCTTTCATACGATGAATCCACTCCTGATTAAGCGAGTAATGCAGTTCATTTTTAAGGAGAACTTTTTCATCCACCAGCTGGTTAAGCAGCTTAAATACGGCATGATAAGTCAACGGCTTAAGACGGCGAATTTTGTTATGGGTTGCTCTGGCGGTTAATTCTATATCGGTAGAGAGAATTTCTATTATAATCTCTTTTGTGGTAGGATTTTTCTTTTCAGTAGAAAGCATTAGTTTCTCAAAAATGAAGCAATATATAAAGTTAACTAAAAGGTTAATAAAAGTTTGACAATAGATATATTAGTTAATACTAATTTTTGGGGGATATGCCTGCTACACTAAAAGCAAGACTGGAAAGATTACATTCGCTGGAAGAATTAGTTGGAGCATTAGATGTTAAAGTTGCTGAAACAGAATTTAATGATGCTAAAGTAAGAATCTTAAGAGAATTCTATGCTCAAAATCAATTAGCTTATGCTGTTGCGGAAGGGAAAGACACCTATAAAGCCAGAATTGAGTTTATTGAAGAGAAATATGATACTTTTGGGAAGAAAATATTGATGCCAAAGAAAGACGGGGCTTTTGATCAGGAAGTTATTCAGGTTCTCGGTTCTATTAATAACGTTGGTGAATATGGGGATGGTTTTGGTAAACCGTATATCAATTCTAAACGATTCACTACGGGCGGAAGGAAGAGAGATATTTTGCGTCCCGACTTATCCGTTTTAGTGGTGGGGGGTGGAATGAGTTTACTAATGAACAAGATAGCTTATGAAATACCCGTAAGCTTGGGAGAGCCTGATGTGTACTCTTATGCTCTTACCGGATTATTAATTGCAATGTTACCCTTATTCTACGGGATGATTAAATTAATACATGGCGTAAATATGAATGATGATTTAAATAATTTAAGAACTACCGCGCAAAAGACGGATGAATTCTTAAGGCAGAATTATGTCGAGAAGTAAAATTATAAAATCTATTCCAGAACTTCTAAAACTCTGGCAGCCATCCTTGCTTTTCCGCCGGTGGGATAAGCCAAATTAGCATCACAGACTAAGCATTTGACAACCTGAGAAGCGTTGCCAAAAAGAATCTGCTCGTTCTTACATTTAGAACATCTTACTTTAATGAATTTGCTTTTTGCCATTTTTATCCAGTGTATTCTATTTTTTTGGAACGAGTGCCTGCTCGCTGCATGTGAGTCTTTTTACAACTTTCACAAGTATACCTGAAATCAGTTTTCTTGCTTGATTTAGCTCCGGTACGCTTCCATTGACCGATGGCCTTTTTGGAATAACGGCCAAGATTACCATGACCTCTTCTGGAGCCGCGCTTTCTTAAACGAGTAGTGGAATAAAAGCTTTGGGTATGAGTTTTGTTCAATCCTTTGTTCTTCTGATTGACTATCTTATGAGCGGTATGTTTCTTGCAATAAGGGCAATAACGCTTGATTATCTTGGGTATTTTCATCTTTCTTCTAAAACGGGGGTTATTTTAAAAAGGTTGCTTTAGAGAAGAGGAAGTTTACCGGTAATCTCATCAATCTTTTCTTCTTCATCCGGCCCGATACTGACACAGGTGTTGGTGCCTGGAGCAATGACTGTTCTTCCGGCATCAGTGATTAAAGCAGCTGTTAATCCTGCTTCTTTGGCCTGCCGCAGATAGAAAAGAAGTTCTTTTTCGTCTTTCACTTTGAGAACTATCTTGGCCATGCCTTCGGCCCGCCATTCCCGGACTTTTTGCTTATCAGAATTTAAGACTGCTTCCACCGAAGCGTGGGCAGCTTGGGCGGACAGCTTTCCTTTTGGCAGCTTCAGATCCTGACGGACTAAAATTATTTGTTTGTAGGTCATAGAAAATAGAAAATTAAACAACAATATAAATCTATCCTTGAATTGGTTTCTTCACGCCATCTAATCTCAAATGCAATTCTTTCAGCTGAGCTTCTGTCCATTCCTGAGGAGAGCCGTCCATAGGATTCTCAGCTGCTTTGGTCTTAGGGAAAGCAATCACTTCTCGGATGTCATTCAGGCCGGCCATCAAGGCCACTACTCTATCAAACCCAAGGGCAATGCCTCCATGGGGGGGAGCGCCATATTGAAAAGCTTCTAAAAGGAAGTCAAATCTTTCCTGAGCTTCTTCATAGCTTAGACCAATCACTTTTAACACTCTGGTTTGAACCTCTTTGTTATGAATCCTTATAGAACCGCCACCAATCTCTACTCCGTTTAAGACTACATCATAAAGCTTGCCTCTCACTTTGGAAGGGTCTTTCTCCAGCCATGGCATATCCTCTTCTCGGGGCATGGTAAAAATGTGATGCCTGGCTTCCCATTTCTCTTCCACTAATTCATATAACGGAAAGTCCACTACCCAGCAGAATTTTAATTCGTCTGGATTGTAAAGCTTAAACCTCTTGCCCAGTTCCAGACGCAAAGCTCCTAATGCCGCATAAACAATTTCTAATTTATCTGCCACAAAAAGAAGAATGTCTCCCTCTTTGGCAGAGGTTTTCTTGATAAGTTCTTGCTGCAGTTCTTCTTTGAAATATTTAGCGATAGAAGAGTCAAGTTTTCCATTCTGAATCTTGAGATAGGCTAATCCTTTAGCTTGATAGATCTTAACAAATGTTTCTAATTCTTCTAAATCCTTACGAGAGAATTTCGCTCCTCCTTCCACGCATAAGCATTTGACTGAGGGGGCATTCTTAAAAACGCTGAACTCTGATTTCTTCACTTCTTTAGTAACCTCTTTTAGCTCTAAGCCAAAACGCAAGTCTGGCTTATCCGAGCCGTATTTTTCCATCGCTTCTGCGTAAGTGATGCGGGTAAAAGGAGTTTTAATCTCTTTACCGGCGGCTTTCTTAAACATATCTTTGAGCAGACCTTCAATGATTTCTTGGACATCATGGGTTTCTACAAAAGACATTTCCAAATCTATCTGAGTGAATTCCGGCTGGCGATCGGCTCGTAGATCTTCGTCTCTTAAGCAGCGAGCAAATTGATAGTACCTATCACAGCCAGAAACCATCAGCAGCTGTTTGTAAAGCTGAGGTGATTCTGGCAGAGCATAGAACTTGCCAGTATGCACTCTGGAAGGAACTTTAAAGACTCTTGCTCCTCCGGGAGTGGTCTTGACTAACATAGGAGTTTCAATTTCCATAAAACTTTGAGAGTTAAGATATTCTCTAGTTGCCTGAGCAGCTTTATGGCGCATCAAGAGACGATTCTGCATCTTCGGCCGGCGAAGATCCAGATAGCGATATTTCAAACGCATCTCTTCTGAAGCTTCTTTATTATCGTCGATTTCTAAGGGCGGAGTTTCAGCGTGATTAAGAATTTCCAGATGGGAAATAAAAACTTCTATCTCTCCCGTGTCTAGATTAGGATTGGCCATGCCTTTGGCTCGAGGATGCACTTCCCCTCTCACTCTTAGAACATCTTCCCGCTTTAGTTTTTCTGCTTCTGCATGAGCTTCTTGATGGAAGGTAGGATTAAAAACAATCTGGGTAAGGCCATAGCGGTCTCTTAGATCAATAAAGATTACTCCCCCATGATCCCTGCGAGAATGGACCCAGCCGCAGAGCGTGGCCTCTTTCTTGGCATCCTTCAAGCGGAGTTCTCCACAGGTACGGGTTCTGAGCATAAGACTGTGAAAAAAGAAGGTTATTTTAAAGGTTTTGGGGGAATAACTTGTTTTTTATATTTGTCTATTATATTTGTCTAATCCCGCCTATGCCAAAAGTTTCATAAAGTTAATAAACTATACTCAAAAAAAAATAATTGATGGTTGCATCAGCTCAGGATTCCGGATTATTTGGTAAACTTCGAAAATTATTAAGCCCTAAGATACCTTCTCCTCCAGAACCAACGCCCTTGTCTTTAGAAGAGATTCTTAACCTTGCTCCATTATCAGAAACCCACCGGAAAGCAATTATTCGTGGAGCAGTCAAGCGAGGGATTACTGACAAGCCAGAGTATCTTGCTTCTGTTTTGGAAGAGATGCAGAAAGACGACCAGGTGAGTGTGTATAATTGCGCAACGTTTGCTGCACAGCATGGCATGCGCCAGATAGCAGTAGAGATTTATACAGCCAACAAATTGTACGGAGATGCGATTTCTGCTCTTTTTGATGTGGGAGAATTAGAGCAAGCTATGGAACTATTTCCTCTTTTATCCGAAAGCAAAGGTTTCTTTTCAAAAGGAAAATTGTATGAACGAGCAGCTGAATGGTCTTCCATTTATTTCCGTGATGAAGAGCGAACAAAAAGTTTAAAGGAACTGGCTTTATCTGCTCATCAAGAATATTCCCGATGGGAAGAAGGAGGTAAACTCGCCGAACGGTGGAAAATGCCGGAAAGAGCCATTGCTGCCTATGTTGCCGGAGCGGAGAAAGATACTCACAATGCGCTGTTTTATTACAGAAACGCTGCCAGAGTGGCAAAAGATTCCAACGATGCTGCTGACGCAGAGAAATATCTTCGTCAGGCTGCTGATGCCTTAATCGGAGATACAAGATTTAACTCTTTGAATGCCAATGACATTTTACGTTTAGGAGAAGAAATTAATGACCCGGCTATCATCCAAAAGGCTTACGAATTGAGTCATGATTATATTCACGCTGGAGATATTGCTGAAAAACGCAGAGGAGATATAGAGAGTGCTATCGGCAATTACCTCAAAGCAAATAGACTTGATTTAGCCGTAGGATGCGCTTTATCTCACAATCTTCCGGAAAGAGCGGTGAGTATCTATCGAAAAAATGATATGCTAAACGAAGGATTACAACTTGCTTTAGAACACGGCATTATTATAGAAGCAAAAGAGATTGCCCAAACCATTATTACCGGATACGGAGATAAAATTCACGGGTATAGAGCGTTGGAGAAATTATCTGCACCAGACGAAGCCAATCGCATAAGCTTAGAAGCAGAACTTCATTTTGCCCGAGAAGGCAGATTTAAGGAAGCTGCCGAGTTCAGCCAAGATGAGACGAGAAAAAATGCGTATTTAATTCTAGCAGAAAGATGCGGATACCTAAACAAATCTGTTCAATGATTGTTTCTTTTCGTTATGCTAAAATTTGTTTTTTAGTGTCTTTCAGCAAAAATCTTTTTAAAACCAGAGAGGATACTGCCAAGAATGGTGATAGAAAAGTTAAAATTCTGGAAAAAAGAGGAGCCGATGGTGCCGCCATTAGAGCCTCGGCCGAGGGGGGGATTTTCGGAAGAGCCGTCTTTTAGCGGGCCTTCCTTTCAGCCGGAATCGTTTCATCCTTCTCCTTCAGGACCTTCTTCATTTAGTATGCCTCCCCAGGGCAGCAGCCGAGAGATGGATTTGATCATCAGCAAACTGGACACTATCCGCGCTCTGCTGGCCAGCATGGAGCAGAGACTTGCTAATCTGGAGAAAATCGCCGGCCAGGAAGAAGAAGATTTAAGAAAGAAAAAGATTTATTATTAGGTGGTGCATCTCGCAATGAAAACGAAAAACGAGTGGTTAATCTTTCTGGGTATTGCAGGAATTGGAATTTTTCTAGACCAACTAACAAAGTTTTTTGCTAAGATGCTAGCTTCTTCGATAGAGATTACTTCCTTCTTTTCCCTATCTTTTCTCACCAATAATGGGGCGCTTTGGGGAATGATGCAAGGATATAACTGGTTATTTGTTTTAATCTCGATTCTGGCTATTGCGGGGATAATCTACTTTTTTAACAAAGAAGAATTGACACTTTGGCCGCAGATTTTTCTGGCGCTGATTCTGGCCGGGGCCGCAGGCAATCTGATTGACCGGCTAATCTTTGGTTATGTAACAGATTTTATCGCATTCTCTTTTTGGCCGACCTTTAATCTGGCAGATAGCTTTATTACAACGGGAGTTTTAAGCATGATTGTTTATCTTGTATGGGATGAATACTCAAGGGGAAAATGAAAAAGCCATATCTCAAAAAACATAGCAGTGTGTCAAAATTTACAGTCTGGATTGTGGATGGGGAATACGTCCGAGACAACATCAACGAAGAGTTCACCAACTTCGGCCAACATTACCGCTTTCCGTTTATTCCCAAATATGAATTCTGGATTGATAAAGAATATTCCGGTGATGAAACGAGATTTTATATCGATCATCTCTTGGTCGAGAATCGCCTGATGGCTGGAGGAAAAAAGTTCTGCTGGGCTTTAGACTTGGCAGATAGGATTGAAAAACGCGAGAGAAGCAAATCCCGGCTGATTATAAAAAAATTAAAACGGAAGATCCATTCCCCGGAGATTATCAATCGCATTCATAAAAAACTCCTGACCTCGTATAGCTCCGAAGTAAAGGTCTGGATTGTAGACGGAGAATTAGTAAGAGATCTCTTTTTTATTGATTTTACCGAAGGAGGACATTATAGGGTTTATCATTTTATTCCCCCTGGAGAAATCTGGATCGATGATGATCTCAGTTCTAAAGAAAGAAAATTTATCGTATTACACGAACTACACGAGCTGAATCGCATGGCTAAAGGATGGGGATACTCCTCTGCCCATCGCTCGGCAAGCGAATTGGAGTATATCTGCCGGCATCATCCGACAAGGCTAAAGAAGATGATTAAACTAGAGATGGAGAATGTGAAATAGAGATATTCCTTATTTACAGTTGTGCTGTTTATACCCTTTCTCTTCGGCTTCTTCTTTTGAATAGAACCAGACTCTCCGCTTGCGGTTTATCTTCTTGGCCCAATCGCATTTAGGCTGATGATAATAAGTGCTGTTCTGGCTGGCCACGAACTTGCCGGGCTTGAATTCTTCTTTGATAACTGGCGCGGTCTTGATTGGTTTCTCTGTTTCTTTAGGTATGCTTTCTGCCTCCGGCAAGACATCTGAGATTACATTTTCCTGCTTTGGCTGCAGCTCTTCTTTCCGCTCTTTTCGTATTAAGGAAAAAACAAAACCGATTAAAGCGGTTAATAGGATAAGTAAATGCATTCTCTGCTGGATGTATCCCAAGAAGACTAAGTTAGCTAGGTTTACAAGATAAAAAAAGAAAATCACTCTCTCTCCCCAGCGAGTGAGGAAATATAAAACTACAAATACTGTGAAAATAAAGGCCGCTCCAGCTAAAAAGGCCAACTCTGCCAAGAAAAGCTTGCCTCCAGCAGAAAACAATATCCTGGCCAAAAAATAAAAGATAATAATCGATAAAACTGAATGGAATAAAAAGCGTTTGATCAATGGTTTGGCCATAGACTGCATTTCTTCGATGCGGTTTTAAAGATTTCTATCCTGGAGTAGATAAAGAACGGAAAAGTTTAAATAAAAGCTACTAAAAATAAAAAAGATGATTGGCAGCGGCTTTAGGACGTTTCAGGATCGGAAAGCATTGGATAATCTTCATCTCTTCAAGAAGTTTGTATTCAAAGAACATGCGGTACCATTGCCTAAATGCTTAGTGGATTTAGAAGTGCCTCGAGAAGAATATTTTAGAGATTATCTCACTATAAGAGAACGACTGGGAGTCGCTTCACTTCAGGATAAATTATCTGATTTTCTGTCACAAGAGGGTATAGAAGTTTCCTTATTAGCTATAGGTTCCTCAACTTTTCCTAGAAAATTCATGATTAGGAGCATTACTCATTCGGATATCGATTTACTGGTTGTAGCAAAGAACCTTCAAGACTTGACAACTCAGGATGTTTACGGAGGATATGGCAGAAAACCTAGTCGTATGGCTGGAATAAAATATATCTCCTGCCAATTGGCAGAAACTATTGACCGGTATCTGATAACAAATGGAATTCGGGATTTGAGTTCATTAGCCCCGGTTCCTGGCCAAGTCTACGTTCCCTACGGAAAATTAAACACATACCTACCACTTGATGGAGATAAGCGTATTCATCTAGTGTTAGAATATTATCACCCCTCTTACTTTAAAGTCAAAGAAGGAGCAACCGAAGAAGAAGGATTATTAGTAACTGAACCGATTGCAGAAAGAAAGATCGCAGAAGAGAGAAAAAGAAACCTCCCGTTTTGCCTTTTGAAAGAATAATCTCAAATCTCTTCAATCTGCCGAAGATAGCCTTGTTTCTTTAAGAAAAGCAGTTCGTTCTTTTTATATTTAAAGACAATGTCTCCTTTTTCGTCTCCGCCTAATTCCCAAGGCTCGACAATCACCGCATCTCCTTCCCGCACCCAAAGCTGGCGTTTCAATCTTCCGGGAATGCGGCAGTTGCGCTTCTTTCCGTCAGTAGAAATGACAGTCATACGGCCGCCGCCTAAACGCTGCTGAACAATACCCAGAACTTCTCTTCCTCGCGGCAGCTTAACGCGGGTCACTTCTAAAGTTTCATCTTCCCGTTGCTGCCAAGCCATAAACATATAGAAATAGTGGTTATTTATAAATTTGCAGGAGTGCCACTGCTAAATCAACAAATTCCTTTTCTGGCCAAGCGCATCATAAACTTTATATATAAAGTATATAGCTACAAAAAAGTAACATACTGGGTAAGATTGAGATTAACTAAAACAATGGCCGTCCAACAAGCTTTTCAAGAAATTCCAGTCTATTCTAACGTTAATCATGAAATTTTAGAACGAAGATTAGACACGTGGGAAAAACATGACTGGATGAAAGTGCCCCTTATCCAAGAAGGAATTCTACCAGAACATGAAGAAGGAATAGTCTTGATTGAACGTGACCCTGCAGTTTTAAAAGAGATTTCGGAAGCAGTGCAACGAGCATTCCAAATCTCTGTCCCACCCCAAGAAAAAATCTCTCCGATTTACCGCCACCATACTACTCAGGAAATACGCTATTCCCAACCGCTAAGCTGTAATTCTCCCCTCTGCCAAATGGAATACCGCTTAAAGGGAAGAGACAGTATTGTGGAAAAACTCACTCGAATTTATTCTCAAGAGAGAAGGATGGAAAGTCAAGTCATTTCTGGACATATTTCTGTAGAAGATATCATCGGTTTCCGCTTGGTCTGTACTACAGAGAAAGACTGCCAGAAAGCAAGAGAAATTTTTGCAGGAGTTCCCCCCCTACAGCGAATCCAGACTGAAGATTTTTTGACTAAACCAAGAGAAAGCGGCTATCGAGCGATTCATGATACTTTCCGCTGGCAGGGCCGCCGACTCAACAGCCGAGGAACTGTAGTCAAGGTGCATTATGTACCGGTAACAGATTTCCATCAACAGCACGGCCATCCCAATGATGCCGCAAGAAGCCGGAACTGCTACATGGATTGTAAGCTTAGCGCACCCCATGAACAGGGAAATCATTTGATTTTAGTTGTAGAGAAAGGAAGAATCGAGAAGGCTGAGCCGACAATGCAATTCATTAATAACGGAAAGTTCGGCAAATACTTTTTGATGAACATAGAATAGATTAATATTAATTAACACAGCAATTCTTCAGTTCTATGTATTTTTGGAAAAAAGTTAAGTAACTTGCCGTTCTTGTATTTGGCCGAGCCGAGAAAATCTTTTCCATAACGTAAAAGGTAAAATTGATTTTCCAATGCTTCTGTCACAATCAAATCTCGACCGATGAAATAAGTCCGCAACTGTTCTTCATTTAAATCGTAAATGCCCTGCTTAGCAAAAGGGCCGACCAATTGGCTGCCTTCTACGCTCAGCCTGATCTCTCCGCTTTCCATCAGCTCGGCAAAGTAAAGGCCGATTCGGTCTAAACGCAAGGAGGATAAATCTACTTCTGCAATATCCCGAGAAACAAGATAAATCTTGTTTTTTTCGTTTAAAAGAAAACCATAATTTAAATCGGGCAATTCTCCCAGCCAAACTATTAATTTTTTCTTGACATCTTTTATTTCCCGAGAATTAAGTATCTTCCAATTGATTATTCCCATTTTACACTCCCCAGACCGGATTCTGCCTACGCTTTATTTCCGCAATCTCTTTCATCAGATCTATTTCTTCTTTCTTAAGATGTTTTTTCAGTTCGCGTAATTTACGAAAATCCTCTTCGGGAATATCGGTGTAAAGAATCTCTCCTTCTTTAATCTGCCGGCCGACAGTCACTCCATCCATGGCCAGAGCAGCCTGCTCTCCAGGATTGAGCCAGCTTAAGCTTTCTTGATCTTTTTCCAAGCTTTTGACTGCGGTCAAACCTTTTCCTTCGGCATTCATCAAAGGATCCAAGCTTTTTAATTTTCCAGCAAGGATTTCTATTCCGATTACAGCCGGATTGTTCTGACGGAAAACATATCCTTTAAGCAGCATCAGCTTGCACGGCCGCACCAGAAGAGAAAGCTGTTTCTGCTCAATCTCTTTCTTCATCTCTTCAGTCATCTTTTGATATTCTTCCAACAGACGGTAGATAATCGGAGAAGTGATTATTTTTAATCCTTTAACCTGAGCATATTCTTTGGCTTCTTGGCTGACAGAAACATTAAAACCGATGACTAATGCCTGGAAAGGATTTTTTTCTAACATAGCTTCTGCTTTAAGTAAATCTTTTTTGTTGATCTCTCCAATAGAAGCAGAAGAAAAAGGGATCTGGTTTTCTTTAAGAATAAAATTTAATGCTTCTAAACTTCCTAGGTTATCTGCTTTGATAACTACTCCCGCTGTGCCTGTTTCTGCAGCAATCTCAGTCACTTCTTTCTGCAGCTCAGCGCTTATTTTAGCTAGTGTTTTTTCAGTAGCAATGGCTAAGGGCATGCCTGAAAGGACTTTGTCTAAATCTGGAGCAGAAATCTTTACTCCAGTAGCTGCATAAACTTGTTTGACTGGTTTGAACTTGCTTTTCTTGGCCCGCATCTCAGCTAATTCTTCTGGCTCTAAAAGAGCGCGGATTTTGGTGACTACGGGTTTGTCTAATCCGGCAATGACTAACAAATCATTAACTTTCATCGTTCCATCATAGATAATAGCATCAACAGTAGTACCTAAACCTTTTTCTTCTTTCACCTCTAAAATTGTGCCTTTAGCCGGAGCATCAGGATTATACTGCAGACTGGATTCCAAGAATTTTTGGGCTAAACCAGTAATAACCATCAGCAACTCGGGAATGCCTTCTTTGGTGGGAGAGATTAACGGGACTATGGCAATTTGCTTGGTGAAATCATTTATTCTATCAAAGCGTTCAGATTCAAAACCGAATTCTGAAAGTTTAGCTACCAAAGTGTACAGCTTTTTTTCTATGTCATTAATGGTCTGGGGAGCTTGGGTGTTGATGTTCTGGATTAAGGAAGAAGACTGATGGCTTCTCCAACCGCTGGTTAAATCTAATTTGGTAGCAGCCACTACAAACGGAGTCTTATGGCCTTTGAGAATCTGCAAAGCTTCTTCTGTCTGAGGCATGAATCCTTCGTTTAAATCGACGACAAGAATGGCAATATCCGCTAAAGCTCCACCTCGTTTTCTTAGGTTAGTGAATGCTGCATGGCCGGGAGTATCGATAAAGAGCATGCCCGGAAGATTAAGCTCCATCTTTAATTTTTCCAGAAGGGGGCCGCAGAGCTTTTTTATGGTGCTGATAGGAACAATGGATGCTCCAATAGCTTGGGTGATGGCTCCGGCTTCAGTGGCTGTGATGTTAGTCTGCCTGATGGCATCTAGCAAAGAAGTCTTGCCATGGTCAACATGGCCGACTACAGTGACTAATACTCTGCGAAGGGTCATTTTCTCTTTAATTAGAGGATTGTTTTTATTATTTTCCTTAACTTAATGGTTAATACGAAATAGAAAAGAATTAAAATAATCGATATATTGACGAACTGATGTCAAACGAAACATTAGTTGAAAGATTAGGCTTAGTAAAAACGGCAGGGATTAACATCGGATTACCGGAAAGGCATGCGGAAGTTTTGGCCAAGATTAGTCTTCGAAAGAATCTTGATACGCGAGTATGTAAATTACTTAAGATGCTGCACGGCTCTTATTCAAAGATGATGGTTACATATAGAACTATGCTTGATGACCCGACTGCGTTTTATTATGCAAATAAAACTCTGAAAATAGGCAGTAAAAAGTTTCCCGCGTATGGCAATGTCTCTTTAGCGTATTCTCTTTGTTCTCCATATCAGCTAGTCCTTTTTGTTATGGAAGATGCTTCAACAGTAGAAGATTTAGCAATAATGGAATCAGAGCTAAGTGATGATGGACTAAACGGAGAATGGGGCGCAGAAGAAGAGCCGGGGGAAGGAGTATTGCTTGAGCCAGAATACTGTCCGGAGTATGATTATTTTTCTCTAGACAGCCAGAGGTTCGAACGCTATTATCGAGCATTTCGACATGATTTAGAAGGAAATAGAATTCCCTCGGATCTAGTCGAGAAGTTGTTAAACGCATTGGACTGGGAAAATCGTCCTGCGGAAAAAGACCTCATGGGATTAGATTCTTGGTCGAAATATGAAGTGATGGATTCATTCTATATCTTTTTCAGTTCAGAAGAAGGAGAACAATTTATTGAGCAGTGGAAGCACAAGGAATCGCCGGAAAAATTACTTGACAGGTTTACTTATTTAGTTTATAACGATCCGCGAGTCAATCCTCACTTAATCGGGATGGAGTTGAAAGATGTGGGAACTAAAAGATATGAGGAACGATGTGCTTCGTTTAGCGAGGATAAGATTTATCGTGCGGATGGAACTTGTAGAAAAAGGGCCGAGGTAGATGCTCGAAAAAGTACGATTGGGTAAGATTGTTGATGCGTTCTATCTATTTCTGATTAGGTTTATAATAAAACGAATATTCTAAGGTTTATGCTCATTACTGAAGGTTCGGCCAAGATTGAGATTGCCGGAAAGCTGGAAAAGATTTCCCGGGAGCTGCCGGTATTTTATAATCCGGCCATGGCCTTCAACCGCAGTCTGACGGTTTTACTGCTGAATTCTCTGGATAAAACAGAGATGCGGATACTGGATTTATTGGCGGGTTCTGGGATTAGGAGTTTACGATTTCTTCTGGAACTGGAAAAGAAAAAGCTGAAAGAGATTATTATCAATGACGGAAAGAAGGGATTCTGCAGGGTAATGAAAAAGAATCTGAGATTGAACAAGATTAAGCTAAGCAAAAAGATTTTCCTTCAAGAAGAAGAGGCTAACCGTTTCTTAACTTCAGCAGAGGGTTATGATTATATCGAAATTGATCCGTTTGGTTCGCCCAATGAATTTTTGAATAATGCACTCAAACATCTAGCTCGAGAAGGTATTTTAGGAGTAACTGCTACAGACACTGCACCTTTAGCCGGGAAGTATCCTGCTACCTGCCAGCGGAATTATTGGGCCAAGCCGCTGAGAGGAGAGCTGCAGCATGAAATCGGCTTAAGAATCCTAATCCGTAAAGTGCAATTGATTGGAGCTCAGTTTGATAAGGCGCTTATGCCCCTATTTTCTTTTTACAAGGATCATTATTATCGGGTTTTTTTCTTTTGCGAGAAAGGAAAACAGAAAGCCGATAAAGTAATGGTGCAGCATCAGTATCTTCTTTATTGCCCGGCCTGCCTTAACCGCAAAGTTTCATTTTTTAACAAAGAGAAATGCTCTTGCGGAAAGGAATTTATCTTTGTGGGGCCGCTGTGGACTGGGCAGCTGTTTGACAAAGTGTTAACTGCGAAGATGTGTCGAAAGAATACCTATCTGGAGTTGCAGAGGTTCTTGGAGATTGCAGAAAAAGAAGCCGAGGTAAAAACGGTGGGCTTTTACTGCATGCATGTATTGGCCGGCAAACTGAAAAAAGATATTCCTAAGAAAGAGATAATCATGGCCAAACTAAGAAAACAGAAGATAAACTTCTCAGAAACGATCTTTAGTCCGACGGGAATCAGAGCTGCGGCCGAGATAGAAACCATCAAAAAGCTGTTAATTGATTATTAATTCTAAAGTGGTAAAAGCAGCGAAAGATTTATAAATAAAGCTGAGAAAAGAAGGGTATGGATCCTAACGCTTACCGTATTGTAGAATCGTTCATTAAAAGCTTAGAAGAAGTGAACCGAGTTATCCAAGAAAGAAACCCGGACTGTATTGCAGCGCCCATGTTTGGAGCCGTGCCCTTTATTGACGTTCTGAATATTATTGATCCTACGTTTCCCAATGATAAAGTAGAATACATTCCTGCGTCTAATAAGGTATACCGATTACGAGAAGTCCTTCGGGGAACTTTTGAAAATTTGATTGATGCTCATACCCCAAATGGGGGTTCGTTTCTTTCTTTGGATGAAGTAGTCAGCGGTAATTCTTTAGTACGAGTATTCAAGCAGTTTGATGCTGCTAGAACCAACTATGCTAATAAAAAGACGGTACAGACCTATATGAGAGAAGCAGATTTCACTAAAGAGCATGTGCGTGCATTTAGAGATTCTGTCACTGATGGAATAACTTATAATAGTATCGGAGTAGTAGACTCTAAACTGCGCAGACAAAAAAAAGAGATGATCGGGGAATATGACGAATTAGTTTCAAAAGGAATTGTCATTCCAGTGAATACTGAATGCATTGTCACTATGGACCGCCGAGGCTATTTCCCGGCACGTTACAAAGAAGTGCAGAATGCTGAAGGAGCGATACTTTATCTTCCCGTGGTAGATGAGTTCAGTGTCAGCTCGGAGTATATTGATTTCTTAAAAAGAGTCTCTGAAGTGTTAGGAAAGAATACTAGCGAAGTAACTGTCAGCAATATGGGAAAGATTAGAGATTGCTATAAATGGGTGCCTGCACCATTAAGAACTCTTTAAGAAAAATTTTATCCGATTGTTCTTCTTACGTCAGTCACTTCGACTGAATTAACGCCGTCTAGCTGAGCAATGGCCGCTTCCAAAGGATCAGTGGCCCCTTTCTTTTCGTCCATGATAAACATAATGGTCAAAGATTTTAAGCCGAAAGCGATGGGAGCTATTTCTACCTTAAATTCAGTCTCTCCGGCAAAATCTATAATCTTAGTTTTAGCTTCTGCTTCTACTGCAGTTAAATCAGTCTCTGGAGATTCAGGCATGATTCTTAAAGAAACAACTACGCGCGCCATTTTGGTTTGAGAGTTTAATTCGGCCCCACAAAGCTGCATGCAGGACAGTGATATTTTGAAGCAGAGAGCCTGCAGATAGAGCATCGGACGATTTCATACTTGCCGCAAGCCGGACATTTGAAAGAAACACTGCCGGGAATGCTGGCGATTTCCCGTTTACAAGAAGCACATTGTTTTTTTTCCATGTTTATTCTAGTTTTCGGCATTATTTAAAAAGATTAGTCAAGCATTTGTTTAAGGGGGTTGGGAGACAGAGGTTATCTTCTTTCCTTCCACTCGAAATTTAACTGGAAGAAACTTTTCTGCTATTTTGATGTTAGTAAAGGTGTGGGAAGTGATTTCTTCAGCGGATTCTATCTCACTGCCGGGCAGAAGAGCCATAAAAGGAATCAACTGGTCGGCCAAGTGCCTGTCCACGCCTCGGCCGGCATCGATTAGATGAATTAACTCTTCGGCCGCTTCTTTGCCTACTTCTTCGGCCCGTTTTCCTCTTTTACCCAAAGCATCCGCTCCTACAAAGAACGGATGGACATCATCGCTTTCTTTGCCTTCAGCAAACTCGGCCCAGAGAGTGATGCCTGAACCATCACTAGCAGTCTCTTGATAAACGGGCTGGATAATAATCGGAACGGCATATTTCTTCAGAAAGCTTTTGACTGCTTCTGCCTGGCGCTCTGCTACTTTAGCCGGTTCGAGACTAAACGAAGCGTGAGAGATACCTCGAATAGAAATGAGATTACCTCGTTGAGTGAGTTGATAAGGTTTAACTCTTTTTGCGATTTCTTCCAAAGAGACTTTTTCCAGATTGAATTTAGGAGTCACTTCCACAATCACTACTCCCTCTCCTTTAGGATAATACCCTCTCTTTAACAGTTTGATTTCCAGTTTTTCTGCAAATCGCTGCAGCTGAGGAAGAAGAATGTTCTGAAGGTATTCTACTGGCGCTTGCCATTCTCCGCAGGTGCCGCCTTTGATTGTAAGAATAATCTTTCTAGAAGCAAATAAACAGGGCAGAAGGACAGCTTGAAGAAATAATGCGATGGAGCCTGCAGTGCTGATATCAAATTGATATTTGCCGGATTTTATTTTTCCTGGATTGAATTCTAAAGTCTCTGAACCGAAAGCAACCTCAGTAGTCTGAGCAGAACAAATCTCTTTCAAAGCATTGATAGCGCAAAGGTGCTGGGCTTTAAGTCCTGGCTCCTGACGGTTGGCTCTAATCTTTTCTACGATAAAGGGCTTGCCAGTGATGCAGGACAAAGCCAAAGCCACCCGGACTAAGGCTCCTCCCCCTTCTCCATGAGAGCCGTCTAATTCTATCATCCTCTTCTCTAACCACACAAAACTTATAAAGTTAATTGCTATAAACTATCTGCGATGGATAATCTCACTAGGTTAGTTCTTGCAGCATATGAATCTGATACACTGATAGGTTTTGGAATTCAAGGAATACTAAACAAAAAAGCCAAAAAAGATATTTATGCCAATGGATTACATCATTTATATTTCGAGGAAGGATTCCAGCAATGGATTACTAAGGAACACCCCGTTCCAGTTCCAATGTTCTGTGAACATTATATCTTGAATAGCAAAGACGAACGACAAGCCGTTTGTAGCGAATTATGGTCCGTTATTCAAACTGAAACTAACACCGTTGAGCGATTAAAAAAAACATTAGATATCTATCTTAAGATAGATCAAGACGAGATGTATCCCGGAGACTATTTACAATTAGCCGAAGAAGGTTTTCAACGAGTTCCGTTTCGGCAAATTGTTCCTAAAGGGAAAGATACTAGCGAAAATCATTTTCAGATGATGAGTGTTACTCCATCTAGTGAAATCGCTTCTCAGGTAGATTTAAAATTGATTCTTAGTGCCCGGTTCTTTTTTGGAAACAAATATCGAAAGAAGTTTTTTCCGGAACAGGATTGGCAAGAAAGAATCTTATCCACTGAAAGACATGCATTTCAAGAATATGCTGCGTTAATGGATATAGAACAACCAACAATCGCCCAAGAAATAAGGGAATATTTGAGCAGGGCAGAGATTGTAGAGCCGCTAAATAAACACAATTTAAGTCCAAACAACCAATAATATTTATATAGAACCTTAAGAACTTAATTCTTTGGTGGGGACGTAGTATACTGGTATTACAGTCGGCTCCAGTTTAAAGGATTAAGCTTCCGGGCAAGATTCTTAGGCGGCACCGACGAAATGGGGTTCGATTCCCCACGTCCCCAGTTTTAGAATATTCAAAAAGATGGTGACGAATAAAATAAAATTGTGGATGGCTACGGCCACCCTTATTGGCACGACTGTGGGGGCAGGGATTCTTGCTTTGCCTTATGTCATCAGCCGCAGCGGATTTCTTATTGGTTTAGTGGAGATTATTGTGTTGGGTTTAGCTTCGATATTACTCAACCTGTTCGTAGGAGAGATTATCTTGCGTACGAAAAAGAACTATCAATTAAGCGGCTATGTGGGAAAATATCTTGGGCCGTGGGGCAAGCATCTGATGGCCTTTTCTTTGGTGGTTGGTATTTATGGAGCTTTGATTGCGTATCTTATCGGAGAAGGAGAAGTGCTGAAAACTGTTTTTGGAGGAAACAGTTTTTTTTATTCTCTACTATTTTTTGCTTTTGCAGCGGGGATTGTCTTTTTCGGCATCCGAGCTTTAGGCAAAGCAGAAATTATAATGACCAGCTTGATGGTTGCAGCAGTTTTACTTTTGGGAATTTTTTCCTTTGAAAAAATAGAAATAGGAAATTTAAGCACGGTTAATTTTCCATTTCTTCTGTTTCCTTATGGGGCAATTCTTTTTGCTTTTATGAGCGCTACTGCTATTCCAGAGATGAAAGAAGAGCTGCAGGGCAGAAATAAATTGCTGAAGAAAGCGATTATTTTCGGGGGATTAGCTCCAATCATTATTTATCTGGTCTTTTCAGCGGTTATCTTAGGAATGGTTGGGCCGGAAAACTTTTCTCTGCTTCAGGAGAATCAGCGGATTGCTACTGTGGCTTTAGAATTATTTTCTTCGGGAATCCTAAGCGTGATGATAAATCTATTTGCTGCGTTTAGCATGGGAACCGCGTTTCTGGCTTTAGGTTATGCCTTATGGATGATGCTGCACTTGGATTATGGCATTAAAAAAGTACCTGCGTATATAATCGCTTTACTGCCTCCCCTGCTTGTCTTTTTTCTTAATCTTACCAATTTCATATCAGTGATTAATTTTATCGGAGCATTTATCGGACTATTTAATATATTAATAGTCCTAACTTTCTGGCAGGCGAAGAAGAAGGGAGAAAGAAAGCCGGAGTATCAGCTAAAAGGGAGATTCTTCTTTGGTGTGATGCTGATTCTGCTTTTTTTGATTGGAGCAGCAGCTTTGATTTTGTATTAAGAAGGATTAGATTTTTAAATTGTATACTTCTTTAGAGTAAAAACAAGTATCGATACAAAATGGATGATCCAACGGAAAAAAATAAAATTGTTTTTGGAGAAGCAGAAATTCCTAATACTGGAAGTATGCAAGCGGCTCCTCAACTTCCCTCAGTTTCTGTTCCGGCCATGGAATCCAAGACGCAGATTATACCTGTACAGAGCACTCGCAAATATTGCACATTAGAAGATTTAATGGAAAGCTGGGGACATCCTCTGGATATGAGAGCTCAATGCGAGGCTATGTTTAAGAGTTATATACCTGATGAAGAAAGTTCAAGAAAATGCGTAGAGTTTATGGCTTATGTAGCAGAGAATGATTTTTCTAAAGAAAGATTTCCCAATATGGCTCTGCACTTGCCGGCGATGTTTTCTCTTCCAGTTCTAAACCAAAAAGAGATAATGACTGTTTTAAGAAAAAATCTCGAAGCAGGAGACTATTTCTCTGCATATAAAATTGTTTTAGAAACGCATGAAGAAGCTGTCCGAGCACGAGTTTATTCTAGGTTAGACCAGTTGGGACTGCATCAAGAAATCTTAGACCATCAATATATTTGGGAAAATTTAAACGCAGCTTTTTTTCAGTACGCATTTTTACAGAATAGTTTCAATGAAGATCAAGATGAATCTCGAGAACTGATGCGTAGATTAGATTTTTTAGAACAGATAGTACCTCACTATTTAGAAATGGCCGAGCTGGTTTCTTCTCATCTTGCGAGAGAAAAACCGACTGAAGCAAATGCTATTGCCAGAAGAATAGCCACCGAATACAATACTTTTTACGTTGAAAAAAACTTAGAAGAGGTTTTTGAACGAGTGGAGAGGTATACTCTCAAAGAACTTGAGAAAGAACGTAAAAATGTGCGAGAGAGGAGAGACGAAGATGAACGGGCGCCAGAAAGACCTCCTGCCTCAGAAGAAGGAGATGTTTCTGATGCATTAAGAGCAGAGTTAGCTGAGAAAGAAAAAGAAATTGATTCGTTACAAAATTTATTGAATAACTCGGAACAAATCAAAGAGGAGTTATTTCAAGAAAAACGTACTTTAATGCAAACGTATAAAAATCACGTCTCTGGAGAAGTACATACCGCTGTATTAGACGCAGTAAAAAGGCAGGCGAGCGATTCTGCTGAAGAGATTAACACTTTAAGAACACAATACGAAGGTTACATTCCTCCTAAAGTTCATCGTATTGCATTAGAGAGCGAAACTCGCGCTTTAAAGGCACAATATGCCGAATTAATTTCTCGTGAACAAAAAAAAGTAAACGATTGGCTTGCAACCAAAAAGCAAACTGTGCTGGAAAAAACAAAAGAATCCGCCGCTCCTTCGGGAACCGGTAGATGGAAACTGGCTGCTGCATTGGGGGCGTTAGGAGTATCTCTTGTTGCGGGAGGCTTATTATATTTCTCTGAGGCGAGACAGAACAAAGAGTTGACTCAATTAGTGGACGTATTAGGTACAGGTAATAAAGTATGCATTGAAGCCAATAACTCCTTGTACAAAGAAGGAAAACAGTTAGCGGGGAATGTTGCTTTTTATGAAAAAAATGATTCATGTTTACAACTGAGCAACGCGTTAGAGCGAAATGATAAAAACAAAGTAAAAGAAATAATATTAAAGTCTATTGCTCCATTAAAAGAAGAATTAGAATTAACCGCCCGCTTAAATGATTGGGACGGCATAAGTTCTGATACATCATCTAATTTCATCGACAATATTTGTAGTTTATATGTTAGCCAATCAGATTATCAAGAAAAACAGCAAAAAATGCAACAACAGTTTTCCAAACTTTTTGATGTACCTATTGATAACTGTTCGATGAGTATTCATTTAGAACAAGGATATAAACAACCGTGTTTCTATTTTTTGTGTAACGACAGTTCTGAACATCATGTTGATACCTGCCCATCCGATTAAAGATTTTATTCCGAAAACTTTATATAGGAACACCTACTTTAAAGTAGAAAATAGTTATATCAGCTAAATTAATAATTATTTATACGGGGTGGAAACTAAATGGTAGACAATGATAAATCAACTGGAGCTTCTGGCAATGCCGATGCAAATTTTAGTTCTTTAGAAAAAAAAATAAAATCTTCATGGTTAGCACAGATTCTTTATTGTGGAGGAATCATTGCTATCTGTGGGGCAGATTATAATTGTGGGCGCCGATCAACAGAAGAACAACCGGCATACAAACAAGTGGCAGTGCCCGTACAAGCTTCCCTAGTTGATGAAAAAGAAGTAGAAGCACGGGTTAGACAGGAATATCAACCGCAGTTAGATGCGGCAAAAGATTTGCAAGAAAAGTATAGCGAGTGTATGACTAACTTAACTTTTGAGAAAGCTAAGCCGACTCAAACTACTCAAATCACTAGTTTTTATCGTGATCTAAAGAAAGATCCGGATAATTCTCCAAAAGTACTGTTAAACTATGTGTCCTCATTGAAGAGATTTTTATTAGGAGAATTAAAAGTGAAGGGAAAAACATGTCCTGAAGCTTTAGACAATTTATATTCTCTTATGGTCTCGTATCAGCCGGAGTATGATGATGCAGAAACAAGAAGATTATTTATCGAGAAGAACAAAGATGCCTGCCGCGTCAACCCCGGAGATGATTATATTATAGTTAAACTAGAATAAAAATACATGGAGGATTATTAAAATGGTTAAAAACAGTTTGGTCTTGGCCGCCCTGGTAGGTGCAGTTTACTGTGGAAACGCTTATGCGAAAGAAAAGGTTGTTTTAGAAGGTAGAGAAAGAGTTACCTCTCCTGCAAAATCTCCGTCCAGAACCGGAAAAGCTTGTGCAAGTTTTTATGGAGACAAGTACGCTTGTGTAGCTCCGTCTGTAGCGGATAAACTTGGCTTGACTAATCGTGTAGAAAATAAAGACCGAAGAAATTACACTAAGAGAGATGCGGAAGCATGTCCTTCCCAGCAAGTTTGCGCTGGTCCGATAGCAAATATCAGTGACTTGGAACGCGCGGTTGGAGAGTCTCAAGCAGCATTAAAATCAGCACAGAAAAGAATTGATGAGTTAGAACAAACTCATACTGAAACTTTGGCCGATTACGAAAACTTTATGCTCGGATTGAAAGATAGTGAGCCGTGCAAGAAAGCTTATGCTGGTTTAGACAAGAAGAAGAACCGACTACCGCTCCGGCATTAGAAGAAGCTACTACTGCCCAAGCGTTGACACAAGGACTTACTGCTCCGACAGAAAAACCTATTGGAAATCTTACTGAGCAGTTAGACGAAAAAATTAGACTTTATGACCAAAGCAAAGAGTTGTTTGAGCAAGAGAGAGCCCGTTTATTGAAAGTCGGCTGCGGCCAAAACACAATAGTCAAGCAAGGCGGAG
The DNA here is from genome assembly GCA_018303285.1 of Candidatus Woesearchaeota archaeon. GTDB lineage: Archaea > Nanobdellota > Nanobdellia > Woesearchaeales > GW2011-AR9 > JAGVYL01. Next base: position 16,658 of record JAGVYL010000015.1, on the reverse strand, counting down.
AATTCGTCTTTGCTCCTTTTGCGGCCTATGCTTTTTCTAACGATGCGGAAAACCAAGGACGATTAGGAGTTTCTGCTGGCTATCAAATTGGCCGATGGACTCCAGGTTTAAGAGCTGCTGCAATCTTCCAGAGTGCAGATGTCGATACTGACACTGACAAAAGCGGGATACAAACAGCCACTTTGCCAGGCGATGTACAGAAAACAACTGCGGATGTAACTAAGACTACTGTTGAAAAAAAAGATTTTGTTGCAGTTGGTCCTGAGGTAACCTACAGCAGAGGAAGATTTGATCTTGGCGCAGGAGTGGATGCCTTGATTGGTCAAAGAACTACTCATAAAGATTATACTGGATCTATGAGATTAACCAAAGACGGCCAGCAATTGGACGGCAAGAAAACTATTGGAGATTCTACCACAAATACCGAAACTTGGTATGGTGCTAATCTTCATGGCGGTCTTAATGTAAGAACCTTGAGAAACTTACGCCTCGGTGTTGAAGGAGGATACAGCACTCGCAGTAAATCTGCTCAAGGCATATTTGAAATTAGATATAAATTTTAATTTTTTTTAGTTGTGAGGTATCGAAACTGAGGTTTCGGAACCTCACAGTAAAAAACAGTGAGGTAAAAACAAAATGAAAAACAGATTCCAAAAATTATTGTCAATATGCATAGTATTGATGTTCGTCTTTTCTTTGCTGCCGACTTTTGCTGCGGCTAGTACATTAGCCGTCTCTTCCTATTGGATGGAATCTGGAAGCAAGAATCTGGCAGTAGAACAAGGAAAAAATGCGGAATTTGCTTTTGTCATCCTCAGTGCGAAGAAGTTTGATTATCAAGCTGATCTTCTTGGCAGCGATGGAAAAGCTATAGAAACTTTAGCCTTTGGTGAGAAAATGAACGCCAATATGGATGGCTTTTTCAATAAAGTATCTGTAGAGACCAGCGAATTGAAAGCTGGAGAGTATACTATCCTGATCTCTGCCCAAGCCATTGACGGCAGTGATGCATCGGTATTGTATTTAACAGTTGAAGGGAAAGCTGCTTTGCCTCAATGCACTGATGGAAAAGATAATGATGGAGACGGCAAGGTTGACCTTCAAGATGCTGGATGCAGCAACAATCAGGATAATGATGAGAAGGATGCCCTTCCTCAATCAAATAATAAAGCTCCGATTTTATCTCCGGTTAATGATATGACTTTCGTTGAAGGGGAAAGTTTGACTTTTCAATTGAAAGCTACTGATGAAAACAAGGACAAGATCCTTTATTCATATTTTATCTCTACTCCTGGCTATCAGACTATAGACAAACCTGGTTTGTCTGGCGCTTCTTTCAATGAAGAAACTGGTGTCTTCATTTGGAATCCTGGTTATGACCTAGTAAAACATCCAAGCAAAGAGGCAGTGATTGATTTAATTTTCTCTGCCAGTGATGGTTTGCTTAAAGATCAAGACGAAGTAAAATTTACAGTTAAAGATACCAATCAGAATCCTGCAGTTAATCTGGTGGAAATGACGCCGGGAAAAATTTTGACTGAAGAAGAAACTTTATCAGTCAAACTTCAAGTCAATGACCAAGACAAAGATAAAGCAACTCTAAATGTTAAACTAGAAAAAAAATTAACCGGTTTCTTTGGCTTCTTTAATTTCTTCTTTCCCAATGGACCGTTAGTAGATAAAGAGTTGACAATTAATAATAAAGGAGAAGCTTCCTTTACTTGGACTCCCACTAAATCACAGTCGGGAAAATATAAATTAACATTTACTGCTAAAGATGCTTTTGAAGGCAGCAACAGCCAGAACGTAGATCTTACTGTTTTAGATAAAGCTGAGCCTCAGGTTAATCATGCTCCTGAATTAGAGAATATTCCCGACCAAACATTTGAAGAAGGAAAAGTTTTCAGCTATCAAGTCAAAGCCACAGATGAAGACGGTGATAAGCTGGATTATAGTTTAGTTCCCGGCACCACCTGGCTGCAGATTGATGCTTCCACTGGACTGCTTAAAGGAACTGCAGACAAAGAAGGAGTCTATGAATACAATGTTTATGTTTCCGACAAGAAAGTAGGCGATTCTGACAAGTTTGTGATTACTGTAACTGACAAACCAATTCCGGGAAATCATAAACCCACAATCACGTCTAAACCTGTTTCAGAAGGTTATGTCAACACAAAGTATACTTATGATGTTAGAGCTTTAGATGCTGACAAAGGAGATAAATTAACTTACTCTTTGACTGCTGCTCCGGCTGGAATGGGTATCAACAGTAAAACCGGAATGATTGCCTGGACTCCTATCAAAGAAGGAAAATATCACGTGGCAGTCAAAGTCAGCGATGGCAAAGATTCTGGTTCACAGATCTATACTCTGGCCATCAAGAAGAAAGAAGAGCCTGTGCCGGAAAATCATGCTCCGGTACTTAATGAGCTCGATACGGTGCAAATTAAATTAGGAGAAACTGTGAGCAAGCTTGTTACTGGTTATGACCAAGACAAAGAGCTTCTTGCTTTAAAAATATTAAATATGAATACTAAAGGCATGAGTTTGACTACTGCCGGCAAAAATATGTGGCTGTTCAGCTGGAAGCCAAATACTGTCGGCAATTTCCCAGTGATCTTCCAGTTATCCGATGGTAAAGCTGGAGTTCAAGGAACTTTAAATGTAGAAGTAACTAAAGAAACTCCCTTGCCTGAAAATCATGCACCAATGATCACCTCTAATCCTAGTACTGAAGCGACTGTAGGAGAAACTTATACTTATCAGTTGACTGCAGTAGACGAAGATGAAGATTTGATCACTTTCATAGCCAAGACTAGCTTACCTGAAGAGATGAGCATGAATGGAGCAACAGGAGAAATCACCTGGACACCGAAAGAAGCAGGAGAAGTGGCTGTAAGCTTTGTGGCTTTTGACGGCACAGAAGACTCTGCTCCTCAGGAGTTCACCATTATAATTTCTGATGAAACAGTTATTCCTTCCGAGAATAACGCTCCGGTTCTGAAAGAAGTAACTGGCTTGCCTGAATTTTATTATGAAGGCGATTTGGTGTCTTTCTATCTGGATGCAGAAGATATTGATTTAAATGAACTGACTCTAGCTGCAGATAATACTGTCGGCTCTGTAGAAAAAGTTGGAGACCATACTTGGGCTTTCTCTTGGCAGACAGCTAAAGGAGATGCAGGAGAATATGAACTAGCATTTACTGTAAGCGATGGCCAAGAAAGCGACAGCCAAACTGTCAGCTTGAAAGTGGTGGCCAAAGAGGAGCCTAAACCGACAATCAACAAGAAGCCGTATTTTATCACTGTTGCTCCGACAGAAGCTACTTTGGGGAAAACCTATCAGTACACTGTGAAAGCCAAAGATCCTGAAGGAGAGATTGTGGCTTTGAGTTTGAAAACTGGACCCGAAGGGATGGAAATGGATACTAACAGTATGATAACCTGGAAAGTAGAAAAGAACGGCCAGTTCAAGGTAGTGATTGAAGCCTATGATGGAGAAATGCTTGAACAGCAAGTGTATTATATAATGGTGGGCGGCCAGAACAATAAGCTGGGTTTTGACAACATCTATTTCGAAGAAGATGAAGTTTCTGCCGGCGATTCCTTGATTGCTAAAGTAGACATTGTCAACAGCGGATATCAGAAGATGAAAGATGTGACCATCACTCTATCTATCCCAGAATTAGGCATCAAGAAGATCAGCGGCCTGTTTGATATCAAGAAGAACAAGCAGATAAGCAAACAGATTTCCTTGGAGCTTCCGGAAGGAATCGATGCTGGAGAATATGATGTAAAGATTACCGTCAGTAATGATTTAGTGTATAATGTTGCCTATCGTACTGTTGAGGTAAAATAGATTAACTACTTTAAAATACTAAAGCGTGCGAAAGGTTTATAAAGAAAGATGGATTTGAATAAAAAATCTGTCTTAAAGTCGATAATAAGTCGATAAAACTCAACCAAAACATGGGGGGAAAATAAAATGATGAATAAAATTTTGAGTGTATTTGCGTTAGTCGTGCTGAGCTTTTTCTTAGTAGCCAGCGCCTCTGCTTCTCCGATGCCGGTAGAAGTGAAGAGCATGGAAGTCAACGGCAATGACGTAGACTTCAATGACAACGGTGACTTAGTCACTGAGGTTACTGACTTCGAGGAAGGAGACTCTCTTGAAGTAGAAGTTGGTTTAAAGGCCACTGGTGAAGCTAAGGACGTAGAAGTAGAAGCTTCCATTAAGGGTTATGAATACTCTGATTACGAGCCTCTTGTGGGCACCACCCATGTATTTGATATGAAAGAAGGAAAAACTTACTACAAGAAATTCTCCTTGAATCTACCTAAAGAGTTAGACCAAGATGAATATCTTTTGCGAGTAAGAATCACTGATAAGAACCATGATGCTGTGGAAAAAGTCGTTAAGATCTATGTTGATGCAGTAAGACACGGCGTAGAAATTAAAGACACTGACTTTTCCCCTTCCTTAAAATTAAAGGCAGGAAAAGCTTTACAGGCAAAAGTTGTTGTAGAGAACTTCGGAGTTAAAGATGAAGAAAACGTCAAAGTGACTGCTTCTATCTCAGAATTGGGAGTGAGCACCTCTGACTACATCGATGCTTTAGAAGCTGATGACACTCAGATTACAGAGGAACTTTACTTAAAGATTCCGTCTGATGCCAAAGCCGGCAAGTATCCGGTTCAGGTAACTGTCAAATACGACAACATGAAAGAAGTAACTGCTAAGACTTACACCTTGGAAGTTTTAGAGGGAGAAACTGCTCAACAGGAAACTGCAGGCGAGAAGCTTGTGTTAACTGCTGGTCCGGAATCTCAGAATGTGGTTGCAGGCGGCAGTCAGGCAATGTATCCCATCACCTTGACCAATGAAGGAAAAGCTTCCCAGACTTATGCTTTAGAGTTAGTGGCTGGAGATTGGGCTGACGCTAAGTTAAGCGAGAATCTTTTCGTCTTAGCTCCTGGTGAAACTAAAGTAGCCTATGCTTATGTCACTGCCAAAGAAGCCGCTGAAGCAGGAGAAAAAATCTTCAGCGTAACTGTGAAGAACAGCGAGAAAGTCCTGAAGCAGTTCAGTCTTAAGGCCAATGTAGTGAAGACTGCCAGCAATGATGCTGACTACAGCAAGTTAAGAAAAGGACTTGAAGTAGCAGTGATTGCTTTAGTTGTCTTACTGGTGATTGTAGGAATCATCATCGGCTTCAGCCGAATGGGCAAGAAAGACGAAGACGAGAAAGTGAAGGAATACTATTAGGTATTTCTTTTTTTTTTATTTTTTAATCTTGTAAAAAAACCCGAAAGAATATAAAATGGTTATGCAATATCATAAAAATCTTGATATATGGTGGGGAAGTATCTTAGAAGCGGTAGGTATCGGTGGGATGATTTTAGAAGCTTCTACTCGTCAAGAGGATTCCCTTTTTGTTCCTTATCCTTATCAATTCATCTTCTTTATGGGTGTATACGCTTTAGGTAGAATCATTTCGAACCAAGCTTTAAAACAAGAGATTAGAGAAGACCGAAAAGAATTAAGTGATAAACTTTAAACTAGAATAAACTAAAATGGTATTGATGGCTAAAAAAACTTTGATAATTATTGGTGCCGGTTTTTTCGCTGGTAGTGCTTTGCAGGCGTTATCACGAAAAGGGTGTAATGAAGAGTATAATAAAAAGACTGTTTCTTACACTAAATCTCCATTAGAAGAAAAATTTGATAATGAACGTGCGGACTGGCGGGGGAGAAGAGTCCGGTTAGGTTTAGAACTAATTCAACCTTACGTTTCAGAGAATTGTGAACGGTTTCCCACTTACAGCGTAGGAAATCCCGACGTAGTAAACTTTGTGACAATCGCAGAACTGATTGGCGATGATGAAAACGCATCTTGCCCACCGATAGGATGGATTTACGAACAGATGTCTGATGCAGAAAGAAAAGAACTTAAAGATATATCATGGGGCAGTGGCGTTTATTCTTTAGGCAATTATTCTCAGTGATACAGAAAAAGATGCAACCTCCTCGTTTTTAAATTTCACAATCTAAATAAATCAATTATACTTTCTCGACATGATGAAACTAACTGCTTACAAAGGCAAGGCTATCGGCCTTTATTCTCCCCGAGAATTTAGAGAATATATGGGACGCGTGAAGGAAAACGGTAAGATTGAGATTGTTTCTTTAAGCAAACGGCCGAGAAGGGAAGACACTGATACCACCGATGTTTATCGCTTTAAGCAGGAAGAAGTGATGCTGGCTTACCTGCACGATTGGACTGTTAGGTATCCATATAAGAACCGAGTTACAATTAATCTGTATGGACAAAGAGAAAGAGTACACCAGATTAAGCAACAGTTAGATACGGAAGCGAAAGATAAACGATACACGTTGGAAGAACTGTTAAAACGAGATTTCCTGGAGATTGATGAACGAGTGAAACTGGAGTTGGCCAATCCTTCTTTGCAGGCTTATGCTCCGATAAGAGATTCCTCAGGGGTTTGGTTCCCAGCTTGAGAAAACAGAATTCTTGTTTAATCAATCTTTTAAACTCTCTTGCCATCTTGTCTTTATGCCTAAAATTGCAGTTATTGGAGCCGGCCCTGTGGGAGGTTATGCTGCTTCTCTTTTGGCCGCTCAAGGACATGAAGTCTCTTTGTGCGAAGAACATAAAGAGATAGGCAAACCGATTCAATGCACCGGCCTGCTTACCGGCAGTTTTGATGAGCTGAGATTGCCGCCAAAATCTTTGCAGTCATTTTTAGTGAATACGACGGAACGGATTGAGCTGATTGCTCCTTCCGGCCGGAAAATTGAAATAAAGCAGAAAGAATATGTGATAGACCGCAGCAAATTTGATGGGTATTTTGTGGATAAAGCAGTAGACAACGGAGCAAAACTGCATCTCGGCCGCCGGTTTATCTCTGCCGAAGATAACTGGCTGCAATTTAAAGACAACAATGCCGGACGAAGGATTTATGCTCCTGCGGATTTTGTTGTGGGAGCAGACGGGCCGAACAGCGCAGTGGCTCAGCAATTCGGCTTGTTCGGCCAGAGAGAATTCTTTTTCGGAGTGCAGGCAGTAGCCACAGGAGAATTTGATCCTTCTGCTTATCAAGCATACTTCGGCAATCGTTTTGCTCCGGGCTTGTTTGCCTGGGTGGTGCCGGAAGACAATAAAACAGCAAGAATTGGGGTAGCTGTACGAAATAATCCTCGACAGTACTTTGATATTTTCCTTAAAGAGTTGAATGACAAAAGAAAGAGTAAAATAAGAATCAGAGCATGGCAGGGAGGAATCATTCCAGTCTATAATCCTAAACTGCCGACAGAGATTAAGAATAAACTAGTTTTGATGGGAGATGCTGCTACCCAAGTAAAGGCTACTACACTAGGGGGAATTATTTCTGGATTGAAAGCAGCTGAATGCTTGGCGGAATCGTTAAAACGAAGAGAAAGTTATGCGCAAACTTGGAAGAAAGAGATCGGCCGGGATTTGTGGCTGCATCTTCAGATGCGGAAAGTGATGGATAAACTGAGCGATGACGAGTGGAATAAACTAATGCAATTGATGGGGCAAGAGAAAATAATTCCTATTTTAGAAAAACATAATCGAGAAAAACCGGGAAGAATTCTCTTTTCTTCCCTGCTTAAAGAGCCGAGATTGCTTCAATTTGTACACCACTTATTTTGAAGGAAAACTACTTAAATAAACCCAGAAAATACTGCTTATGGCGAATCTGATTGTATGTTTGGGCACAGGAAAAGGCACTTGGACCGAAGTTTTTAAACTGGTTTCTCAAGGCCCCTGGGAGAAGATTTTCATTGTCACCAATGAATTTGGCAGAGATAACGCCAAGATCAAAGATAGAAGAGTTGAGTATATTCTTATTAATCCCGAAGAAGAGATGGAAACTATCGGCTTGGCGATTAAGGAGAAGCTGACCGGCCGAGTGACTGGCTGGGAAGCAGGATTGAATTTTGTTTCTGGCACAGGCAAAGAGCATATGGCTGTCCTGCTGGCAGTAATGACTTTGGGGCTGCCGTTCAGACTGGTTAATATCAAGAATGATATGGTTAATATTCTTTAAATTGCAGTTAAGTCTAATCATTCTTAATCGCTAAAAAAACCTAAAGGGAAACATTTCGTAAGATATTTAAACTGAGTGTTATTGATTCTAATTAGTATGGAAAAAATCATAAAGCATTATGCCTATGGTTATTGCGAAGAATTTAGATTGACAAAAGACCAAGCACATAAACCGGAGTTAATTCTTACTTTTGAAACTATTCGAAAATATTTAAAATCGGGGATGAAAATCCTTGAATTAGGTGCGGGAACTGGCGCATATTCTATTCAACTTGCAAAAGATGGTTATGATGTAACTGCAGTAGAACTTGTAAAACATAATCTAGACATTTTGAAATCAAGGATAAACCCCAACATGAGGATAACGCCGATACTTGGGACTGCAACTAATCTGAAAATGTTAGGTGATAAACAATTTGATATTGTTTTGTCTCTCGGTCCAATGTATCATCTAAAAAAGAATGATAGATTAAAATCACTTAAAGAATCTATACGGGTCTGTAAACGTAATGGAATAATTATATTTGCGTTTGTTTCGAATTATAGTTGTGTGGGGGAATATTTTAAGAATAATATCCGGGCAATATTAAATGATAAAATAATAAATAAAAACGACTTTCATTTTGTAGATAATGTTTTTACCTTTGTTACAATTGCGGAAATTGAAGATTTATTTAAACAAGTCAAATTACAAAAAGTAGAGCTATTATCTCCCGATGGAATTTCCAGATTATTAAAGGACGAAATAAATAAGTTTAATGAAAAAGAATTTGAATTGTGGTTGGATTATTTAAGAAAAACCGCTAATGACACTTCGTTAGTTGGTTATGGCGGACATGTGTTATATGTTGCAAAAAAATGATTGGTTTTGCACCTATACTAAATCATAATTCCATAGAAACGATAAAGGAATCTTTCTGCGGCCTTGACTAATTCCATGTCTTGGCCGAATATCTTGACACAGTTATCTTCCAGTTCTACTTTAGGAAAACTCTCGGGGATTAACTGGATGACGGCCTTGTCTTTGTTCTGGCAGTTGACAATGGGCCGATCAATGCAGGCAGTAGTTTCGTTGAAAGAGCAGGCGGCAGTCATTGGCTTTTGGGTAAGAGAGATTAGACTATTGGAAAGTTCGGAAACAGCCAAAGCTGTATACTTATCGGATTGAATGGGATCGATGGAGATGTAGAGTTCCGGCTTTTCGAAAGAAACATTTGTTAGTTTTCCTGAGACAGTGATATTCTCTAATTCGTTAGGACCGAAATGCATGCCTGGATTGACTTTCCGGTTGTTGATGACGGCTTGCGTCCACCAAAGGCCGTCAGTGAAGACAAAAGAATAACCGTTGTAAGTATAACCTTGATCTTGTTTTAAATCTCCGTCTAGATTTTTTTTGTGAAGCTCATCAATAGTGATTACTTCTCCAGTAAGACTATCAAAGGCACGGATACCGGCAATTATCAGGATGAAGATGCCAACTACAGCGATTAAAGAGATAATAAACCATTTATTAGAGGAAGGAAGCTCTAGTTCTTCCGCTGGAATTTTGGCTGTTTCTAATTTAATCTCCGGCTCTTTTTCTTCGTCTGGCATCTGAGACAGAGAAAAATTGCTATTTATAAGGATTATTGAGTTTAAAACTATACAGCCCCTGGAGGGACTTTCAAGCTGCAACCACAAGGATGCGGGCTTTTGAACCCCCGATCCCCGCTTCTCTCTTCTTTAAATAAAAGGGTGAGGCTTTATGCCTCATTTTTTTGCTTAAGCTTTTTTTTAAAAAGCTTGTACGAGAGCGGTACATTACCGGGCTATGCTACAGGGGCGATAGTTTTTTATGGATTCCAAGGATATTATAAATAGTTAACTATGAGTTTAAGAGATAAAAACTATACGGATAGAAGATTGGATTTATACTCTATTAAATAGAGAAAGATAATACCTTTTCCATTTTCTTAAACTTACACATTTTAATCTTTCGCCGGCACCTTTTACAGAAGCGTGGGCATAATAATCTTTTCGATCTTTCATGTTTGGCAATTTTTTGTTTTTTCTCATTAATACATAAGAGCTTAATGCTAGGGCGGTTTTTCCGCAACCGTCGGCAAAATAATGACCCCCCAGATCTATGTTGTAGATAATCCACGCGGCCAACGCGAAGGGATCTTCTCGGTTCAGCCTACTAAACAAAGATGTATAAAATTTTTCTATCTGCCGAGGAAGTTTACTAACTTGGATATAAGGATATTTTGGTGAATCCTCATCCCGGTAAAGTGTCCCTTCCTTTAATACCCCTGCAGTTATTTTTTTAACTAAATTTTCAATAAAAACTTTTAACTCTTCTTTGTTACTAAACTGCCGGCCTTTGTTAATATAAAGATAAGAAAGGACTCCCTGAAAATTTTTGATAGTGATACTCTTAAGTTTTTCTTTTGATGAGAAGATAACCTTCTCTTTTTTATTCTGCGAAGAACTCACATTAAGGATTCCTTGAGAAGTCCGACTGAGGGTAGTTAAATTCTTCAGCCCCCTCTTCAGGTAATACTCTTTATTTAGCATGTTCTAATTCGGCTAGTACCTTTTCAATAAATCTTCGAGGATGAGGGATTAAATGGCCGGGGGCGGATCCAAATTCTTTTGCTATCCGTAATGGTGCTCTCAGCTTATACAATAAAACAGCACGGTAATCTTCTCCCCCGTACATATGAAGAAAGATTTCTTTTAATACTCAAGCGTCTTTTGCTGAAAGGTGTTTCTTATCTTCCATAATATCTAAATAACTGAGCAATCTACCGAGATCGGCATTTAAATCCCCCACTTTTACGTTATCCGAATCGATAAAATAAATTATGCCCTGATAATAGACAAAATTTCTAAGATGGGCATCACCATGAATAATAGACTTTGTTTTTGGAATATACGCTTGAATTTCATGTAGAATTTTATTTGCTTGAATATCTCCAATATTGTTCTTTTTAATGGATTGAATACAATGACTGATCATTTTCCTCTCATCGGGAGAGTTCCCTTTTCTATAGTGAGGATTAAACAATTTGTATCGGTGTAACTTTTCTAATTCTTTTGCGAGGATTTTGAATGCGTGGTGGACTTTTGGATCTTTGCTTTTAATCATCTGAAAAATATCTTTCCCTTCGATATACTCAAATGCTACTTGAAGTTTTTCTTTATTGATATACACAATAAACGGAGTAGGAACGATATGAAGTATTAAACTATAGCCCCTCAGCATTTCGTTTATTGCTTTTTCGGAATTATATTTTTTTAGTATATACTTCTGCTTTTTTCCATCTTTTCCTATGGTAGTAATCAAAGCCACAGAATTCACATATCCCCCAGCCAACCGTTTGGATTTAACTATATAACTCCTATTTTTTAAAATTGTTTCAAATGGACTTTTCATAGGAATGGTGGGGGTGGGAAGGTTTATTAACTTTTATTTTCACTAAATAGAAGCAATTAAATGTTGCCCGCCTATTTCTTCGCTGTCATCCATATCATCTTAAAAAATTTATCATACGAATTAGCTGCAATTTGGTTGTGGATTAATATTCCTATCGGCTTTTCGGTCCAGATGATTAAGCCGATTTTGTCGTTGCGGATGATGGTTTCCGTCAATGGCTCAAATCCGACTTTAGTATACCGGACTTCGGATTTAAGATACTTTATTTCTGCGTTCCAGAATGCTAATGATTCGTTGAACATAAGTTTGGCTTTTATGTTTTTAGCTGCTCTCCTAAATTTTTTATTAACTGGGGGGGGGGGTGAACGACAAGCAGGAAACTTTATAAACTAAACAATTTTAATAATAATATTTATGGCAAACAAATTAATATCAGAAGAAACTGAATGGAGCAGAGTTTCTGAAGAATTGAAAGCAGAAAAGATAAAATTAGCTTACTATGATAATACACTTATTCCGTTTCTTGGAAAGTTACAGAAAAAGAAAGTTTTAGATTATGGTGCTGGTCCGGGTATTTTAGTAACCGCTTTGAAGAAATTAGGTGCTGATGTTAAAGTGTATGACCTTTCTGAGGATATGAGAAAACAGGCTTCTCAGAAAATAGGGAAAGAAAATATTTATGATACTGTTAAAGAAATTCCAGAAAATAATTTTGATTTTGTAATCTGCAATCTTGTTTTATGTATTGTCTCAGAAGATGAAGTAAAAAGAATTGTAAAGAACATAAAAAATTCATTGAATGATCATGGCTTTGCTTATATCGGATTTTGTAATCCAAAGCTCCTAAATGTGCCAGAGACTAAACTTGATTTGAGACCAACTCCTAAGCACAAATACGAGGAGAATCATAGTTATATGAAAACCAAAAAAGAGGGAGGTTATCAAATTATTGAAAACCACAGACCTATTGAATGGTATGAAAAAGTGTATAAAGACACAGGCTTAAAGTTGGTTGATACTATTTTTACACCAGAATATGAACTTAAGCAGAGAAAAATTAAAGACTTTATTATCTTTAAGCTAAAGAAAACTAAATAAAAGAGGAACAATATGAATAAGTCACAGCAAGAAGACAGAGGTATTTTCAAGAAAATTTCTAATTATTTTGAATTTGCCAAGCACAAGACGAATTATAGAACTGAAATTCTTGCTGGAGTTTCAACATTTCTTGCACTTTCTTATATTTTCGTAGTTAATCCATCAATCTTAGGAGAGGGCGGATTCAATAAAAGTGCTGTTTTATTTGCAACTGTTATTACTTGTTTTTTGGCTACTTTTATTATGGGTGTCTGGGCTAAAAAACCATTTGCTGTTGCTCCCGGTATGGAGATGAATGCTTATGTCGCATTCTTTGTAATTTTAGCTTTAGGATTTACTTGGCAGGAGGCTTTGGGAGCTGTTTTCTGGTCAGGAGTTATATTTATGATACTCACTTTAACAAATGTCCGCACTAAAATAATCAATGCCATTCCTGATAAAATGAAATCGGGTTTAGCTTTATGTGTCGGCGTATTCTTGATGTTAATTGCTCTTAGATTGGCTGGAGTTCTTGTTTATTCTGGAGTCAGAATTAGCGGTTTAGGAATATTCTTTTCCCCTCTCGCCTATGTTCTTTACTTTGGTCTTGCATTAACTCTCATTTTAAGAAAGTTTAAGATTCCGGGTGCTGTTTTAATTAGTATTGTTTTATCTACTCTATCCGCATACATTTTAGGGTTGGGCGGAACAGCCACACCCGTTCAATTTTCAACAGAAATGTTTAGTGCGATTTTCCAATTGGATTTAGGAGTGATATTTAACGTTAAAATGATTAGTGTAATACTCGTGCTTTTCCTTATTGATTTTTATGGCAGTATTGCTAAGTTCATCGGCTTGACCAGAGGAACAACAATCGTCAACAAAGACGGAACAATGCCTCAAATGAAAGAAGCTTTATCTGTTGACGGTGCAGGTACAATGGTTGGAGCGAGTTTAGGTACTTCAAGCATGGTCGCGTACGTTGAAAGTGCTGTTGGAATTTCAGAGGGCGGAAGAACAGGATTTACAGCAGTTGTTATTTCTATTTTAATGTTGGCAATGATATTTTTAACGCCTTTGATTAGTTTAGTTCCAGTAATCGCAACAACTGGCGCACTTTTCTGGGTAGGTATCGCTTTATTTCCATCTAGAGAAGAACTTAAGACTTATACCAAGCTGGACATAGTTACAGTATTGATAATGATTGGAGCAGTTATTTGGACATTTTCAATTGATAGAGCTTTATTGTTTGGATTTAGCATATTTATATTAGGATTATTATTTACAAAAAGAATAAAAGAGATAAATCCATTTATGGTAATATCAACGGTGCTTTTGGCGTTAGGTTGGATCCTTTCAGTTGTAGTTAAGTAATCTTTTAAATTTTGGCTTTTGTCCATAAAGTGTTAAAAAAAGAATCGTAAGAATTAGCTGCGATAGAATTACAGATTAATACTCCAATCGGAACTTTAGTCCAAATAATTACACCCAACTTATCATTGCGAATAATTGTTTCTGTAAATTGTTCTGTTCGTTCTCTAATAAATCGCACCTCTGCTAATGGATGCCTATGTTCTTTACACCATTCCCTCAATGACTCATTAAAAATTAGTTTTGCTCTAATGCCTAAAGCCGCTCTCTTTTTATGATAGTTTATCCAAAATCCATCAGTCATCATTAGAGATTCTTTGGGTGAGCCAAAAGTATGATGCTCAGTTCCTCCCGCTTCCAGCAGTTCCATCAGCAGCTCTTTCATCCCTTTAATCCCACGATAAACGATAACTTCGGGCTTTTCTTTAGCCAACTGCTGTTTTAACATAAGCTCTGGCAATAGTTCTTCAAACCGCTCTTTTTTATGGTTAATAAACTCAACGATATGTTTGGGGTTGGCGGCTTGATAATGCCTGCGCTGCCCTTCTTGGATAAATGAGATAAATCCTTTATCGGTAAGTTTGTTTAAAGTGGCGTGAACGACCGAGCTTTGCAGCCCGCTTTTTTCGATAATTGGCCCGGCAGTAGAGTCACCCAGCTCTAATAGAGCCAAATATACCTTGATCTCGGCATTCGTCAGACCTATATCTTCGAGGATGGAAACGTCCATTCTGAGATGTAATTTGAGCTGGTTTTTAAGCTTTTCGCTTTCTCCTCCAAAAACGGAGAGTTAATGTTTATATATTAGCTGTGTCACTACTTTACTATAATAAATTGATTAAAAGCCGACCGGGCTTAAAACGGATTAAACGAAGGGATGTAAAATGGAAATTAAAAAAAGTTTGGTAAGTATGGTAGCGGCATGCTGGCTAGCTTTAGGGTCAATAGCTCCGGCTAAAGCTGCAAGTGGAAGTATAGAAGCGATGTGTGGAGAAAAAAAATGTGTCCAAGATTTGAAAGTGAGTGGAGCATTAACTTCAGAGATTGGAGTTTTTGCTAGAGAAAGGACTACCCTAGATTATGCAAAACAAGTTGGACATTTTGGTTTAGTAGACCTGACACATAAAGTTGTAGGTGGATTAGATGGAGTATTAGAAGTTCAGTATATTCCGGGCTTAGGAGCAATGCCTAGAGCAGGAGCACAATATTTCCAAGCAGTGGGAGATGTTGGAATGTATGTTTTAGCCACATCCAGCCTAACTGAACCGTTTTATGGTGAAATACTTACAAGCGTAAGTTATACACCGGCATTAACTTCAGAACTGGGATTAACTTTTAGCGTGGAAGATGTTACTGACTTGAGTTCTAAAGGACATGACTTCAGTGAACAAAGATTAAGAGCCGGAGTAACTATTGGCGATAAACTTCAAGTAGGTGCTGCGGGAGATATTGTTGAACTGGGAGAAGACGGTCAAACAGCTTACAATCTCGGTGGATATGTAGGATTAAAATTTTAATTTTTTTATTTTTTTCCTCTTTTTTTCTGGCCAGATTATCATCTTACTTAGTAATTTAAAGATACTTTAACATTTCTTCTTTGTTGTTGTTCAATTTCTTCTGGCATTCAAAACAGACGTAATACGGCTGGCTTTGGCCGGCCTTTTTGATAGCTGTGCCTTTTAATTTTCCCAAGAATAATTCAGCTATCTTGCTCTTGCAGATGAAGCATTTTTCGGACATAAACGACTAAAGACGAGGGTTATTTAAAAGAATTTTGTATTATTTATTGAGGGAAAATTCTTAAAAAAGAAGCTAGGGGACGGCCGAGAAATGGGGGTGGAAACGGCCGCCCCGTGAAGAAGTATTAATAATCCCCGATTTTCGCTTGTCTGGCCTTTAACTGGGCCAAATACTGCATCTCATCATCCCGAAGGATACTGGATAAATACCAAAATTCTTCTTTCCACGACATTTTAATCACCTCGGTTCGAATCTATTCTGATTTATGTTATTACAAGAAATATGTTAACTCTCGCCTTTATATACTCCGCGCGGGAGGTTGACCAGTGGCTAGTGGCTTGTTTACCATAGGGAAAAGAATTATTTGAAGCTTATCTACCTTTTACATGGCTGAATTTGCTTTGTAGAAGGTATAACCTCAATTTAGAGATAATTATAAAAATCAAAAGAGATTACCGAGTCGCATGACTCGTATTGCCATCATTGAAAGAGAGAAATGCCAGCCGGCAAGGTGCGGCAACTATCTCTGTGCTAAAGTCTGTCCAGTCAACCGCATGGGCAAAGAATGCATCACCGCCAATCCGACAGACACTAAGGCCAGAATAGATGAAAAGCTCTGCACTGGCTGCGGCATCTGCCCCAAGCGCTGCCCATTTGAAGCGATCATAGTCATCAATCTGCCTGAAGTCTTAAAGAAGGAGCCAATCCACCGTTTCGGAGAGAATCAATTTGAACTGTTCGGTCTGCCTTTCCCGTTATTCCATAAAGTAGTCGGTCTAATAGGAAGGAATGGCATTGGAAAAAGTACTGCTTTGAAAATCTTAGCCAATATGTTGAAACCAAATCTAGGAAACTGGAAAAAAGAAGCTTCGTTTGAAGATGTTAAAAAATATTTTGCCGGCACTGAAATGTTTAACTTCTTAGAAAAATTAGAGAAAGAAGAAATCAAAGTCTCTT